>NZ_JBHVJC010000009.1:0-123666 GCF_042799315.1 Streptomyces sp. NPDC057702 | reverse complement strand
GTTGGTGCGGGCGGCGGGGGGGGGGGGGCGGGGGGGGGGGGGGGGGGGGGGGGGGGGGGGGGGGGGGGGGGGGGGGGGGGGGGGGGCCCCCCCCCCCCCGCGCGCGGGTCAGCAGCCGTTGAGGACCGAGGTGAGCGCGCTCTTCTCGGTCGCGTCAACGCTCAGCCCGTAGTGCTGCTTGACCTGCACCCAGGCGCGGGCGTAGGTGCACCGGTAGGCGGTCTGCGAGGGCCACCACGTACCGGGGTCCTGGTCGCCCTTGGCCTGGTTGACGTTGTCGGTCACGGCCAGGAGCTGCGGGCGGGTGAGGTCGTTGGCGAAGGACTGGCGGGTGGCGGTGGACCAGTCGCGGGCTCCCGAGTCCCACGCCTCGGCCAGCGGCACCAGGTGGTCGATGTCCACGTCGGAGGCGGCGAACCAGGTGGCCCCGTCGTAGGGGGAGTACCAACTGCCCGAGGTGGCGGCGCAGGAGGAGTCGGTGACCACGTTGGTCCCGTCACGCTTGAGCACGGTCTCCCGGGTGTTGCAGGCGCCGCTGATGGTGATCCAGTGCGGGAACAGGTCGCGGCTGTAGCCGGTGCGGGGGCCCTCGGGGGTGGCGGGCATGGCCGCCAGGTAGGAGCGGGCCGTGGTGGCGCTGATCGGGGTGGGCAGTGCGGCCTGGGCCGAGGGAGCCGTCGCGAGCAGGGTGACGGCGACCGAGGCGGTGGCCGTCGCGGCGGCGACGCCGTGCCGGAGAATGCGCATGGGTACGTCAACTCCCGTACATCGAAGGGCAGATCACGGGGGAGGTGGCGTCGTTCATGGTGGCCCGGGGCGCCCCGGGCCGGGAGCAGCGCGCGGGTGAACAGGTCGTGAGCATTGACGGGCGGGGGAGCACACAGCGCGCCCCGGGCTCCTCGGGCGGAGCTCCGGGGCGCGGGCCGCTCAGGCCACGTACGGCGGCAGCTCGCTCGCGTCCAACAGGCTGTGTACGGGGCCGAGTTCACGCCGCCGCGCGTCGTCGCCGAGCTCGTCGACGATGACGCCGCACCCCTCCCAGCCGGCCCCGCACGCCTCGACGATCTCCCTGACGGTGGCCGCCTGGCTGCCGGTCTCCAACCAGTCGTCGACGAACAGGACACGGTCGCTCGTGCTCAGCGTTGAGCGCTGGAGCCGCAGCCGGTGGCGCAGGCCCCGGTAGTCGGGTGCGCTCTCGCGCACCACCTTGTCCCCGGGAAACAGGCCGGCGTCCTTGCGGACGGGGACGAAACCCACGCCAAGCGCCACGGCCACCGCGCCACCCAGCAGGAACCCCCGCGACTCCACTCCGCAGACCGCCGTGACCGCCCCGCCCCGGAACGGTGCGGCGAGCCCCGCCACGACGGCGGCCAGCACCTCCGCGTCCCGGAAGACCGGCCAGACATCGACATGACCGTCAACCCATCGAAAGGACGCGAGAGCCAGATCGTGCGCGGTGGTCGTCATAGGCGGGAGTCTTGTGACACGGACCCGCGGGGGCAAGCCAATATCGCGCGCCGCGCGGGCATCCCGTCGGCCGGCACGGGGCGCCCTCCGAGGCGGGGCGGGGCCAGGTGCGCCCCGGGTGGGAACAACCCCGGCGGCTCGCAGCTGGGCCGGGCGGGGGCGTGCCGGCCGAGCCGGGCGGGGTGCCGTCGAGCCGCGTCGAGCCTCGCCGGGCCGGGTCGGGCCCAGCTGGGATGGGCTGTGTGACGCCGCGTCGGGCCGCGCCGCGCCGGGCTGGGTGACGTCGAGCCGCGTCGGGCCGGGCGGGCCCGAGCCGACGCCAGACGGGGCCCGAAAGAGCCGAGCCAGCTCGGGTTGTGCCAGGCCAGGCCAGGCCAGGTCAGGCCGGGGCGCGCCGGGCGCGGGCTCGGGGTGGTCTCGCGGTGACGGCGGAGCCGTACGCCCAAGCGGGTGCGCGGCTCCTCGTGGGCGCCGTCTCCTCGGCGCGGCGGGGTCGGGCTAACCTACTGGGCAAGCCCGACCCCGTGCCCGGGACCGTGGTCACCCGCGATGCCAGGCGCTGACCTGGCCGGGCCGTGACGGCGGCTTCGCGCGCCCCGCGTGAGCGCCGTCCCCACCACCGTGCCGACCCGGCACCGGCCGAGCGCGACGGAAGGGGAGGCGGTATGGCACGACGTACGACGCCCGCCCCCCGGCGCGCCGGCGACACCGACCCCGCGCGGGCCAGGCGGCTGACGGCGACCGTCGTCGCCCTCCTTCTCGGCGTCCTGGGCCTGCTGTCCCCGACGGCACACCCCGCACGTGCGGCCACCCCTCAGACCACCGCCGCCCAGACCGCCACCACACCGGCGGCCCCCACCGTGCCGTGGGCCGAGGCCGCCACACCGCCAGCCACCAGCGCCGGGGTACCGCCCGCCGGCACGACCGACGTGCCTGCCAGCATGCCCGCCGCGCCGGCCGACACCGGCCCGCCGCCGACCCAGCCCGCCCCCGGTACGCCCGACGCGGACCCGGCCCGCGCGTCATCCGGTGCCACCACGGGGCGCACCGTCGTCGAGCCGACCACACGGCTGGGCGCGGACGCGGGCGGCGGGCCGGCTCACGCGCTCCACGGGCCACACAGCCCACCCGAGGGCACCTGGCCACGGCTGAACGCGGACCACTCCGGCACCCGGCACACCGCGCCGCCCCCGGGGCTCACGCTGCTGCCCGTGCCGGTGGTCTTCACCCCGCCCGTCGGCTGGCGCGCGCCGCCCACGGCGCCGTACGCCGACCCGCACACCCGCCCCACCACCCCCTACTCCGGACGGGCACCGCCGCCACCGCTCGGCAGCTGACCTCTTCCCCGTCCTTCTCCGCGCCGCCTCGCGCGGCCGCGGCATGCCCGCCGGAGGCATCCCTTGACCCGCTCCACGCGAGTGCGGGCCCTGCTCGCGCTCGCCATCGTCGCCCTGTCGCTGTACGTCGCCGTGACCGTCCCCGCCCGTCTCGGCCTCGACCTGCGGGGCGGCACCCAGATCGTGCTCGAAACCCGTGACACGCCCACCGCCACGGCCGACTCCAAGGCCGCCGACCGCACATTGGAGGTGTTGCGCCGCCGCGTCGACGGACTCGGCGTCACCGAACCCACCCTCACCCGCTCCGGGGACAACCGGATCATCGTCGAACTGCCCGGCGTCCAGGACCCGCGCGAGGCCGCCGACGTCCTGGGCCGCACGGCCCAGCTCGCCTTCCACCCCGTACGCGGCCAGGGGCCGGAGACACCCGCCCCCTCGCCCACCACGGCGGGCGAGGGGGAACGCGTCCTGCCCGACGAGGACGGCAGGCCGCTGCGCCTTGGCCCGTCCTCGCTCAGCGGAGCCGAGGTCTCCGAGGCCGAGGCGCGTATCGATCCGCAGCGCGGCCTCGGCTGGTTCGTCAGCGTCGACTTCCGGGGGCCCGGCAAGGACGGGTGGGCCGAGCTGACCGGCCAGGCCGCCTGCGCCGCGCCCGGCGACCCGGTCCGCCGGGTGGCGATCGTCCTGGACGACGAGGTCATCTCCTCCCCACAGGTCGACCCCGGCGTCGCGTGCGAGAAGGGCATCGCCGGCGGCTCCACCCAGATCACCGGCGACTTCGACCGCGAGGAGGCCCGCGAACTCGCCCTGCTGATCAACGGCGGTGCGCTGCCGGTCCCCGTCGAGGCCGTCGAGCAACGCACCGTCGGCCCCACCCTGGGCGCCGCCGCCATCGAGGCCAGCGCGTGGGCGGCCCTCATCGGCACCGCCCTGACCGGCCTGTTCATCATCGCGGTCTACCGCCTCCTGGGCGCCCTGGCGGCGCTGGCCCTGGTCTGTTACGGGCTCATCTCCTACGCCGCCCTGGTGGCCCTGGGAGCCACCCTCACCCTGCCCGGCCTCGCCGGGTTCGTGCTGGCGATCGGCATGGCCGTGGACGCCAACGTGCTGGTCTTCGAGCGCGCCCGGGAGGAGTACGCGGCGCTCACACGCAAGACCCCGCGCTCCGCGCTGGCCACCGGATTCCGGCAGGCGTTCAGCGCCATCGCCGACTCCAACATCACCACGCTGATCGCCGCCGCGCTGCTGTTCCTCTTCGCCTCCGGACCGGTCCGTGGCTTCGGCGTCACGCTGGGCATCGGCGTCGTGGCCTCCATGATCAGCGCACTGGTCGTCACCCGCGCGCTGGCCGACTTCGCGGTGGCCCGCCGCGCGGTGCGCAAGCGGCCCCGGGTCACCGGGATCGCCCACGTCGGCGGCGTACGCACCTGGCTCACCCGCCGCGACCCGCACCTGATGCGCCACCCGCGACGCTGGCTCGCCGGCTCGGCCGTGGCGATGCTGCTGGCCACGACGGGCATCCTGGTACGCGGTCTCGACTTCGGCGTGGAGTTCACCGGGGGCCGGCTCGTGGAGTACGCGACCGCCGCGCCCGTGGACGTCGACCGGGCCCGCGACGCGCTGGCCGACGCCGGTTTCCCCCGCGCCGTCGTGCACGCCTCGGGCGAGGGGGAGCTGACGGTACGCACCGGGGGGATGACCAACGCCGAGGAGGCGCGGGTGGGCGAGGCGCTCGGCGACCTGGCCGGGGAGCCGGTGGACAAGGTCCGCGACGAACTCATCGGCCCCAGCATGGGGGAGGAGCTGCGGCGCGGGGCGCTGATCGCCCTCGCGGTGGCGGTGGGCGCGCAGTTGCTCTACCTCGCCGTCCGCTTCCGCCTCGCGCTGGGCCTGTCGGCGGTGGTGGCGATGGTCCACGACGCGCTGATCGTGGTGGGCGCCTTCGCCTGGCTCGGCAAACCCATCGACGGGGTCTTCCTGGCCGCGCTGCTCACGGTCATCGGCTACTCGGTCAACGACTCCGTGGTGATCTTCGACCGGGTCAGGCAGTTGCGGGCCAGCCATCCGAAGCGGCCCTACGCCCGAACGACCAACGCCGCGCTGCTCCAGACGGTGCCGCGTACGGTCAACACCGGCATGGGCGCGGTGTGCATCCTGGCCACCCTGGCCCTGGTGGGCGGTGACTCGCTGACCGACTTCGCGATCGCGCTGCTCATCGGCGTCCTGGTCGGCACCTACTCCTCGATGTTCACCGCGGCCCCGCTGGCCGTCGAACTCCACGCGCGCGGCATGTCCGCCTCCCGCACCACCCCCACGCGCGAGCGACCTACCGACACCGACCCGGACACCGACCCGCCAACCCGGCCCCGGGCCCGCTCCCGCCCCGGCGCCGACCTGTCACGCTGACCGACACCGGAGCCCGTACGCCCCCGGCGCGCGGGTGAGGCCCGGCGCCCGCCCGCCGCTCGTGGCGCGCGGGCGCCGGCCCGGCCGGGGGTGGCGCACACCCCCGGCCGGGCCGGTCGGTGTGGGGGAGGGGAGGGGCGAGGGAGTGGCCCGTTCCGTCGTTGACCGGTTCCCCCGGGGCGGGTTGGCTTGTCCTGTCCCGGTCACGGGGCGCACTCGTCCTGGGAGGCTCCGTGCGACGTAACCGACTGCGAACCTCGCTCGTGGCGGTGGGGCTCTGCGCCCTCGCCCTGCCCGCCGCCCCCGCCCTCGGCTCCACCGTGACCGGCGACCGCGCCCCGGCCGGGCCCGGGCCACTGGTCGAGCGGGTCAGCGTGACCGCCGACGGAGCGCAGGCCGACGGCGCGTCCGGGAACGCGGTGATCAGCGGCGACGGCCACACGGTCGTCTTCGTCAGCGAGGCCACCAACCTCGTGCCCGGCACCGAGCACCCGGGCATCCAGCTCTACGCGAAGGACCTGCGCACCGGGAGGGTCGACCTGGTCAGCGCGGGGGCGGACGGACGGTTGGCGACCGGGCTGGGCGGGCGGCACGCCGTGAGCGCCGACGGGCGCTTCGTCGTCTTCGACGCGGAGTCGGCACTGGACGCGCGCGACACCAACCCGGGCCCCGACGTCTATCTCCGGGACCGTCGGCGAGGCACCACCGAACTGGTCACCACCAAGGACGCCGACGCCCCGGCCGGCCGCAGCTTCGGAGCGTCTCTCAGCGCGGACGGCCGGTACGTCTCCTTCACCTCGCTCCGCGCCGACTTCGGGCCTAAGGACACCAACGGCACGGGCGACGTCTACGTGCGCGACCGCCGCCGGGGCACCACCGAACTGGCCAGCGTCGCCACCGACGGCACCCAGGGAGACGGCGCGTCCGCCGAGTCCCTGCTCAGTCCCGACGGGCGGCAGGTCACCTTCACCACCACGGCCCGGACCCTGTTTCCCTGGAGCGAGCCGCCGCGCGCCCCCAGGCGGCCGATGCCCTACATCACCTTCGGGGTGCGCGACCGGCGCGCGGCCCAGACCACGGCCGGCGCGTACAACCTCAACGGCCTGCCCGCGAAGGTCAGTTACGAGATGGCCTTCTCGGCCGACAGCCGGTACCTGCTGTTCCAGTCCGGGGAGCGGATCGTGTCCGAGGGCGAGCCCGTCGACGTGTGGAACACCTACGCGCGGGACCTGCGCACCGGCACCTACCGACGGCTGGTGCTCCTGCCGGACGGCGGTGTTCCCCGACGGGCCGCGTACGGGCTGGGGCTGAGCCCGGACAACCGCATCGTCTACTTCACCGCGTCCGACGCGGACTTCGCCCCCGACGACCCCCACCCGGCGTGGGACACCTACCGTCGCGACCTGGTCACCGGTGAGGTCACCCGGCTGGTCTCCGCGCTGGACGGCCGGTCACCCGCCGGCGGATCGTGGGGCGCGCGCCCCGATCAGACCGGGCGGTCCCTGTCCTTCGTCAGCGAGTCACCCGACCTGGTGGCAGGCGACACCAACGGCGTCAGTGACGTCTTCGTCCGCCGCCTCCGCTGACGCCCTCGGGGTCGCCACCCGCGCTTGCCACGCTTTCTTGAGCGAGTGATCCAGATAGGTTACGGTGGGCCCATGGCCAGGACCCGGGAGTTCGACACCGAAGCGGCGGTGAGCCGTGCGATGGACCTGTTCTGGACGCGCGGCTACGAGGCGACCTCGGTACGCGACCTGACCCAGCACCTGGGTATCGGCCAGGGCTCCCTGTACGCGGCGTTCGGTGACAAGGACGGCCTCTACCGGGCCGCGTTGGAGCACTATCGCGCCACCCTGGCGGCGGCTGCCCTGCGTGACCTGGAGGAGGGGGCGGACGTCCGCTCGGCCATCCGCGCGATGCTGACCGGGCGGGTCCGGGTCGCCGCCGCGCACGACGGCCGGGGCTGCCTGGTGGTCAACGCCGCCTGTGAGCGTCTGCCGAAGGACCCCTCGCTCCGGCGCACCGTACGCGACATGCAGGATGCCAGCCGGGACGCGCTCGCCGAGGTGCTGCGGGTCGCGGTGGAGCGGGGCGAGATCGCCCCCCGACACGACCCCCACACCCTCGCCGCCTTCCTCGTCACCTTCCTCAACGGGCTGCTGGTCTCCGCGAAGGTCACGCCGGACCCGCACACCCTCGACCCTCTCGTGGAGGTCGCCCTGGCCGTCCTCGACTGACTTTTTCGTGTCCGCAATCTGTATCGCACGATCCAGATAAGGCGTCGGGATCACGCCACCACGCCCCCGATCCGCCGCCACCACCGCACCGCGACCCTGGAGCACCCATGCCCCACACACCCACCCCCGGCGCGTCCCTACCGAGCACACCCACCCCGAGCGCGTCCGCCACCGGCACACCCACCCCGAGCGTGGGCGTTTTCGGCGGCCCTCGGTGGAACACCTTCCCCGCCGCCGGCACCGTGCTGCGCGCCCGCGACGTCTTCACGGCGATGGAGCCGCTGCTCCAGGGCGTCATCGACGACACCGCGCTCACCCGCGCCGACGGCGAGGTGCTGGCGACCCAGATCCGCTCGACGCTCGCCCTGGACACCCGGGAGACCTCCCTGCCGCTGGCCACCGGTCCGGGCAGCGCCCTCGCCGCCCGCGAACTGGGCGCCCGGGCCAGGGAGATCGGCGAGGGGCTCGCCTCCTGGGCCGACACCGCCCTGACCAACCTGCTCGCCGACCGGATCGCCCTGCCCGCCGGGCCGCTGGTCGTCCGCAGCCACTGCTACGGCCACCTGCTCACCCCCGCCGCCGCCGACCTGCTGCTGGGCGCCCGGGGCGGCCCCGTCGCCATGCAGCTCTACAACGAGTGGCTGCACCAGATCGTCCTGCTCCGCGACGCCCTGCTGCCCTTCACCAACTGGCGGGACGTCCCACTCCTGGTCACCCCGACCGGGCTGCGGCACATCGAACCGGCCCGGGACGCGTTCCTCACCGAACTCCTGGTCCGCCGGATACGGCACGCCAGCGTCGTGGCCTTCGCTCGACACGTGGTCACCGGCGCCGGGGGCCCGGCCGGTTACGGCTTCGAGGCCGGTGGCGGCACGGCCCTGCCCGCCGTCCTCGACCAGCCGCCGCTGACGGCACCCCGCTACCTGCTGACCTGGCGCCCCGACCCGGCCGCGAGCACGCCCCGTACGTACGTCGCCGCGACGCGGGACTACTACGCCGCGCCCCGTACCCGGGTCGAGGACCTGTCGCCCGCCACCCCCACGCCGGGTGGACTCGTCGCCCGCACCGTGCCCGGCCCGGCCGCCGACGGGTCCCGCACCGCCGCCATCGAGGTCACTTACGAGGGCGTGAGCGCCCGCGTGGACCTCGGCCAGGCGCTGCGCGGCCACCGCTTCGCCCACCATCCGGACCCCGCCACCGAGGCCGGCCCCGAGGGCCCGTCCCGCCCGCCCCGCACCGCCGACCTGTGGGCGACACTGCGCGCGCCAGGGCTGGTGTGGACGGAGGCGGGCGAGGTCACCCTGGACGCCACCGGCCAGGACGACCTCGTCACCCTGGCCCTGCTCGGCCGGCTCTACCCGGAGAACGTCACCCTCCGCGCCGACCGTCCCGCCACCCGGCCGGCCACCCACGGCGGCGGCCCGAGCCGTCTGGTGACCCTCGTCGATCCGCCACGGGCCGACTGAGGAGACGCGCGCGGACGTGTGCCGCGACGCGGGGTTCGCGGGTCGGGGGGCTCGCGAACCGAGGGCCCCGAGCCAGCGGATTCCCGCCTGCCCGGGGCCCTCTCGTCGTGCTGCGCCGAGAGGGCGGGCGGCCGGCGGCGGCCGGTGGCGCGTGCGTCGGTCGCTGGCGTGGCGGCGGGCCGGTGGTGGCCGGCGTGGCGGGCGCGGTGGCGTGGGGGAGGGCGCGTTGGCGGCGCGCCGGGGGGCCGCCCCGGGGCTACCGGGGGCGGTAGGCCCGCAGGAAGGTGCGGACACCCTCGATGACGAGCGGTCGTACGCGGGTGTCCTCGGCAGCGTTCGCGGAGCCGAGCCGGTCCAGGGCGACACCGAAGGTCAGCGCGATGAACTGGTCGGCCGCCAGCCGGGGATCGGGGACGACGAGCGACCCGGCCGCGCCCAGGTCCGCCAGCCGCTCGGCCAGCGCCTCGTCGGGAGTGTCGGCCATGGAGCTGTAACGCCGGCCCGGCAGGTGGTCGGACTCCACCTGGACCAGTCGTTGCAGCGTCGCGTACTCCGCCGAGCCGAGCATGTCGGTCGCGATCCGCATCGCGAACGTGACCAGGGCGTCCTCGAGTTCGGTGGCCTCGGTGAGGTCGGTGAGGGTCTCGTCCAGGGTGTGCCGGATCGTGGCGACCAGCGACTGGCCGACGCTGTCGACCACGGCGCGCAACAGTGTCCGCTTGTCGCCGAAGTAGTCGTAGATCGTCCGCTTGGACACCTCGGCTCGGGCGGCGACCGCGTCGACGCTGGTCCGGTCGAAGCCGTCGGTGAGGAACAGTTCCCGGGCCGCCGAGAGGATCGCGGTCCGCTTTCGCGTGGACCCCTCGCGCAGCGTCTTCGTGGTCGGCATGCGGTCATCCTAACCTTTCTACACTGCACGGTGTAGTGTAGTTCGGGTCGTACGGCACACCTCACCTCCGCGCGTTCGCTCCGCTCACCGTCGGGGCGTACGCCCCCTGGGCACCCCCGCTCCGGGCGCGCTCCACCGCCCGGCCCCGAACCCCTCCACCCGGCACACCCCACAGCACGCCCCCGCGTGACCGGCCGTCGTCCGCGCGCTGACGGCCGTATCCGCGCCGGGCCCGGCCGTATCCGCGCCGGGCCCGGCCGACCCGGCGACCGTGCCTCGGCCGCCCCGTCCGGCATATGACGAAAGGACGACCATGACCACAACCCTGGCTCCCCCGGCGCGCGTCGGAAGAGCCGCTGTCGGGGCGCTCGGCGCGTTGGCAGTCGCCATCGGCGCCCTGGAGTCGGTGGTGACACCGACGCTCCCCCTCCTCCAGCGCGAACTGGACATGAGCCCCGCCGAAGGGGCCTTACTCAGCGTCGTGTTACTGGTCACCGGTGCGCTCGTGACCCCCCTCGCCGGCCGGTTCGGTGACCGTTACGGCGGGAAGCGGGTCCTGGTCCGGCTGATGGCGGTGGTCTGCGTCGGGGGCCTGGTGTCCGCCCTGGCGCCCAACCTGCCCGTGTTGTTACTCGGCCAGGTGCTCCAGGGGGCCATGGTGGGCGCGCTGCCCCTGTCGTTCGTCCTGGTGCGCGACCACCTCCCCGCCACGGCGTCGAAGATGGCCATCGGCGTGGTCAGCGGACTGTTCGTGGGTGGCGGGACGGCGGGGACGCTGTCGGCCGGCCCGGTGGCCGAAGGGCTGTCGCGGCACTGGATGTTCGCCCTGCCCACGATCGCGGTCACCCTCGCCACCGTGCTGGTGGGCAGGCTGCTGCCGCCCGATCCGCCGGACCGGTCGAATGTTGGCGCGGTGGATTGGCCCGGCCTGCTGTTGCTCAGCGGGGCGCTGGGCACACTCATGGTCATCCTCGCGAGGGCGCCCCAACTCCTCGCGCGGCCACTCCTGTTGGCTGTCCTCGTGCTGGCCCTGGTCGCCCTGGCGACCGGCTGGACGCTCGTGGAGCGCCGGGCGGCCTCGCCGCTGGTGGACCTGCGCCTGCTGGCCCGGCCCACGGTGTGGAAGTCGTGCGCGCTGACGTTCGTCGTGTGTGTCGGCACCTCGGTGGGCGTCTACCTCGTCCCCCAACTCCTCGCGACACCCGACGACGCGTACGGCTTCGGGGCCAGCGCCACCGAGATCGGCCTCCTGCTGCTGCCCGGCGTCGTGGCCGGGGCCCTGGCCGGGCCCATCAGCGGGATCGGGGCCCGGCGGCTGGGCTCGCGCGCCGTGGTCACCACCGGGATCGTTTTGCTGGCCGGCGCCCTGTTCACCCTGGCCGCCGCACACACCCAGATCTGGCACGTCGTCCTCGCCAAGGCGGCGATCGCGCTGGCCAACGGCCTGTGCGTGACGGCGGTGGTGACCGGCACCGCCACCTCCGTCGACCACGGTGACACCGGCATCGCCACCGGCCTGGTCCTGGTGACCCGCGTGGTCGGCTTCGCCGTGGGGGTTCAGGTCAGCGGCGCCATCCTCACCGCCCAGACGCCCGCCGGGGCGGACATCCCCGCCGAAGCGGGCTTCGTCACCGGCTTCGTCCTCGCCGGCGCCATCACGGCGCTCGCCCTGCTGGTCGCCCGCACCATGAACAAGGGAGTCGGGGAATGACCCGTACCGCTGCGTCCCAGCCCCTCTCCACCGCGTCCCGGCGCCGCGTCCTGATCTCCGGGGCCAGCGTCGCCGGGCCCACCCTCGCGTTCTGGCTGCACCGTTACGGATTCCGGGTCACGGTCGTCGAGAAGGCGTCAGCCGTGCGCGGCGGCGGCTACCCCGTCGACATCCGTGGCACCGCACACGAGGTCGTCCGGCGCATGGGACTCCTCCCGCGCCTGCGCGCGGCGCACATCGACCAGCGCCGGCTGACCTTCCTCGACGCGAACGGTGGCCAGGTGGCCTCGGTCCACCCACACACCCTGACCGGCGGCGTCGCCGGGCAGGACCTTGAGGTGCGGCGCGGAGACCTGGCCCGGGCGTTGTACGACGCCGTCCGTGACGACGTGGAGTTCCTCTTCCACGACTCCATCGACACCCTCGACCCGTCCGACCACGGCGTCGACGTCGCCTTTCGCGGCGGCGACCGGCGCACGTTCGACCTGGTCCTGGGCGCCGACGGCCTGCACTCCCACACCCGCGCGCGGGTCTTCGGCCCCGAGGAGCGGTTCCACCGCTACCTCGGCTACCGCTTCGCCGGGTTCACCCTGCCCAACACCTTCGGACTCGCCCACGAGACGGTGCTGTGGAACGACCCGGGCCGGGCCGCCGCGCTGTACGCCGTGGGGGAGGGGGACGCCGTACACGCCCTCCTGACCTTCGCCCACCCGCGACCGCCGCTCGGCGCGCTCCGGGACGCCGGGGCCCAACGGGACCTGGTCACCGAGGTCTTCGCCGACGCGGGCTGGCGCGTTCCGGACCTGCTGGCCGCCCTGCGCGAGGCGGACGACCTGTTCCTCGACGGGGCCAGCCAGATCCGCGTGCCCCACTGGTCCAGCGGCCGGGTCGCGCTGGTGGGCGACGCCGCGTACGCGCCCTCGTTCCTGACCGGGCAGGGATCGAGCCTCGCGCTCGTCGGCGCGTACATGCTCGCCGCCGCGCTGGCCGACCGGGGCCACGCCGCCGGTTTCGCCGCCTACGAACGAGACACCCGACCGTTCGTGACCCTCAACCAGGACCAGGTCGGCGAGGGCGACGCCACGCTCTTCCCGACCACCGCCGAGGCCCTGGAACGCCGCGACGCCATGCTGCGCACCCTCGGCGCCACGCCCCCCACCCGAGGGCGGCCGGCCCACTCGGCCCTCACCCTGCCCGACCACACCCCCACCGGGTGAGCCGCCCCGCCTCCCGTTGACACCGCGAGCCCCCGACACCGGAAGCCACCGGTGGCCGGGGCGCGGGCCACCAACGCGTCGCGGACCCGTCGCCGGGCCCATAGGAATCCCCTATGGGTGCCGCTGTTCTTTCGTCTTTGCCGGCCCTTTCGGTGCCGACGTACCGTCACAACAGTTCGACGGAGAGAGCATCGGGAATTCCTTTCGGCAGGGCGTACGCCGCATGCGGAATTGCCTTTCGTCGAACACACCATGACGTGAGGGAAAGGACCGGTGGCATGACCACGACTGACACGGGATCACCGACGGGAGAACTCGCGGGAACGCGGGCGTTGGTGACGGGAGGCTCGCGCGGCATCGGGGCGGCCGTCGTACGACAGTTGCTGGACGCGGGCGCCCAGGTGCTGACCACCGCCAGGTCGGCGACGGACACGGTGCCCATGGGAGCCACCTTCGTGGCGGCCGACGTGCGGACGCGGGCGGGGACCCGGGCGCTGGCGGACGCGGCGCTGGACACGTTCGGCGGGGTGGACATCCTGGTCCACAACGCGGGCGGGGCGCGGCCGCACCAGAGCGCCCTGACCATCCCCGACGAGGAGTGGCAGGACGCGCTGGACCTCAACTTCCTGGCCTCGGTACGGCTGGACGCGCTGCTGGTGCCGGGGATGCGGGAGCGGCGCGCGGGGAGCGTCGTGCACATATCCTCGGCGGCCGTACCCCTGGCGCCGGCGCCGTTCCTGCACTACACGACGGCCAAGGCGGCGCTGGAGAACTACAGCCGGGGGCTGGCCGCGGAGCTGGCCCCGGCCGGAGTCCGGGTCAACACCGTCACCCCGGGGCGGGTGGACACCCCCGGTGGCGTCCACACGCGCCAGCAGTGGGCACGGCTGGACGCCGGGCAGGGCACGGACGTCGCACGGGTGCCGCTGGGGCGTGAGGGCCAGCCCGACGACATCGCCCACGCGGTGCTCTTCCTCGTCTCCGCCCGGGCGGGCTGGCTGACCGGGAGCAATCTCACCGTGGACGGCGGGGAATTCCCCCGCTGACGGCGGTACGCACCGGAAATCCGCGACGGGGCGCCCGTCGTTCCTTTTCCGGGAAACGCGGTATTTCCCGGCCCGCCCCCACGGAATCAGGGTGTCGGCGCGAATTCCCCGTCCTCGGGGCGTCGCGTCGACATCGCGGAGCCGGACCAGGACTCCTGGCGGAGAAAGCCGAGCAGGGCCGATTCCGCCGGGCCCGGGTGGGAGCGGAGCACGGCGAGGACGGGGTGGGAGACGGCCGGGACCACGGGGCGTGCCAGGTGCTCGTGGCCGTGCGGTACGGCGGAGGCGGGGACGAGCGTCACGCCCAGGCCGTGGGCGGCCCAGCGGGCGGCCGTCGCGGTCTGGGAGACGCGGGCGACCGTGGTGGCGGTCAGCTCGTGCTCGCGGAGCACGTCGGCCAGGACGGCGTCGAGCGCGCTGTCCCGGTCGAACCGCACCCACGCCTCGCCGGCCAGGTCGCGCAGCGCCACCCGGTCCGTGGCGAGCAGAGGGTGACCGGTGCCCAGCACCACGACGAACTCCTCCTCGCCCAGGCGGTGGGCGTCGGCGGGGCTCTCCTCACAGGCCGCCATCAGGGCCAGGTCCAGCACGCCCCGCCGGCCCAGCCGCTCCAGCTCGGCCGAGCTGGGCTCCTCGAAGACGGTGACCTCAAGGCGCGGGTAGCGGCGGCGCAGCGCGCCGAGCGCGCGGGGCAGCTGGCGGGTGCCGAAGCCCATCTGGACCGAGACCACCAGCTCGCCGACCAGCTCGTCGGCGTCGGCGCGTGCGGTGGCGCGCGCCCGCCGCGACGCCTCCACCGCGGCGCGCGCCTCCCGGAGGAACGCGCGGCCGACCACGGTGGGCACCAGCCCGGTCGGGGTGCGGGCGAACAGCTCCACCCCCAGCTCCCGCTCCAGGCCACGGATCTGCTGGGACACCGAGGGCTGGGCGACGCGCAGCCGCTCGGCCGCCGCCGTCACCGAACCCTCCTCGGCCACGGCCAGGGCGTACTCGAACTGGCGAAGGCTCATCGGCTCCCGGCCCTCCTCGCGGGCGGGCCGCGACCCACCCTGTTGGCATCGATGTCAGCGTAAGGGAGGAGGCGGGGACGAACGCGGTGTGGCTGGGGGGCCGACGCGCGTCGTCGGCCCCCCGGCCACACCCGGTGCCGGGCCGGCGGCTGGCCGGCCCGGCGCGCTGGCTAGCGGCCCAGGGCGGCCACACCGGCCTGGGCGAACCTCTCGTCCAGGTCACCGCTGGGGGCGCCGGCCACACCGATGCCCGCGATCGGGGCGCCCTTGACGGCGACGGGGGCACCGCCGGCCAGGAACAGCGTGTGCGGGATGTCCTTCAGGTTCGGCGCGTCCTTGAGCCGGCCGGCCAGCTCGGAGGTGGGCGCGTTCCAGGAGACCGAGGTGTACGCCTTCTGCACGGCGGAGTCGTAGGACTGCGGGCCCGCGCCGTCCCCGCGCAGGGTCACCACGGTGTTGCCGTTGCGGTCCACGACGGCCACCGACACCCGCTGGTCGCTCTTCTTCGCCGCGTCCAGGGCGGCCTTGGCCGCCTTGGTGGCGGACTCGATGGTCAGGTGCGTGGACTGGGTGGTGTGGCCCTTCGCGGTGGCGGCCGGAGCCGCGGCCGGCGCGGCCTTCGGGGACGCGGCGTTGGCGGACAGCGCGCCGAAGGTGCCGGCGGCCAGGGTGGCGGCCACGGCGGTGCCGGTCAGGACGCGGGCACTGCGGGAAAACTTCTTCATCTCGGGCATCTCCTGCCGCTCGGTGGCTTGCTGTGCTTCCAGCCTGCGGCCGAGGACCGCCCCCGTGGCTCGGTGGATCGGCTGCGCCCCCGGCGCCGTACGGCGGAGTCCCGGGTCATCCGATCGGTTGACCCGCCGGTCGGCGCTTCGGCGGACAATGGGGGGATCCGCGCAGGTCCGGGCAGTGTCGAGGCATCCCGTGCGGCAGCACGGGCACGGATCGACAGCCGCGTCCACCCCCGGTGCGACGTGTGCGCGGGGGAGAGGGGAGCGTACGGGGTGGACCTCCGGGAACCGCGCGGAGCGCGGGCCACGGGCACGGCCGGCGGCGGCCCCGCCGAGCCCACCACCGCCAGCGAGCGGGACTCGCGCTGGCTCGCGGCGGTGATGCACGCGGCCTTCTTCCTGCTCCTGGCCGCCTCCCTCACCCGCTACCTCATCCGCCACCCGGGCTCACCGCACACAGGCTGGATCGTGGGGCTCAGCGTGGCGCTCGGCCTGCTCTACGTCCTGGGGCCCGCGATGGGCTCGCGGCCCACCGCGCGCAGGCTGGCCTGGCTCGGCGCCGAGGTCGCCGTCTGGGTCGTGCTCGTCGTCCTCGCGCCCAGCTTCGGATGGTGCGCGGTGCCGTTGTTCTACACCGGCCTGCGCACGCTGCCGCCCCGGGCCGCGCTCGGCCTGGCCGCGCTGCTGACCGCGTTCATGGTGGCCGCCCAGCAGCGCCTGGTCTCCGGCGTCGACCCCAACCTGCTGATCGCCCCGCCCGCCGTGGCCGCCCTGGCCATCGCGATCTTCGTCCACATGGACCGGCAGGCCGCCCGGCAGCGGGCCCTGATCCAGGACCTGGTCCGCACCCGCCGCGAACTGGCCGCCACCGAGCGGCGCGAGGGCATGCTCGCCGAGCGGCAGCGGCTGGCCATGGACATCCACGACACCCTCGCCCAGGGCCTGTCCAGCCAGCGCATGCTGTTCCAGGCGGCCGAACGGATCTGGGAGACCGAACCCGACACCGCCCGGGACCACCTGCGGGCGGCAGCCGCCATCGCGGAGCACAACCTCGCCGAGGCCCGCCGCTTCGTGCACGACCTGGCCCCCGCCGACCTCAGCGAGGGTGGCTCGCTGCCGGCGGCGCTGCGCCTGCTGGCCGAGCGTGAGTCCACCCCGGAACTGGCCGTACGCTGTCGGATCGAGGGGACCGAGAGCGAGCTTCCCGCGCGGGTGGAGTCGGCGCTACTGCGGATCGCGCAGGGCGCCCTGGCCAACGTCCGTGAGCACGCCGGCGCCCGCGCGGCCCAGTTGACCCTCACCCACCTCGGTGACCTGGTCGTTCTCGACATCGCCGACGACGGCCGGGGCTTCGACCCGGAGGCCGTGCCCGGCGCGGGCCTACGCGGTCACGGGCTGCCCGCGATCCGCGCCCGGGTCCGGCAGCTGGGTGGCACCCTGACCGTCGAGTCGGCGCCCGGCGAGGGCACCGTCCTGTCCGCCGCGATCCCCCTGGAGTGCCCATGACAGCCCCGGTCCGCCTGCTGGTCTGCGACGACCACCTCGTCGTCCGGGCGGGGCTGCTCGCCCTGCTCGGCAGCGCCCCCGACATCGAGGTCGTCGGCGAGGCGGGCAGTGGCGAGGAGGCGGTCGCGCTGGCCGCGAAGCTCACCCCGGACGTCGTCCTCATGGACCTCCAGTTGGGCCCCGGCATCGACGGCGTCGAGGCCACCCGGCGGATCTCCGCGACCGGCGGGCGGGTGCTCGTCCTCACGACGTACGACACCGACGCCGACATCACCCGCGCCATCGAGGCCGGCGCCACCGGCTACCTGCTCAAGGCGGAACGTCCCGAGGAACTCTTCGCCGCCATCCACGCGGCGGCGCAGGGCCGCACCGCGCTCTCCCCGCCGATCGCCAGCCGCGTCATGGCCCGTATGCGGGCGCCCGGCCCCACGCTGACCACCCGCGAGCTGGACATCCTGCGCCAGTTGGCGCGCGGGCTCGGCAACCGGGAGATCGCCCGCGCGCTGTTCATCTCCGAGGCCACCGTCAAGACCCACCTCGGCCGCATCTACGACAAGCTGGGCGTGGAGACCCGGGCGGGAGCGGTGGCCGTGGCCACCGACCAGCGACTGCTGTCCTGACGGGCGTCGCGGCGGGCCCGGCCCGACCCGGGCGGGGGGCCCGCCGCGCGGCGGTTCAGACCAGTTCGCCGTCGCGGGCGACGACCTGGCCGCCGTGGACGACCACGTCCCGCCGCGGCATGTCGACCACGACCTGCGGCACGCACTCGCCGCGCACCAGGTAGAAGTCCGCCGGGTCGCCCGGCTCGAACTCCACCCGGTCCAGGCCCAGTACGTCGGCCCCGCCGTCCGCCCCGGTGGTGTGGCAGCGCGTCAGGTCGGCGTCCAGGCGCACACCGGTGACCCAGCCCAGGATGTGGGCCCGGTGCAGCATGTCGGCGTTGCCGAACGGGCTCCAGGAGTCGCGTACGCCGTCCGACCCCAGGCCCACGCGCACCCGGTGCGCGCGCAGCGTCGCCAGCGGGAGGACCAGTTCGCGGCTCGGGGCCACGGTCGTGAGCGCGATGTCCTGCTCGGCCAGGTCCTCGGCCATGGACTCCAACTCCCCCTGCCCGAGGAACGGCAGGCAGAAGACGTGGCTGACGGTGACCTTGCCACGCAGCGACAGCGCCCTGGTGCGCTCGATGACGGCGCGCAGCACGCGCACGCCCTTCTCGTCCCGGTCGTGCAGGTGGATGTCCACGCCCACGCCGTGCCGGTCGGCGATGCCGAAGACGAGGTCGAGCTGCTCGACCAGGCCGTGGTCGAAGCTGATCGGGTCGATCCCGCCGACCTGGTCGACCAGGCCGCCGCGCGCCGCCTCCTCCAGCAGCTTGGACGTACCGGGGGCGCGCACCACGCCGTGCTGCGGGAAGCCCACGATCTGCACGTCGAGCGCGTGCGCGAGCCGCTCGCGGGCCTCGGCCACGCCTTCGAGCCCCTTGAGACCGTACGCCGGGGCCACGTCGACGTGCGCGCGCATCGCGCGGGTGCCCCGGGTGACGGCGTGGGCCATCAGCGCGTGGGCGCGCTCGCCCACCGAGCGGCGCTGGCGGCGGAACAACTCGGCGTCCTGCTCGCCGTACTCGGCGATGCCCGAGGCCGGCTCGCGCGAGATCCACTCGCCGCCCCACGTCGTCTTGTCCGGGTGGATGTGCGCGTCCACCAGGCCCGCCAGCGCGATGCGCCCGCCGCCGTCGACGACCCGCGCGTCGGCGGGCGCGGGCCGGTCCGTGAAGCGCCCGTCGACCACGGTCAGGTCCACGGGGGTGCTCGCCCCCTGGGGGCGTACGTTCCGGAAGACGACCGCCTTCTCGTGCCGCCCCCGGGGTCGGGTCCCGGCGTCCGTCGTCGGGCCGGCGGCGGGTGTGACCGGGGCGGACGCCTGCGCGGCGGACCCGGAGAGCGCGCTGCCGGCGCTCGCCAGGGCGGCGCCGGCCAGGGCGTGCCGGCGGGACAGGGAGGGGGTGGCCATGGCGTCTCCTTGCGGGTCGAGGGCGCGGCCCGGGGGCCGAGGTGAGCGGGCCGCGCGGACGCGCGTGCGACACCACGCGGAGCGCGGACCCCGCCTCCAGATTTTGTATACCAACCCTTTCCGGCTGGGCAAGGTCACGCCGGTGGGTGGTTCCCTGTGTCAGAGAATGCTCCTATTGGTCTGAGGGAGGGGTCGCTGGTTCGCGGCGGCCTCTGCCGGGGGTGCGGCGGGGGAGGGGGCGTGCGCTCGGCTCGGTATACAACTGCTCGGCGGTCGGCTCATCGGTCGGTCGGCCCACCGCCCGGGCCGGGTGGGCCCGTGGGCGCCGTGCTCGCAGGCGAGGAGGCGGGCGGCCCTGGCCACGGTCGTGGCCAGAGTCGTGGCCAAGGCCAAGGCCAAGGCCAAGGCCAAGGCCGGGGCCGGTGCCAGCGCCGACGTCGGGCTCATCCCGCTCGCGGGCGCTCGGCGGCGGGCAGTCGCTCCGCGGGCGTGGGCCCGACCGGCCGGGCGGGCAGGAACCAGGCGAGGGCGGCGGCGAGGACGCAGAAGCCGGCGGAGATCCACAGCACCGTGGTGTAGCCGCCCACCGTCGGTTGGCCGGTGACGCCGACCCGGGTCGCCAGGACGGTGGCCGCCAGCGCGCTGCCCAGGGAGAAGCCGGTGAAGCGGACCACCTGGTAGAAGCCCATGGCGCTGCCGGTCTCCCGGGCCGGGATGGCCCGCACGATCAGGCCGGGAATCGCGGCGAAGGTGGTGCCCAGCCCCACACCCAGGACGCCTGCCATGACGAAGGCCTGCCACAGGGCGCCATGGAAGACGGCGAAGAACCCGCAGCCCAGCCCGGCCACGAGGCAGCCCAGCGCGAGCACCGTCCGGATTCCTCCGCGCGCCACCAGGGCGGGCAGGGCACGGGAGCTGCCGAGCATGAGAAGGGACAGCGGGACCAGGACGAGACCGGCCGTCACCGCCGACGCGGAGAACCCGAATCCACCCGAGCGCGGGGACTGCGCGAACTCCGTCACCCCCGACAGTGCCATGTACATCGCGACGCCGAGCACCAGGGCGCAGGCGTCGGCCGACAGCACGGACGGGTGGCGCAGTAGGCGCAGTTGCACCAACGGGCTCCCAGCGCGTAGCTGCTGCACGGCCCACACCGCGAAGAGCGCCGCCCCGGCGGCCAGCAGGCCGACGATCGCCGGCGAACCCCAACCCCACCGCGTCCCCTCCGCGATCGCCACCAGCGTGGCGACCAGGGCCAGCGTCAGCAGTACGGCACCGACCCAGTCGAGCCCCTTGCGGGTGCCACGCCCCGCGCTCGACGGTATGACGGCGGCGACACAGACCAACGCGAGGCCGGAGACGGCCGCGCCGAACCAGTACGCGCCCGCCAACCCCCACGCCCCGGCGAGCAACCCGCTGATCGGGTAGCCGGCGCCAAGGCCGGCCCCCGCCGATACCGACAGCAGCGCGATCATCGGCGCGACCCTGGCCTCGGGCAGTTCGTCGCGGGCGGTGGTCATCGCCAACGGCGCCAGTCCGAGCCCGACGCCCTGCATGCCGCGACCGACGAGCAGCACCCCCAGGCCGCCGGCCAGCGCGGCCACGACGCCGCCCGCCGTGACCACGGCCAGGCCACCGACCAGCGTCACCCGCCGGCGCGGGCCGTCGCCGAGCCGGCCCAGGACCGGTGAACTCGCCGCGCCGACCAGCAGCGCCACGGTCAGCGACCACTGCGCCGTACTCAGCGAGGTGTGGAACTCGCGCGCGACGGTGGGGATCAGCGGCGCGCCGAACGAGCTGATGACACTGGAGACCAGGGTGGCCAGCACCAGCACCGGCCCGATCAGCGCGCCACGCCGCCGCCCGGTCAGCACCGCGCCCCCTCGGCCCGCCGCGTACCCGCCAGGTGCCCAACGCCCTGGCCCGCGCCGAGCGGCCAGTCGTCAGGGCCGGTGTCCGCGAGGCCGGGCGCCGCGCCCCGAAGGACCCACCTGGCTCGTCCGGCGCACTCCGCGCGACCGGTCACACCGTCGGTGACGCGGCCGTCGGGCGGGCCGACCTCGCACGCGAGGTCGGCGGTGGCGGTGCCCGGTTGACCGATGACCCGCCGGGTTGGCACGTGCCGTGTGAGCATGGGACCTCCCAGAAAAAGTGCGTGCGATTCGCACGCAATAAGCTACGCCCACTGCGTGCGTTTCGCACGTACTATCGCTGGATGACGCATACGGAGTTGGCACGGGACCTGGAACAGGCGCTGGGGCAGCTGTTGCTGCGGCGTAACCGGAGCGTGCTCTACAACGCGGCTCTCGAGTCGGCGCCGGCGGGTGTCGACCGTCAGACCTACCCGGTGCTCAGCGGGCTGGCCCGGCTCGGACCGCAGTCGGCGGCGCGGCTCGCCGACGAGGTCGGCATCGACCGGTCGGGCGCGAGCCGCTACGCCGACCGGCTCGAAAGCGCGGGTCTGCTGGAGCGCCGGCCCGATCCCCACGACGGCCGGGTCACCCTGCTGGCCCTGACGCCCCGGGGCCGCGACGCGGTCGCGAGGCTCCGCGACGGGCTGACCCGGCATCTCGCGGGCCGGATCGCGGACTGGCCCGACGGGCAGGCGCAGGCGCTGGTCGACGGCATCCGCCTGCTCGTCGACCCGCCCCAGGAGTGATGTCGGCGGCCGTCGGTACCGGCTGACACCCTCCCTGCCCGGGCGGGTCGTGCCGGCCGCGACCAGCCACCCGCCCTGCCGAACGACCCCGCGCCGCGACCCCCGCCCGCCGCGGCGGACCCGGCCCGCGCCCCGTCGGACTCCGCGCTGTCACCAGGCCGCTCCCGGCGGTCCCGGCGGGAGACCGGGCCGCGCGGCGGCGAGCCGCGTCCGGCGGTCATCCGCGCGGGTGCGTTTTGGGCGAACGTGACCCGGGCCGGGCCCGACCAGGTGCGGAGCGAGGGAGTGGCCGGCGACCGCCTAGGTGTCGCCGAAGAGCGAGCGCAGGGCCACCGCCCGACTGTCCCGTACGTGCAGCAGGGTGCTGGCCGCCGCCAACTCCTCGTCGCCCGCGGCGATGTGGCGGAACATCTCGGCGTGCTGCGCGCGCATCTGGGCGGGCTCCTCGCGCATTCCGAAGATCAACTGGAGCTGCCAGCCCAACCGCTCCATGGTGCGCGCCAGCAGGGGATTGCCGCCGAGCGCCACGATCTGTTCGTGGAAGGCCGTGTGCGCGACGACCTCCCGCCGCGCCTCGTCGGCCGCCGCCGCGCGCTCGGCCCGGTCCAGCAGGGCGCGCAGTGCGGCCAGGCCGGCCGGTTCGCTCGTCGTCGCCACGCGACGGGCCGCCAGCCGGGACGCCTGGACGGCCAGCGGCTCCCACACCTCGTACAGGTGGCCCACGTCCGCCCGCTCCAGCGTGCGCACCCGCACCCCGCTGTGCGGCAGCAGTTCGAGCAGCCCCTCGGCGACCAGGGCGCGCAACGCCTCGCGTACGGGCACGCGGGACATGCGCAGCTCCTCGGCGACCTCGCGCTCCACGAGCCGGGAGCCCATCGGGTAGCGACGGTCCACGATGCGCTGCCGGATGGCCTCGCGCGCCCGCGCGCCCAACGACATCCGGCTCTCCGGGGGTTCCGCCGCCACGCCCGTCCCGCTGCCCGCCATCCGCATCGTCCTTTGCGTTCCGTCTCCCCGGCGAGGATACGGCGCCGCCCGGCGTGCGGCCCCGCGCCCGCTTCGGGGTCGGCCGACAGGGGGCGGGCGGCAGAGCGCCGGGGTATGACACACGGTCACGAGTCGCGTCATGTCATGCGAGGTCAAGCGATAGGAGGGGTGGTTGCATTCACTCCGCGTAGCCGATTAGGTTAGCCTTGCCTATCTGATTGGGGGGTGCATGTCGGACTGGAACGCGGGAGCGGTGGCTTCGGCCTCGCCACGGCCGCGTCGGCGCGTGGCCGCGAACGGCCCCGCGCGAGCGGGCGCGGGCACACCGCCGGCCCGCCGCGCACGGCCCGCCTGGCCGCCGTGGCCGGTGGCCGCCACGACCGCCGACCCCTCCCGCGCACGCCTCGGCCGGGCAGGCACCCACGCCGCCCCACGCCGCGCCCTCCGGACCCGCACCACCGACGCGCCGACCGCGCCGTCGGCACCAACTCCCGCAGGAGCCCGCCGATGAACCAGCCCCCGCCGCCCGAGCCGATACCCGCCGACCTCGCCAGGCCCCTCGGTCACACCCCCGTGCGGCGCGCGTCCGCCGCCCTGGCCGCACGGCCCGAGCCGGCACTCCTGACGGGGGCTCGGGCGCTGACGGGCGGTCGGGCATGACGCGCGAGGACGACAGGGCCCGGCACCTGGAGCGGATCGCCGAGGTCAGGACGGGCCGCCAGGCCGAGAAGATCGCCTACCCGATCCGCGTGCGGCAGACCGAGGTCGTGCGCACCACCATGATCGGCACCGGACTGCTCCGGGTGACCCTGGGCGGCGCCGGCACCGAGGGGTTCGAGGCCCACTCGCCCGACGAACACGTCAAGCTGCTCTTCCCGGAGCCGGACGGCACGCTGCGCCTGCCCGAGCAGGAGGGCCTGGTGCTGCGCTGGCCCCGTCCCTCGCCCGTCTCGCGCGAGTACACCGTGCGCCGGTACGACCCCGGCACGGGCGAGATCGACCTCGACATCGCCCCGCACGAGGGCGGTCTCGCCTCGGACTGGGCCAGCGCCGTCCAACCGGGCGCCGTCGTGCACGTGGCGGGCCCGCCCGGCGGGCTGATCGTCCCGCACACCTACGACCGCTACCTCCTCGCGGGCGACATCACGGCGCTGCCCGCCATCGCCCGCTGGCTGGAGGAACTGCCCCGCACCGCACGCGGTTGGGCGTTCGTCGAGGTCGCCGACGCCACCGAGGAGATCGCGCTCTGCGCGCCCGAGGGCGTCGAGGTGCGCTGGCTGCACCGGGGCCAGCGCTCGCCGGGCACCACGGACGACCTCGCGCGGGCCGTGACCTCGGTGCCCGTGCCGGCGGGCGAGCGGCTGTACCTGTGGGCCGCGGGCGAGGCCGGGCAGCTCAAGCCGCTGCGCCGGTGGGCCCGCGACGTGCTGCGGCTGGACAAGGCCGACCACGACATCACGGGCTACTGGAAGCGCGGCGTCGCCGACTTCGACGAGGACGACCACTGACCCGGTGACCAGCCGTGGCGGGCGGGCACGACACCGCCGCCCGAGGGCCCCGCCGCCGGCGTCGCGGACCACCGCGACCCGGGCGGGCCCGCCCCCCTTTCATCCCAAGAGCAAGGAGCATCGCGATGTCCATACGCAGAACCTCGGGCCTGGTGGGCGCCGTGGCCCTGGCCCTGGTCCTGACCGGGTGCGGGTCCTCGGACGAGAAGTCGGACGAGGCCGGCAAGGGCAAGACGCGGGTGTTCACCGCCGACAACGGCAAGATCACCATCCCGGAGAACCCGAAGCGCGTGGTGGCCACCGGCTACGCCGTGCCCGCCCTCATCGAGGCCGACGCGCCGCTGGTCGGCATCTCGTCCTGGAAGCGCGGCGAGCCGATGATGAGCGAGGAGGACCTGGCCGCGTACAAGAAGCTCCCCAAGGTCGCCGGCGAGTTGGCGACCGAGACCAACTACGAGGCGATCGCCGAGGCCGAGCCCGACCTGATCGTCATCGGCGTCCCGGCGCCCGTCCTGGGTGACATCGACGTCAAGCGCCTGGAGTCCATCGCCCCGGTGGTGGCGATCGGCCCGACCGTGCCGAACATGTGGCGCGAGCAGTCCCACCAGCAGGCCGACGCCGCCGGCGCGCTCACCAAGTTCGACGCCACCAAGAAGACGTACGAGGACAAGGCCGCCGCGCTGGCCGCCAAGTACAAGACCGTCCTGCCGCAGCTCAAGGCGGGCCACGTCGGCTCGTACGGCGAGGCCGCCAAGGGCACCTTCCAGCGCGAGTTCAGCGGCTCGTGGGGCACCAACATCGCCGAGGACCTCGGCACCACGTACTACGGCCAGGTCAAGAAGAAGGGCCCCGGCTCGCAGTCGGTCAGCGAGTACCCCTCCATCGAGGAGCTCCCGGCCTCGCTGCGGGACGCCGACGTGATCACCTACTCCGTCAAGCCCGACGGCAGCCTTCCCGAGTCGGTCAAGTACGTCCTGGACTCCAAGCTGTGGAAGAACCTGCCGGCCGTCAAGGCGGGCAAGACCTTCCCGATCCGCTACTCGGAGGCCGCCACCTACGGGCAGGCCGTGCAGACGCTGGACGCGATCGACGCCTCGTTCGCGCCGCTGCTCAAGCGGTGACGCTCGCGGGCCCGGCCTCCGAGGAGCGGACGGGAACCGGGCGGGAGCGGACCGTGTCCCAGGTCGGCCTCCTCGTCGGCGCCCTGGTGCTGCTGGCGGTCGTCGCCGTCGTCAGCATCGGCATCGGCGCCCACTCGGTGCCACCCGCCGAGGTCGTCCGCGCCCTGTTCGACTACCAGGGCACCGACGACCACGTGATCGTGCGGGACGTGCGAGCCCCCCGCGCGCTGCTCGCCATCGCCGTGGGCGCCGCCCTCGCGGTGGCGGGCGCGCTCATCCAGACGACCGTCCGCAACCCGCTGGCCGAACCCGGCATCCTCGGTGTCACCGCCGGCGCCGGATTCGCCATCACCATCGGCTCCGGTCTCGGCCTGGCCGCCGGCCAGGCGGGCCAGTTGGGCTGGGCGGTCATCGGCTCGGTGATCGCCTCCCTGCTGGTGGCCGCGGTCGGCCGGGGCTCGCCGCTGCGCCTGGTGCTCACCGGCGTGGCCCTGACCGCCGTGCTCAACGGCGTCGGACTGGGCCTGCGACTGACCCACCCCGAGGTCTTCGACACCTACCGCTTCTGGTCGGTGGGCTCCCTGGCCGCCCGTGAACAGGCCCCGCTGGCCCTCCCGCTGACCGCGATCGGCCTGTGCCTGCTCGGCGCGCTGCTGCTCAGCTGCTCGCTCAACGCCCTGGCGCTGGGGGAGAACGTCGCCCAGACCCTCGGCGTCGGTGTGGGCCGGGTACGTGGCCTGGCGCTGGTGCTCATCACCGTCCTCAGCGGAGCCGCGACCGCGATCGCCGGGCCGATCCTGTTCGTCGGGCTGATCGTGCCGCACCTGGTCCGCAGGCCCGCCGCCGGCTCGGTGCCCTGGCTGATCCTCTACACCATGGTCCTCGGCCCGATCCTGCTGCTCGTCGCCGACATCGGCTCACGCGTGCTGCTGCCCACCGGCGAGGTGCCGGTGGCCGTCGTGACCGCCTTCCTCGGCGGCCCGATGCTGATCTGGGCCGTCCGCCGCTACGGAGCGGGGTCGCTGTGAACATCTCGGACATACCAGGAACGCCAGCCCGTGAACTGTCCGTACGGGCAGTGCGGGTCGGGCGCCGCACCCTGGCCCTGACCCTGGTGATGACCGCGCTCATGCTGGGCCTCGGCCTGCTCGGGCTGTGCTACGGCGCCTCGTGGTCCACCCCCGGTGAGGTGTTCGCCGCCCTGAGCGGGGCGGAGCGCTCCGTGGTCATCTCGGAGTGGCGGCTGCCACGGGTGCTGGCCGGACTGGTCTTCGGCGGCGCGCTCGGCGTGGCCGGAGCCGTCTTCCAGAACCTGACCCGCAACCCGATGGGCAGCCCCGACGTCATCGGCCTGGACGCCGGCGCCTACACCGGCGCCCTGGTCGCCCTCACCGTGCTCTCCGGCACCTCGGCGCAACTGGCCGTCGGCTCGGTCCTCGGCGGCCTGATCGTCGCGGCCGTGATCTACGCCCTCTCCTTCGACCGGGGCTTTTCCGGACTGCGCCTGGTGGTGATCGGCATCGCCCTCAACGCGATGATGACCGCCGTCAACTCCTGGATCGTGCTCCGCGCCGACCTGGAGGTGGCCATCGCCGCCGTCGGCTGGAGCGCCGGCTCCCTCAACGGTGTCGGCTGGGCCGACCTGAACATCCCCTTCACGGTGATCGCCGTCCTGCTGGCCCTGATGGCCACCCAGGCACACGCCATGCACCAGGCGGCGCTGGGCGACTCCGTCGCGGCCACCACCGGCGTCAACCTGGACCGGCTGCGCCTGCTGATGGTGCTCGTCGGCGTCGGCTGCACCGCCACCGTGACCGCCGTCGCCGGACCGATCGCCTTCATCGCGCTGGCCGCCCCGCAGATCGGCCGCCGCCTCGCCGGCGCCGCCGGAGTGCCGCTGCTGCCCGCCGCGCTGACCGGCGCCGTCCTGCTGCTGGGCGCCGACCTCATCGCCCAGATGCTGCTGGCCCCCGTCGCCCTGCCCGTCGGCGTGGTCAGCACCGCGATCGGCGGCTGCTACCTGATCTGGCTGCTGACCAAGGAGGTGAGGCGCGCGTGAGCGCACGCCTGACCGCGCGGGACATCACCCTGCGCTACGGAGACCGCGTGGTGTCCACCCGGCTGAGTCTCGACGTCCCCGACGGCGCGTTCACCGCCATCGTGGGCCCCAACGGCTGTGGGAAGTCCACCCTGTTGCGCGCGTTCGTACGCCTGCTGCGCCCCGACTCCGGGCGCGTGGAACTCGACGACCGCGAGGTCGGCGACTACCCGGCCAAGGCCCTGGCCAAGCAACTCGGCTTCCTGCCACAGGACCCCCAGGCCCCCGACGACATCAGGGTCAGACAGCTGGTGGGCCGGGGCCGGTTCCCGTACCAGTCGTTCCTGGCCCTGTGGACCAAGGAGGACGAGAGCGCCGTCACCACCGCGATGGCCGCCGCGGGGGTCGCCGACCTGGCGGACCGCCCCGTGCAGGAGCTGTCCGGCGGTCAGCGCCAACGGGTGTGGATGGCCATGGTGCTCGCCCAGGAGACGCCCTACCTGCTGCTCGACGAGCCGACGTCCTTCCTGGACATTACCCACCAGTACCAACTGCTCGACCTGCTGGCCAGGCTGCGCGACCGGGGCCGTACGGTCATCGCCGTCCTGCACGACATCAACCAGGCGTGCCGGTTCGCCGACCACCTGGTCGCGATGAAGGACGGCCGGGTCGCCGCCGAGGGCGACCCCACCGACATCGTGGACGCCGCGCTGATCGAGGACGTCTTCGAACTGCCCAGCGTCATCGTCCCCGACCCGGTGACGGGCACGCCCATGGTCGTCCCCACCCTGCGAGGAGACTGAGTTGAGCGCGACGAGCGTGCCCCCGGGCCGTCCGGCCGTGAACCCCCCGGCCCCCGGGACCTCTGGTGCCTGAGCGGAGCGAGCCGGGCGGGCCGGCGGCCACGCGGGTGGACGGGCCCCTGTTGCGGACGGCGTTCATCCTGGTACTCGGCACCTTCATGGCCACGGTGGACGCCACCATCGTCAGTGTCGGCATCGGCACCCTGACCCGGGAGTTCGACGCCTCCGTCACCGAGATCCAGTGGGTGTCCACCGCCTATCTGCTGGCCGTGGTCGCCGCCGTGCCCGCGTCCGGCTGGCTGGCCGACCGGTTCGGTGGCCGGCGGGTCTGGCTCACGGCCGTGGGTGTGTTCCTGCTGGGCTCGGCGCTGTGCGCGCTAGCCTGGTCGGCACCCAGCCTCATCGCCTTCCGCGTGGTCCAGGGCCTGGGCGGCGGGTTGCTGCCCGCCACCGGCCAGGCCCTGCTGGCCCGCGTCGCGGGCCCCGCCCGCACCGGACGGGTGATCAGCGTCGTCGCCGTCGTCCCGCTGCTCTCGCCCGTCCTCGGCCCGCTGGTCGGCGGCTCGATCCTCGGCGCGGCCTCCTGGCCGTGGCTGTTCCTGGTCAACCTGCCGATCGGCGCGGTCGCGATGGTGCTCGCCCGCCGGTACGTGCCCGAGGTGCCGGCCTCCCCCCAGCGCACGCCCTTCGACCTGCGCGGGGCGGCGCTGCTCTCACCCGGTCTGGCCGTGCTCGTCTTCGGGCTGACGGAGGTCGCCCACGGCCGCACCCTCCCGGCCACCGTCGGCGTCGTGGCCGGCCTGGCCATGCTGGTCGGGTTCACCACCCACGGGCTGCGTACCCGCCGCACCCCGCTGGTCGACCCCCGCCTCTTCACCCGACCGCCCTTCGGCGCCGCCGCCCTCGCCCTGCTCGTGCTGGGTGCCTCGGTGTTCGGCACGATGTTCCTGCTCCCGCTGTACTTCCAGACCGGGCGCGACCTCTCCGCCTGGGAGGCGGGCCTGCTGCTCGCGCCCCAGGGGCTCGGCGCGGCGGCTGGCTCGGTGGTGGTCAACCGCACCATCGACAAGGTCGCGCCCCGCACCCTGGTGGTCACCGGCATCGTGCTCATCGTGCTGGGCACGGCCCCCTTCACCCAACTCGGTCACCAGCCGTCCGACGTCGTGATCGCCTCGGCGCTCGCGCTGCGTGGCGTCGGGATGGCCATGGTCGGGGCGCCCGTGATGAACATCGTCTACAGCCGTATCGAACCCGCCCAGATCCCTCGCGCGGCCGGCGCGCTCAATCTGCTCAACACCGTGGGCGGTTCGGTCGGCACCGCGACGCTCGCCGTGGTCCTCCAGAGCCGGCTGGACGCCCGGGGCGAGGCCGTCTCCTGGGCGTTCGCCGACACCTTCTGGTGGGTGCTCGGCTTCTGTCTGCTGGCCGCCGCCGGCGCCACCAGACTGCCCCGAACCCAGGCCCGCAGGAGCTGAGGCCACGCGCTGGTCCGTCCCTGGGCCCACCTCCTGACATCAGCTCGGATCGTCGCCCACCGGGCGCCGGTCCGCCCGATCGTCGCCCGCCGGGCGGCGGTCCGCCCAGACGACGCGGGCCACCGCGTACGTCTCGCCGTCCCTGGGGGGTCGGGTCCAGGAGCGGGTGGTGAACGTGTGGAGCCGCCCGTGCAGGATCGCGTGGCGGGGCAGGGTGACACCGAACTCCTCGGCCACCGCCGCCAGGAGGGAGCGTTCCGTCCCGACGCCGTCGTCCCGGCCGCTGAGGAGTCGGCGCGGGTCCAGGGCCGGCGGTATCTGGCCGCTGGTGTGGAGGTCGCCCTCGGCGTACGTGAACGCGTACTCCTCGACGCCGTCGCGGGCCACCGACAGGTGGAAGAGCGGATGCTCGTGCCTGGCCCGCAGGTTGGCCCACACCACCACCGCGCGGGTGCCCGCGCTGGCGGCCGGGGCCGGGGAGACGAACCGCCGCCGGTCGAAGCGGGCGGGCTTGCCGTCGAAGGCGAAGCTCCAGCCGGAGCCGGCTCGGCCGACGGCCATCACGGCCCGGTCGTGGTAGGAGGAGGACTCCGTCCGCCCCGCGCGCGCCCACTCGTCCGCCTCCCACTGGGTCAGCGGCTCGACCAGCACGGCATCGCCCCCGTCGGCGAGCCGGGCGGGCAACTCCGCCGGCTCCACCGCCTCCACCAGGACCAGACGGTAGGACGTGGGCCCCCGGTCCGGCTCCGCGAGCCAGGCCAGGCCGTCCGGGTCGAGCCCGGCCGTCGGTGTCGGCGCCGCGCCCGACCGCCCACCCCGGGGCGTGGACAGCAACTCCAGTCCCCGCTCCGGCGTGAACAGCGGACCGAGCACGGGATCGGCCAGCCAACCCAGCGGCGCCAGGTGGTCCGGACCCAGCGGCTGCCACACGGGCAGCGCGTCCCGCAGCGTCCGCCACGCCCCGTCGGTGTCCGCCCACCGGGCCAGCTCCCGCGCCCGCTCGACCGCCTCCCCGAACGGGCCGCCCGGCGCGTACCGGTAGGTCCCACCGCGCACCTGCTCCAGCGTCGCGTACGCCAGGGACACCACGTCCTCGTCGGCGTCTCTCAGATGGAACTGGAAGGTGGAGTCGTCCCCGTCGGAGTACGTCGCGCGCTCGGCGTGCTCGGTGGCCAGCAGCGGCAGCAGGTCCGGCGCGTACCGTGGGTCGGTCAGCAGGTCGTTGAAGTACACCAGATAGGTCTCTCCGCGCAGACGGCGTATCTGGTCGCCCAGCCCGGACGCCCGTGGCCTGCCGTACTCCTTGGCCTCGTCCAGCAGACGCGCGGCCTCCTCCCAGTCGCCGCGCAGCGCCATCGGCCTGGCGCGCTCCAGCTGGGCGTCCAGCTCCCGCGTCGTGTCGTTGGCGAACACCGGCTCACCGCGGTGGGGCGCCGCGCGCAGACTGTGGAACTCCTGGTGCATCGCCCGCAGGAACGCCGGGAAGTGCGCGTACCGTTCGGGCGGCGCGGCCCGCCAACTCGACCACACGTACACGGCCCACTCCCCGTCCTCGTCCACGTCGTCGGGGTCCATCAGGACGTGGGTGGCGTCGGACTCGACGTCCAGTTGCAGCCCACGCCGCCAGAGGTCCGCCTCCCGCCACTCCTCGGGGTCGGAGTCCTCGTCCAGGTACTCCTCGAAGAGGTCCGCGAGTCCCGACGCGTCCTGGTGCCAGTGCGCGTCCGAGGTGCCCGCCAGCAGCCACACGAAGCCGCCCGCGTGCCGCCACCCGTCGCTGACCTTGAGGAACTCCCGGTACGACGGGGGCAGTCGCCGGCCAAGGCGTTCCTCCAGGGCGAGGATCCGCGCCTCGGACGCGGCCGGGAACCCCAGCCAGCGCGCCTGCCGCGCGGCCTCGTCGTCCGCGTCGCGCGCCTCGTCGGCCGACGTCGAATCCGCCCACTCCGCACTCCACTTGAGTAGGAAGGGCAGCCAGTCGAATGTCGTGGTCTCCGTCATACGCCCGATGCTGCCACCCACCACTGACAACGCCCCGTGCCGCCCGCGCCGGAGACGTGACCCCGCCTCCGCCCATCCGGTGCGGGGCCGCTCCGGGCACGGTGGGACTACGCGGACGCCGACCACGTCCCAGGCACGGTCTGCCCGCGCCGGCACGGGTTCGTTCCCGTAGGCCGCCTCACGCGCGGGGATCGGCGCCGACCTGTTCGCGCAGGATGTCGCAGTGGCCGGCGTGGCGGGCGAACTCCTGGATCATCAGCAGGTAGATCCAACGCAGGCTGACGGTGCCACAGGCGGGGTGCCGCCGGATCGCGTCGAGAGCGATGTCCGCGGTGATCGCCCGGGCCCGCTCGCTGGCGCGCTCGAACTCCTCGATCACGTCGGCGACCGATTCGTCGTCGCCGACCGTGAAGCTGTCCTCGCCGACCATCAGGCCGTCGCACTCCGACTCCGGCAGGCCGCCCACGATGTGTTGGAACCACTTCCGCTCGGCGAAGGCGGCGTGTTTGACCAACCCGATCGACGTCGTCCTGGACGGGACCAGGCGGCGGCGGGAGTCGGCTTCCGACAGGCCGCGCACGGTGCTGACCAGTTCGGCCCGAGTGTGGTCGAGCACGTAGTCCAGCATCTGACGCTCGGGGTGAGCGGTGAGGCGGTCGGGGAGGTTCATGGCGTCTCGCTCCTTGGCTGGGTGTGGCTGGGTGTGGGTGTGTGCGGACGCGCTCGACGGGCGGCCGACGCCGCCGATGGGCTGTGTCGCGATGTCGCCGCGTCGGCGCACGGCCGCACGTGGCGGGACGGTGACCTCGAGTACGCGGGGGTGAACCGGTGGGCGTGGGGCCCCGTCCGCTGACGGACGCATGGGCCGAGTCGCTCGGCGCGGTCTCGTGTGCGCCTCGGATGCCGCCCGGGAGGCCCGGTCGGCCGGGATGTCGTCGACGGCCGGGTCGCGCGCCGTCGAGACGACGGGACGGGCAACCCTCGGACGTCGTGTCCGGGCCGCCGCAGAGGCCCCGCCGCGCTCGACCCTACCGCGCCGGGGCGACGGTGGTGAAGGTCCGGCCCGCCCCACACCGCACCGTGCGGCGGGTGGGCCGGCGTACGAGGCCGCGCGGGATGTGCGCGGCGCGGGTGTCGGTCGCTCCGGTGTCGGTAGGGCTCCCCGCGACCGCTGACCCCGCCGCCACGGGGGCCCGGCACCCGGTCCTTTCGAGCCGGCGAGACGTCCGTACGGGAGCGGCCCGGGAAGTCGCGTCGCCTCTCGCGGCTGTCGTCCATTCGCACGGGTCGACGCAGGTCAGGGTGGCGTCGAAATTCCGAATGGCAGCAATCTGCCAAGATTAAACCCAGAAGTTTCGTGGTGATGGCAAAGAAAAAAGCCACGGCCGGGTAAATGAGTCAGGCTTCGAGGTAGGTGGTCATGGCCAGTTTCGTTCGCCGCGATGCCCGTGCCCGTCGGGAACCAGTCATCACAATGGCGCGGAACGGTCAGCGAACAGAGCGGTGATTTGCGCACCAGGGCGTGGTCGTTGACCGATACACACGGGCTGCGTGGGACAGCGGGGGCTGATTCACGCGACGCTCGAAGGTTCGCGGGACGAGGCGGTACGGGGCGCGGTGTTAGCGGAGCGCCGGGCGGATCGGAAAGGCCGGCCAACGAGAACTCTTTGTGAGTTGGGTACAGCGCGTGTAATTCCTTGGCACGATGTTGCGTCGGTCGCGAGAAGTCGGCGGAGGGACGCCTTCGATGTCGGGGGCGCGGCGGGATTCGCTGGTGGTTTGGCGCGCGTCGCCGTCGGGCCCGGCGCGCGCCAACGGGCCGGCCGGTACGCGGGGCCCGATCACCCCTGCCACCTGCGCCGCGGTGCAACGGCTCCCGCTGGTCCCGGTGAGCGACGGAGCAGTCCGACCAGGCGCCGCCTGACCGCGCACGGCCACTCGCGCGCGGCGCCCCGGACCTGCGCCGGGCGCGTCACACACCCGTCCGGGCCCCGTCCCGAGCCGACCCCCGGGACGGTTCCCGGACGGCCGCTCCGTAGTCCTGACCGGATAACAAACACCCCAGCAATACGAAGTAGAGGCATCCAGACGCCTCCTGAACACGCGCCCCTCCAGTCAAGATCTGCACGTCACTGCTGCGGCGACTAAACCCCTGCCGAACGCAAACGGAATGCGGCGCACGAGGGGCGCGTCACGTGTTTTCGGTCAACATGTGCCGTTGGCAGGTGCTGTTGGTCGTCGACGGACCACTGGCGCGGCATTAACGGATAACCTGATCGGGGCGCGGACGCCCTCGCTCAGGGGTGTGTCAGGTGTTAACCGGGCTTTGTTTCGCGGCAACTGATAAGCGGTCAACGACACGCATCGAAATACGGAGGCATACGGGCTGGAGAAGCCCCGACATTCGAAGTACGCAGCTCAACGGCTACGTCAGGTGTGTGAACCTCGGAAGAACAGGGGCGCGGCATGGAATCATCCACCGGAATCCGATCGGACCAGGCGAGGGTCAGTCCTTCGGCTCCGGGCGGAATGGTCCCGACGTACGCCGCCCCCGTGGATGGCCGTGCCCTCGTGTCGGACGCGCGTGCGCACGCCGGGACCACGTCCGCGTTCCCGGCGGGCGTCGCCGACCGTCCCCGGCCCAAGCGGAGGCCGCAACCGGGCACGGCCGCCGGGTCGGTGGCGGTCGGTGTCGCAGGGCGGACGTGGTGGGCGGCCGGTCGCGATGGCCGCCGCGGCGTGCCCCGACACGCGAGGGAAGGCGCCCTGGCGGGCACTCACCGCGACGCGAACGGGCCACCGAAGCCCCGCTCGGCGCCGCACCACCGCTGGCCGGCAGCACCGACACACCCCGTGTGCCGCGCGGCGCGCCATCCGAGGTGAACCACGCGCGAAGGAGCGGACCCACCGGGCACCGGGCGGGGCCCAAGCGCCGCCGGTCACCCCCGGGGTGCTCCACGCCCGTCCGGGCCCTCGCGCCACCGTCACCCACGGGGCACGCCGACGGCCCGGCGGCGGCGCCCTGAGCACCGAGCCGTACCCCAAGCCCACAGCGTGGTGGGTCAGGAGGCCCCCGCTGACCGCCCGAGACACCGAGGCGGCACGGGAGGGGACTCTCCGCCACCGCCACCGCCACCGCCACCACCGCCACCACCGCCAGCCGTGCTGGCGCGGCCGACCGGGACGAGGAGCCGCTCGCCCCGCTGACCACCGCGCCCACACACCCTGACGGGCCGACACGCCCCCCGCCGAGCGGGGGCGAGGCCGTCATCGACGTGCCCGCACCTCCGGTGCCCAACGACGGGCCCCGGCAAGGCCAACCACCCACCCCCCGGCCCTCTCCGCCTGTCCGCCGACGCGCGGGGCGGCCACCCAGATTCGGTGGGGGCATTCGGCGAGGCCGACCGCCCGATGCTCCCCACCACCCCGGCCCGGAGCGCCCGCTCCCGAGGAGCTCCGCCCCGTGCGGCGGCGCCAGGCGCCCGTGCCGAATCCCCGGGGACGACCCGCTGAGCGGTGCCGACCCCACGACCACCGCGGACGAGACGCCCGCGGCCACTACACGAGGAGCGACCATGCAGTTCATGCAAGCTGACCGTGACACCTGCGACACCCTGCTGCCGGGGCTGCGCGCCGCGCTGTCCGAGGTGCCGCTGGCGACACTGGAGGCCGAGGGCAGCCCGGCGATCGAGCTGTTCCGCTCCCACAACGGCTCCAACCTGGTGGTGCCGAAGTCCTTCGGCGGCATCGGCGCCAGCGCCCTCGACACGGTCCGGGTGACCCGCGTGCTGGGCTCGCTCTCCCCCTCGCTGGCCGTGGCGACGACCATGCACCACTTCTCCATCGGCACGCTCGTCGGTGTCGCGGCGTCCCTCGGCGAGGGCACCGAGTTGGAGACCTCGTTGAAGCGGGTCGCGGAGGAGAAGCTGCTGCTCGCGTCCGGCTTCGCCGAGGGCCGCAGTGGCGAGGGCATCCTCAGCCCCACGATGGAGGCCCGGCCCGTCGAGGGCGGCTACCTGCTGCGCGGTTCCAAGAAGCCGTGCAGCATGGCGAAGTCCATGGGGCTGCTCACCGCGAGTGTGGCCATGCGCCGGCCCGACGGCTCCGCCGACATGGGCTTCCTGATGCTCCCCGCCGACAGCCCGGGGATCACCGTTCGCCCGTTCTGGTCGAACTTCGCGCTGGCCGGCGCCGAGAGCCACGAGGTGGTCCTGGAGGACGCGTTCGCCACCGAAGGCCAGATCCTGCACGCGCCGGACGAGATCCTGGAAGGTCTCAACGAACTCCAGGAAATCGGCCTGATCTGGTTCCAGATGATCGTCAGCGCCGGATACACCGGGCTGGCCAGCTCGCTGGTGGAACGGCTGCTGGAGAAGGGCCGGGGCAGCGCCTCCGACCGCGCCTCGATCGCCTCGCGGGTGGAGTCCGCCGCGCTGCTCACCGAGGGCCTGGCCCGACGGGTGATGGACGGTGAGACGGGCAACGACACGCTGGCCGCCGCGCTGGTGAGCCGCTTCGCCGTGCAGGACACCCTTGCCGGAGTCATCCGGGACGTGGTCGAACTGCTGGGTGGCATCGCGTACGTGACCTCTTCGGACACCGCCTACCTGGCGGCGGCCTCGCACGCCCTGGCCTTCCACCCGCCGTCCCGCACGGGCACGGTGGACGCTCTGCTCGACTACTACGCCGGCAAGCCGCTCATCGTGAAGTAACCCCGCGTAAAGCGGAATGCGATGACCACCACCCCTGCTGACTGACACGGACCGGTACGCGCGACCAGGTGGCTGACCCCGCCGGCCGCGCCCACCACCATCGAGCACCCCCCGCTCCCGGAGCGGGGGGTGCTCGCCTCGGTACGCCCGACCGTCCAGTCTCTCCTGACGCACCCGGTCGCGGGCCAGGCCGGGCCAGGCGCGGCGCGGGCGGGTCACCTGCGTTGGAAGAACTCGACCTCCGCCAAGGCCAGATGGCGGCCCCCGGTCAGCCCGGCCGGGGACGCCAGGGTGAGTCGGACGGTCGTCACCTCGCTGATGCGCAGGCCCTGGGGCTGGGGGCCGGGCTTGTCGTCGAGGGTGAGAGTCCGGCGGACGACATGGCCGTCCTCGGTCGTCGCCGCCAGGTCGATACGCAGCGCGCGCCCCTGACGGGCGTACTCCTGAGGGGAGTTCGAGGCGCCGTTGGTGATGATCAGGTCGTAGAGTCGGAACGGCTTGGCGAAGGTGTACGTCACGGTGGCGCCGGGCCCCGGGACGCCCCAGTAGCGGTTGCGGAGTCTGTCGGTGGTGTTGCCCACGGGATGGCCCGGTAGCTGTGCGGTCGCCGAGGTCCGCCGTGGGTTGACCGGCTTGGACTTGCGCAGCTTGTCCCGCGTGTCCTCGACGAGGTGCTGTCCGGCCGGCAGCAGCAGATACCCCCCCACGCCCAGCGCCGCGACCACCCCCAGGATCACCGTCAGCCGTACGAGGCGGCCCGACCGCGCCCGCCCGCGCCGCCGCACCGGCCACACCGTGCGCCACCACGGGAGCCGGGCCCGGGGGGCGGCCGGGGCCAGGGGGGCCGCGCAGCGGCGACAGAACCGGCGGTGGGGCGGGTTGGGTGTGCCGCACGCCGGGCAGGGGTCGCCGCTCTCGTGCTCGTCGGCCGGAACCGGTCGCACGGTGGGACGCGGCGCGACCGCCTTCGCGGGCTTGACCGGTCGCGGGGCGTCGCCCACCGGCGTCGCGGGCCGTACCGCCGGCGGCGACGCCGGCGCGGGCGCCCCCGCCGTCGGAGGCGAGGAGGGGGGCGGGGGTGTCTTTGGCGTGGCGGGCCCGGGTGTGGCCGATGGCGCTGGTGGCGGCCCCGGGTGGGCCCTCGCCGTGACGGGGTGAGCCGGTGGCGGAGGGTGGTTCCCCGACGGAACCGGCGGAGCTGGCGGTGTCACCGGGCTTGCGCCCGCCGTGTCCGAGGATGTCCCGGCCGGGTCCGGCGAGGCGTTCGGCGGACCCGTGCGCGCGGCCCCGGGGTCGCGGTCCGAGGCCGCCCGGTGGGTGGTTGGCGGGCCCTGATGGTCGGCGGGCGCGGTGACGCTCGGCGACGGGGCGTCCGCGTCGCCGGCCGCGCCCGTCGGGGTGGTGTCGGCTGGGGCGTCGCCCGGGTGGGTCGTCGTGGGGTGCGGCGTACGAGCTGGGTCCGTCGTCGGGGTGGTGGTCGACCAGCCCAGGTAGCCGCCGCAGTTGCCGCAGAAGTCGTCGCTCTCCTCGTTGGAGGCCCCGCAGGCCGGGCACGCGCGCCTCATGCCGGTCCTCCCCGGTCCGCGGGCGGCCCGGCCAGCACGCGCACCTGGCACCGGGTGTGCACCGGGCACAGGGCCCGTACGAGTTCCTCGACCCGCTCCGGGTCGACGTCCGTCGCCTGTTCCGGCCACACCCGGACCACGAGGTCGGCGGCCGGCGGGGGCGGCAGCGCCGAGAGCGCCGTCCGTGACCAGACCGCCGTGCCGTCGCCCACCACGTCCGAACCGACGCCCAGGAGCAGGCGCAGGGCCTCGGTCAGCCCGCGCCGGGTGCCCCGAGCGCGGTGCAGCTCCAGGGCCCGCAGGATCGCCTCGCGCCGCAGGTCTGGCGGCCAGCGCGGGTCGTCCACGGCGCCGATCCAGGACGCGAGCCAGCCCAGGAAGTCGGCCGGGGTCACCCGGGGGTCGAAGTAGGCGGACAGGTTGTCGAGCGTGGCGAACACGGGGGCCAGGACGGTGTCCAGGCCGGCGGTGAACCGCTGGGCCAGGTCGTCCTCGGCGTACAGGGCGGGCAGGTGGGCCCCGATGGGGTGCCGGCTGCGCAGGCCGGGCACGGCGGCGCGGGTCACGGCCGCTCCCGTGGTGGCGCGGCGCTCACGACCACCTGGTGCCGGTAGGAGAAGACGAGGGCGCCCGTCCCGATGTCGACGCGCTCGACGGGGGAGCCGCGCCGCCCCGTGATCGGATCGGCGGCGAACATCCGGACCTCCTCCACCAGCGCGTCCCCCACGGCGCGTTGGACGACGCCGAACACCTCGCCGTACTGCACCGCCCGCCCGAACGGCCAGCCGGTGCCGGTCGGGCCGCCGTGCAGCGGGTTGAGGTAGCGGAACAGGGCGTCCCGCGCGGCGTCGCGCACCCGCTCGGGTACCTCGCCGGCCGGCACCGACAGTCGCGCCACCACCGTGACGCCCTGGTAGACGGGGGGTTCGACGACCAGGCGGGTGCCGATCAGACGCCGCTCGTCCAGCGCCCCGGTCACCGTCTCCAACACCTGGTCGCTCGGTACGAGCTGCTCGAAGCGGAGCTGGTCCCCCTCGTCGGCGACCGCGTCGGGCACCACCAGGACCCGGACCGTGCCCGGGGAGTCGGCGGCGGACAGGCACCGCACACGCCGCAGGGACGGCGCCGCCTGGCGGGCGATGATCTCGTGGTCCTCGGCGGTCACCGCGCGCCCCTGCGTCCGCAGCGCCCGTGGGGCGCGCAGCCGGGCGTTGGCGACGCTCTCGCCGGCGACCCCGCCCCGGGCCGCCTCGCGGTTGCCGACCTCGGCGACGTAGGGCACGGAACTGCGCAGGACGTTGATGGCGCCCCGGGCGACGTTGCCCTCCGGGCCGCCGCCGGTGCGGTAGCGGGCCACGCGGATGTGCGCCCCCTTGGGCGGCACGGCACCGCACGCGCGCAGGGTGCCGTCGGCCTCGCGCAACGCGGGGGCGAAGGTGAACCTGCCGGTGGTGGCGTCCACCTGGACGTGCGGGTCCCGGGGCCCGGAGCGGCCGAAGTCGTCGACGACCTCCCAGCGCTGCCAGCCGTCGGCCGATGACACCTCCACCACGGGCGGCGGCCCGTCCAGCAGCACGGGCGGGCGGTCCAGTTGGAAGCTCTGCCCCGCGACGCCTTCCGAGATACCCAGGGGCGCGTCGGTCACCGTCTCGGCGTGCTCCACGGTCATGGTGCCCCCGACGGTGAAGACGGCCGCCTCGCGTACCGTGGGGGAGACCGAGTAGAAGGGCTGGCCCGGCTCCGGCGCCACGACCCGACAGCGCAGCCAGCCGCCTCGCGTACCGCCGACCACCGACGCCGTGTGGCCGGCCGGGACGTACACGATGACCTCACCGGGCCGGTTCAGGCCACCCGTGGTGTCCGCGCCGGTCTCGCACCGCTGCCAGCTCCCGCCGTCCCACGCCTCCCACACCAGCGGCGGCTGGCGCGGGTCCACCCCCACGCCCTCGACGCGGCTGTCCAGGCGTACCGCGAGCACGCACCGGGGTGCGGCGGTCGGCAGGCCGAACAGCAGCGCGTCGCCGGGCTCGGGCGCCGCCTGGAAACAGGGCACGTCCGCGGCCTCGGCCAGCATGGCGGTCCGGTCGGTCCGCTCGCCCGCGCGGTCCACGGTCAGCAGGCGGACCAGCTCGCTGGGCACGATGGGAAGCCGCTCGGTGGTCGCGAAGACCACGGCCTCCTCCGTCTCGCCGGCGGCCGTGGTCACCTCGGTGCCGGCGGCCAGCACCACCGTCTCGGCCTGGGGCGCCGAGAGCCAGAAGTCCACCTCGGCGCTGGCGGCCCCGGGCGGGAACAGCCGGATGTCCAACAGGTCGAGGAAGGCCAGGTAGTTCTTCTCCGGCACCCGGTTGAGCCGGTACAGGAGCTGGTCCACGAGATAGGCGAAGGTCTCGATCAGGGTGACGCCGGGGTCGGAGACGTTGTGGTCGGTCCACTCGGGCGCGCGCTGCCGCACGTACCGCTTGGCCTCGTCGACGAGCTGCTGGAAGCGCCGGTCGTCCAGGTTGGGGGAAGGCAGGGCCATCAGTTCGCGACCGTTTCCTCGGCCCCCTCCTCGGAGGGGATGGTGTAGAAGGGGAAGACCAGGTTGCGCCGGTCGTTGGTGGTACGCACCGTGTAGCGCACGTCGATGTAGAGGGTGCCGGCCTGGACCGCGTCGAAGGCCACGAGCACGTCGGACACGGCGATCCGTGGCTCCCACCGCTCCAGCGCCTCGCGCACCTGTTGGGCGATCCGGCCGGCGGTGGCGCCGTCGCCGGGCGCGAAGACGTAGTCGTGGATGCCACAGCCGAACTCGGGCCGCATCGGCCGCTCGCCCGGCGCCGTGCCGAGCACGAGCCGGATGGCCTCCTCGATCTCCCGCCCCCGCTCGACCATCGCGATGCCCCCGGTGGGGCCGACCCGCAGCGGGAACGCCCAGCCACGGCCGATGAACGCCTGACTCACAGCGCCCCTCCGATCCGCACGTTCACCGCGCCCATCAGGATCTGCGCGCCACACGCGGTCCTGTCGCCCGTCCGCGCGGCGGGCAGTCCGCCGATGAGGACCAGGCCGCTGGTGGCGCCGGCCGGGGAGGGCAGGACGACGTTGGCCGGCCCCAGCGCCGCGTGCGGCAGGGTCGGGCACACGTGCAGGCTGCCGACGACCGCGGCCGGCTGTCCGCCGATCAGGACGCGGGCCACCGTCGCGGCGGCCGAGGGCGGTGGGGTGGTGATCCGACCGCCGTGGTTGGTGGGATCACCGGTGCGGGCTGCGGCGGGCATCTGGGGCTCCTTGGGTGAGAGAGGGGGCGCGGGCGCGGGGTGTCTCAGTTGATCCTGACGAGCTTCGCCTTGAGGACGCCGAGCAGTCCGCCGTCGATGGAGACCTGGGTCCTGGCGGACACACCGACCCGGGCGCCGTCGATGGAGACGCCCGCCGTGCCGTTGATGTCCACCGTGCGACCCCTGACGGTCACCGTCCCCTGTCCGGCGTCCAGCGTGATGCCGCGACGGTCCAGGACGACGGAGGTCGCGACCCGCTTGCGCCCCGCGTACACCGTGACCTCGATCCGGTCACGACGGTCGTCCATGCGGACCTCCAGCCGTTCGTCGCCGGTCACCAGGCGCAGCCCCGAGGGGCCGGGCGCCGAGGCGTCCAACAGCTCCACCCGGTGGCCCGAACGCGAGGCCACGGAGCGGCGGTTGACCTTCCCGCTGGTGCGGTCGACGAGCGGGATGCCGTGCGGCGAGGGCTTGTCCACGCCGTTGTAGAGCCCGCCGAGGACGTACGGGCTGTCCAGCAGCCCCTGTTCGAAGCCCACCAGCACCTCGTCGTTGACCTCGGGGCTGATCACGCCGCCCCCGCCCTTGCCGCCCCACTGGACGGTGCGGACCCAGTCCGAGACGTACGTGCCGTCCAACCAGGGGAACTTCAGGCGCACCGCGCCCCGTTGGGACCCGTTCGGCTCGCGGACGTCGGTGACCACGCCGATGGCCAGGCCCGGGATGCGCGGCCCGCGATCGGGTGCGTTGGCGCCGGTGACCAGGCCGGTCAGGGAACGGTCCGGGCTGGGGCTGACCCACAGGGTGGTCCGGTAGCCGCCGTGCGGCTCCAGGACGTGCTGCACCGCCGTGGCCGTGTAGCGGCCGGAGAACGCCCGGCCCACGTTGCCCAACGCGACGGGCTTGCCCGCCCGCAGCACCGGGTTGCCCACCACCACCGCCTCCAACTCGGCGAACCCCGCGCCGATCCGCTCCGCCGTGGCCCGCGCGAGTGCCGTCGTCTCCGCCTGCGTGCGGTACGGCGTGTCGGTGACGGTCACCTGGGTGGCCCTGCCGAACCGGGCGACGCTCGCCGGCCCCAGGCCGGGTGCCACCGCGTCGCTGACCACCGACGCCTGCTCGGCGACCAACGGCCGCTTGGTGGTGGTGTTCCAGCCGCGCACCTGCACCTTCGAGGCCGCATCGGCCATCGAGAGCCCGGCGCGCAACGCCAGCAGGTTGTCGCCGAACTGGAGGACCAGCGGGCTGGTCGCGGCCGACGTCGACGGCGCGGGCGCGCCGGACGCCTTCAGCGGGCGGGTGAACTGGAGCAGCCCCTTGGCGTCGACGCGTACCTGGGCGCCGCTCTCGCTCGCCAGGTACTGGAGGAAGTCCCAGTCGGAGACGTTGGCCTGGGACAGCTGCTGGTGGGTGATGGCCGGCGCCTGCACGGTGCCGCAGGCCAGACCGGCTCCGGCGGCGACCTTGCGGACGATCGCCGCGGTCGTCATGTTCCGGTAGGCGACCACCTTGCGGCCCCGCTGGAGCCGGTGGGCCTTGGAGTAGGCGCGCAGGACGGTGAAGGCGCCGGTGGCGTCCTGGTCCAGCTCCAGGGCCGTGACCTCGCCGCTGAACAGCGGCTCGCGCGCCTGGTTCCTGGCGGTCACCACCGAGACGCGAAGCGGCGTACCGATGGTGATGTTGGTCGCGGCCAGGAACTCGTGGCCCTCGTCGCGGTAGGTGAGCGTGGCCGTGTCGGGCAGGCCGACGCTCTCGTCGACGACGCAGCTCACCAGGCGCTCGGCCCAGCCCTTCGGCACCTCGGCGGGCGCCTCCACGATGGGGTCGGCCGTGAACGACCGGCCGCCGTGTGCCTCGTTCGAGCTCACGACGCCTCCTCACCGGAGGTGGTCCGCGCGGCGGGCACCACGACCTGGGAGCCGGGGACGAGCGCGATCGGGTCGTCGATGTCGTTGGCCTCCGCGATGATCCGCCACACCGTCGCGTCGCCGTACTCGCGCCAGGCCAGCATCGCCAGACTGTCGCCGGCCACCACCGTGTGTGTGGTGCGCGCGGTGCGCGCGCCCGAGGTGGGGTTCTGCCCCGGCGGGTCGGTGCTCGCCTCCTCGATGGAGAGCGAACAAGTGGCGCGCAGCGGCGTGCCGTCCACGTCGAAGAGCGTGTAGGAGACCGACAGATTCGACAGCACCCCGTCGAAGGAGGTGGTGCGCGCGGTGCCCCACTCGAAGCGCACCCAGGGGCTGGCCGGCTTCTTGCGCGCCAGGCTCCTGGGCGTGGGCACACACGCCTTCATCAACGTCTCCACGGCCCGCTCCACCGACTTGTCATGCTTGGCCGTGGCGTCCAGGAACACGTCCAGGCTCAGCGTGCGCGGCCCGCTGCCGACGAACTCGGGCATGGCCGACTGGCCCGCCATCCGCGAGGGGGAGCGCCGCCACTCCGTGCTCTTGCCCAGTTGCAGGGTGGCGGGGTTGAACTGGAGGTCGAGTCGCGCGATCACGCCGCCGGGCCTGGCCCCGACGGCGGTCGGCGGCTCCTTGAGCGTGAGCTGGGCTCTGGCCCGGCTGGCACGGACCGCTGGGGACATGCTGTGCCTTCCTGTCGCGCGGCGGGTGTGTCCGCCGGTCGGGTGGGGTGGGCTCGTGGGTGGTCGCGGTCGAAGCCGCCTCGCGCGAGGTGCCGGGCGGGCGCGCGGAAGGCGTCGGGCTCAGGTCGGGGACAGGCCCTGGTGGGCGATCTCCAGCGTCTCGACGGCCGGCTGTGAACTGCCCGGGTCGAACGACGGGCCCTGCCACCGCACGGGGACGATGCCGAACACCTGCCAGCTGATGATCTTGCTCAGGTCGGGCCGCAACGCCACGATCTCGCCGTCCTTGGCCTCGACCCGGCGCAGCGTCTCGTCCAACCAGCGGCCGATCTTCGCCGTGTCGGCGGTGACCGGCCGGGTGAGGGTGATGTTGGACCAGCTCACCCGGCCGGGCAGGTTCCAGGTGAAGCCGTTGTTGCCGCCCTCGGTGTAGCGCTCCATCTCGACCTCGGCGCCCATGCCCGAGCAGGTGTGGAAGGCGCCCAGGTCGCTGCCGCCGATGGCCAGGCGGAAGAACACGCTCGTCGCGAAGATGTTGTCGGTCATAGTGCCGTCGGGTCCCGTCGTCCGTTCCGCTTCCGTCCGTTGGTGTCCGCTTCCCTCCCGCGCGCGTAGGCCCCCGGCTACGAGGCGCCGCGCGACCGGGTTCCGATCCGGTCACCCCCTCAGCGCCGCCCGTCGAAGGGCCGGCCCGCCCGTTCCCGGCCTCGCCGCAACTCGGTACGCAGCAGCCGCGAGAGCGGGTCCACCAGGCGTCGGGCCAGGTCGTCCAGGTCGGTTCCGGGAGGTTGGGCCGGCTTCTCCCGCGCGGCGGCGCCCCGTTCCGAGGTCGCCTCCCAGCCGACCGCCGGCGGCCCGACCGGACCGGGACCGCTCGTCGGGCCGTCGGGCGCGGTGTCCGGGGTGACGCCCGGCGCGCCGTCCGGGGCGCGTTGGACGACCGGGGCGGCGCGCGGTGGCGGCCCGGCGACGGGCACCGCCGGCGGCGCCGGGCGTCGGGCGAGCACGCCAGGCCCGCCCGCGGCGCGTGGCGCGGCGCTCGCCGGCGTGGCCGGCGCGCCTCCGGGGCCGACGGGCTCGATACGGGGTGCCGCCACCGGGAGCGGTCTCCACGCCGTAGGGGCGTCGGCCGCCAGCGGCGACGCGGGCCGGATCGCGGGGGTGTGGGGGCGGACGATCCGGTCGGCGTCGGACACGACGTTCGACAAGGAGCGGGGCGGGGCGTTGGGGGTGCCGGTGCCGGGTGGGGCGGCGGGCACGCGCTGGAGGGTGCCCCCTGCCGGAGTGGCGCCCCCTGCCGGAGTGGCGGACGCTCCGTACGGTCCGATGTGCGGGGGCGAACCCGCGCCCGGCTCGCGTGCCGCCCCGGGTGTGGCGGGGCGCGGCCAACGGGGCCGCACCACGGGGCGGGTGGCGCGGGGGGGCGGGCTGGTCGCGGGGGGCGTGGGGCGGATGCCGGGCACCAGCGGGCGGGCGCTCAGCAGCGGGACGCCACGCGGTGCCGGGCGGCCGGCCGCGTCCCGTCCCGCCCGGACACCGCCGTCCACCGACCGCGCCACGACCAGCGGCACGCGGTCGCCACCGCGCGCGTCCGGTGACGGCACGGCACGCACCCGGTCGCCCCGTGGCGCGCCGTCCCCCGTGGGCGCGTCGGCTCCGGCCCCCGACAGCCGGCTGGACGGCGCCGGGGACGCTGGCGCCACGACGCGTTGAACGGGCGTGGGGGAGAAGGTCGCCCTCCGGGCCTCCGAGACGTCGGGCGAGGCCGCGCGCGCACCGCGTGCCCCCGCCGCTCCCAGCGGCGGCGCGGGCCCCGACGCGACGCCCGATGCCCCCGGGCGCGGGGCGCCGACCGACGACGTGGGATGTGGTGGGTGTGTTGGCGAAGGCGACGTACCCGTAAGGGAGGTGGGTGTGCCTTCGCGTGTGGCGCCGCGCGTCGGCGGCAGCCACGCGGCGCTGGCCGGCATGGCGGTCAGCGGCGCGCCCAGTCCGGTGCGCGGGTGGGGGGCCTCGGGTGCGCGCGGGGGCCCGGGGTCGGCTCCTGGGGTGGGGGGAGTGGGTGTCCCGACGCCGGAGGCGCGGGTGTTCCCCGGGCCCGGCCCAGGCGACTCGGCCCGGTCGGACGTCGGGCCGGCGCCGGCCTCCGTGGAGGGTGACCGCATCACCGGCCGCGTGGCCTCCGGGACGGCTGCCGGGTGGGAGGGTGAGACCGGCGGTGCGGCGCCTGTCTGCCGGGGTCGCACCACGGGCGGGGCGCCGGGCGACGGCGAGTGGGTGTGCGTGTGGGGGGCGTCCCTGCCCAGCGGGACCGCCGTGGGGGGCAGACCGGCCAGCGGGGCGCCGATTGGTGCGCGGGCGGCCGACAGCGGAACCTCCCGACCCGGTTCGCCGAGCCCCGGGGCGGTTCCCGAGGGGCTGTCCGGCCCGCCGGGAGGGTCTGGCCGGGTGGCCTGGCGTCGCGGCGCGGCCGGGTCCGGCGGGACGGTGGGCCGTACGGGGTGTAGGCGCCACCTCGTACGCGTCGGTGTCCGGGCGACGATCAGCGGGCGACCCAGCGGGCGCGCGCGCACCGTCGGTCGCGCGGCGTCGGAGGCGCCCCCCGTGGGGTGCGCGCCGCGCGCACCGGCCCGGCCCGGGTCCGGGGCGGTCGGCGCCACGTCGGGGTCGCCGGCCGACCGCGCCCCGGCGCGGCGGGGCCCGGTGGCGCTGGGCCCGGCGGTGGCGGTGGGCCCGGCCGGGGTGGGCCCGATGGCGGCGGGCCTGGCCGAGGTGGGTTCGGCGGCCTCGGTTCCGGGGCGTCCGGTGGCGGCGGTGGGCCTCGCCGTGTGCGCGTCGGGCCCCGCGCCGCGAGCGGCCCGGGGCGCGGAGTCCGCCACCACGGCGATGCGCCGGACCAGCGGCAGGCGCGGGAGAGCGGGTCGGGCGGCGGGCCCGGTGGGCGGGGGCGACGCGGCGTCGAGCGCGGCCCGTTGGACGAGGCCCGGCGTGAACGGGGTGCGCGTGGGCGCGGGCCGCTCGGAGACCAGGCCACGCTCCGGCGACGTACCGACCGGCCCGACCGGCTCGCCACGACCACCGGCCGACTCGCTGCCGGTGGATACCGAACTCCCGCTCCGCGTCACGGGGCTCGAAGGGGCCGGACGCGTGGGCCGGGGTGTGTCGGCGGTGGCCGGGTGTGGGGGTGCGGACCGGGTGGTCTCCGCGTTCGGTGCGGGCGGGGGCGTGCGGGGAGTGTCCGCGAGGTCCGGGTGTGAGGGGACGGACCGGGTGGCCTCGGTCGTCGGTGCCTCGGCCGGGCGCTGGGGTGGTCCGGTGCGCGGCCCGGCCGGTCCGACGGCCGCGGGGGAACCCGTGCCGGCGCCGCCGTCGCGTGCCGTCGCGCGCGACACGACCGGACCGACCCCCCGCGAGCGGGGCACGTCCCGTGCGCGCGGGCCGTCAGCCGACACGACGGGCGTGATCGCGCCTCCCGACGCCCCTTGCGCTGAGCCGGCGCCGGGGCCGGAGCCCGGGCCTGGGCCAGGGTTGGAGCCGGAGCGGCCGCCGGTGCCGGAGTGGGGTGGGGCGGCGTCGGGCGTGCTCGGGTGAGGTAGGCGGTCGGCGGGGGCCGGGCGGCGTGGGGCGGCACGCGCGGTGCCGGGTGCGGTGGCGTTCGGCGCGCTGGTGGTCCGCGTGGTGCGCGGGGTCCGGCCGCCACCCGACTCGGGTCGGCCGCCTGGCGCGCCGCGCCGGCGGACCGTGGGCGGCACCGACGGGCCACGGTCGTCCGCGTCCTCGGTGGGCCCGCCCTGGGCGGCCTCGTGGAGTGGCGGTGTGACCCGCAGCAGCAGCGGGCCGCCTGCGCTGGTGGCGGGCGGTGTCGTGGTCGGGCGGATGACGCCGCGCACGAGGCCTGCCGGTGCCAGGGGGGTGAGGGTGTGGGCGAGGCCCGTGTCGAACAGCGGGTTGCGCCACGCCGCCAGCCGCGAGCGGAAGACGAGGCCGTCGCTGACGGCCAACGGGGCGCGGGCGAGGGTGAGCGGCGGCGGTGCCGTGCGCCGCCACCCGCCGTCCCAGCGGTCGGGTACGCCGAACGCCGGCGCCGGGGGGACCTCGCGCTCCACGGTGGCCGCCCGGCCCGCCCGCGTGGCCCGGCCGAGGCGACCACCTGACCCGGCCGCGCGCCGCCGCCATCTGTCCCGCCATGCCATGCGCTCAACCACCTTCGTTCGCACGGGTGTTGATATGGGCGATCTCGGCCACCCACTGCTGTCGCTCGCCGTGGGGCAGGTCGAGGATCTCCGCGCGCGGCCAGTGGAAGTGGTAGGCGATGTACGCGATCTCCTCCCGCAGCCGGGGGAGGGCGTACGTCACGATTCCCCCAGGCGCCCACCCGAGAGATCGACCTCGAAGCCGCCTTCGCAGTGGGGGCAGGTGACCGCCGCCCGGGTGTGTCCCTCGCTGTTGACGCGCCGGTAGAAGTCCTGGAGGAACGCGATGTCGGTGGCGTACATCCGCTCCACGATCCCGGCGTGGACGTCGGTGATCGAACCGATCCGCGTGATCACCTGGCTGAGCAGCACCACGCTCAGATACGCCGGGTTCTCCTTGACCCGCAGGTCGATCTGTGGCCGGAGCTCGTCGCGGGCCGTGGCCAGCCGCATCGCCCCGTGCCGGTGCAGCGTCCCCGCCTCGTCCACGTAGCCGCGCGGCAGCTCGAACGCGAACTCCGGGTGCGGCCAAGGGCCCTGGCCGGCGGTCGGGTCGGTGGCGGTCGGAGGCTGCGGTGTGGCCTCACCCGGGTGCGTCGCGGGCGCCGTGGCCTGGAGGATCTCCTCCAGGTTGCCCGCCGTGACCGTACGGCGCCTCATTCGACGACGATCTCCTCGAACACGATGGTCACCGTCTCCGTGGCCGCGGAGGACTCGCCCGCCTTCAGCGAGGGGCCCTCCCACTTGGACGCCCAGCCCTGCATGAGCTGGATGCGTCGCACGGTCTCGCCGGTGGAGTCCTTGATCTCGATGGTCAGGTTCTGCCGCGCGGTGTCGACGGCCCCGTTGTTCAGGGTCTCCTTGATCCACGTGGTGAACTCGCTGCTCTTGTCGAGCCCCCGGGTGATGGTGATCTCCCCGGCCTGGCGGGCGCCCGGCTGCTTGCGGATGATCTGTTTGCCCTCGGCGCTGACCTGCCGGACCTCGACGACCTCCTCCTCGACGGACAGCCCGCTGATCTCCTGGATCGATTCGACCAGGTATCCGCCGAGCTGCACGCCGAAGACATGGGTGGAAAGCGCGTCGCCCTCTGCCATGACCGTGTGTCACCTCTTCCTGTTCACTCGTCGACGAGGCTGGTGCTGTCGGAGAACTGGGCCAGCCGGAAGACCACGAACTCGGCCGGCTTGACCGGGGACACGCCGATCTCGCAGACCACGCGCCCCTGGTCGATGGACTCCCGTGGGTTGTTGTCACGGTCGCACTTGACGTAGAAGGCCTCCGCGGCCGTACGCCCGAACAGCGCGCCCCGGCGCCACTCCTCGGTGAGGAAGGCGGTGATGTTACGGCGGATGCTCGACCACAGTCGGTCGTCGTTGGGCTCGAAGACCACCCACTGGGTGCCCAACAGGATCGACTCCTCCAGGTAGTTGAAGAGGCGGCGCACGTTCAGATAGCGCCAGGCCGGGTCGGAGGAGAGGGTGCGGGCGCCCCAGACGCGGATGCCACGCCCGGGGAAGGCGCGCAGGCAGTTCACGCCGATCGGGTTGAGCAGGTCCTGCTCGCCCTTGCTCAGCCGTAACTCCAGGTCCACCACGCCCCGCAGCACCTCGTTGGCCGGGGCCTTGTGCACCCCGCGCTCGACGTCGCTACGGGCCCACAGGCCGGCGACGTGACCGCTGGGTGGGATGGTGGCGTTGTGCCCGGCGGCCGGGTCGAAGACCCGCACCCACGGGTAGTAGAGCGTCGCGTACCGGGAGTCGTACCCCGCCTCGTCGTTGCGCCAGGCGCGCACCCGCTGGGCGGACAGGCCGGGCGGCGCGTCGAGGACGGCCACCCGGTCGCCCATCTGCTCGCAGTGCGCGATGACGGCGAGCTGGACCGTGCGTACTCCCTCGGCGTCGATGTCACCCCGCTGGAAGGCGCTCATCAGGTCCGGCACCGCGACCATGGTGATCTCGTCGACGGACTCCAACCCGGCGAACCCGGTCCGCGCCTGGGAGTCACCCACGTACTCACCCGCGTCCAGCCGCGCCACCCCGCCGCCCGGCGCGGCGGGCGAGGCCACCGCCGGCGCGTCCGGGACCGTCACCGTCTGGGAGGCCGGCCGGCTCTGGCTGGCCCCGGGCCGTTCGGTGACCTCGATCAGCTGCGAGGCGCGGGTCTGGTTGAGGAGGTAGCCCTTGACGTTGCGGCGGGTGGACGCGTCGTACGTCTCGACCACCTGGTCACCCTGGTGGACCAGCACCCGGAAGCGGTCCTCGGGCCGGTTCTCCCCCTCCGGGTCGGCGATCTCGACGGACACGCCGCTCACCCCGGGCCGGGCCGCCACCAGGAACCCGCCGACCTCCACCGACGCCGGCTCCCCGGCCGGCCGCGCGGCCCCGGGCCCGGCCGCCGTCGTCGGCTCCGCGTCGGAACCGCCGACCCGCACGACGTAGGCGGCGCCACCACCGTTGGCGAAGTAGCCGTACACCGCGTGCGGCAGATAGGCGCCACGGGTGAAGCCACCGAAGCGCTGGCTGTACTGCTCCCAGCTGGTGACCAGCGTCGGCGCGTGGAAGGGGCCCTTCTCGGCGAAGCCGACGAACGCGGCGACGGCGGTGCCCACCCCCTCGATCGGGCGAGCTCCGGACTGCACCTCCTCCACGTACACACCCGGGGTGAGGTACGTCGCCATACTCGCTCCTTCGCGCTCGGCGGTCCTGGGTCGCGGACCCAGCCTTGACGCCGACGCCACCGATGACAGGGGACCTGGGTCCCTGCCCGGGGGCAGACACCCTGCCCGCGCGGTCGCCGCCCCCCGTGCGCCGCGTGCAGCCCACGGCCACGCCCGGTGGCTCAGCCGTGCCGGACCTGTGCCAGATACGGGCCGAACTCGCCCTCCAGCACCAGTCGGCCCAGCTTGCGGTACTCCCGGGCGACGGCCGTCATCACCTGACGCATCGTCAGCGCGGTGCCGGCCTCGGCGGACAGGTACGCGGCGGTCACCGCGCAGGCCCGGATCGACCCGCCGGACAGCTCGAAGCGCTCCGCGCAGAAGGTCAGGTCCAGATCGCCCCCGCGCGGCAGCCGCCCACCCAGGCACCGCTCCCACAGGTCCAGGCGCTGTGCCGTGGTGGGCACCGGGAACTCCGCCACGATGTCCAGCCGCCGGGTGAACGCCTCGTCCACGCCCGCGCGCAGGTTGGTCGTCAGCACGGCGATGCCGTCGAAGGACTCCATGCGCTGGAGCAGGTACGCCGACTCGATGTTCGCGTGCCGGTCGTGCGCCCCGCGCACCTCCGAACGCTTGCCGAAGATCGCGTCGGCCTCGTCGAAGAGCAGCACGGCGTTGACCACCGACGCCTCGGTGAAGATCCGCTCCAGGTTCTTCTCGGTCTCCCCGACGTACTTGTCGACCACCGTGGACAGGTCCACCACGTACAGGTCCATGCCCAGATCGGCGGCCACCACCTCGGCGGACATCGTCTTGCCGGTGCCCGACGGGCCCGCGAACAGCGCGATCACACCGTGCCCCCGGCCACCGCCCGGCCGCATGCCCCACTGCCCGAGCACCCGGTCGCGGTGGCGGGCGCGCACCGCCAGCTCGCGCAACGCGTGGTGGGTACGCGCGGGCAACACCAGGTCGTCCCAGCCCACGGCGGGCACCACCCGGCGTGCCAGCCGGGCCAACCCCGCCCCGTTCTGGGCGCGCACGGCCCCGCGTAGATCGTCGGGGCGCACCGGCCGCCCGGCCAGCGCGGCGGTGCGCACGGCCGCGCCGGCGGCCCGGCGGAGCTGCCGCGCGTCCAACCGGTGCGCGGCCACCGAGCGGGCCAGCCCCTCCGCGTCCGCCACCGCGGAGCCCTGGGCCCGCTCCAACGCCTGCCGCCAGCGCGCCGTCCGCTGCTCGGGGGAGGCGGCCGGCACGGTCAGGGTCACCGGCGTGTCCGCCGCCCAGGTCGGGTCCCAGTCCCGCGAACCGTAGGTGAACAGCGGGACGCCCCGGGCGGCGGCACACAGGGTCCGCAGCGCGTGGGCCCGCTCGGCCGGCCGGCCCGGCAGCGCCTCCAGCGGCCCCACCACCAGCCCGGCAGCGGTCAACCGGGCCTCACGGGTCGCGATCGCCGCCAGCGCGGGCACCTCGTCGGGACGCTGGGCCAGCGCCGCCGCGTCCAGCACCAGCGCGCCGCGCCCGGCCGTGCGCAGCGCCGCGCCCGCCAGGCCCTCGGGGGCACCGCCCAGGGCCCGCAAGTGCACGTGCCCGGACCCGGTGCCGGCCGCCGAGGCGGCCTGCCGCACCAGCGCCTCGTCGGCCGCACGGTCGGTGACGTCCTCGCCGAGGACGGGCACCAGAGCGGGGTCCGGCGCGTGGTGCCCGAGCAGATGCGCCGTGACCCGGTCGGGCACGGTCACGAGTCGCGACAGCGGTGGCCGTTCCCGCTCGCCGACCTCCAGCAGGCCACCGGCGAGCAGGGGCGCGCCGGGGGTGAGCCGGAAGCGGCCGGTGGACATCCCGCCGTGCCCGCACAGTTCGAGCGCGAGACCGACGGTAGGCCGGCGGCGCGTGAGGTCGTCGTTGAGGTAGCCGTAGAGCCGCTCGAAGCGGGCGTCCAGGTCCGGCGCCACGGCGACGAGCAGCAGGTCCACGTCCAACGGCGCCAGGTCGAAGTCCCGGGCCAGCCGACCCAGCACCGAGTCGGGCGGCGGGGCGGGCACGGGCGGCTCCGGCAGGCCGAACCGGTCCGCCGGCTCGTCGAGCACCCGGACGACGGCCTCCGGCGCGAGGTACTGGCCCCGGTAGGGGTCGTCCGGATCGGGGTCCGCCGCGCGCCGGTTGGCCACGGCCAGGCGCACCCGTTCCTCCACCAGCCGCAGCCGCCGCCACAGGTAGGACCCGCTGCCCCCGGCGGGCGGGGACGTCGGTTCCACGGTGTACGTCACGGCTGGCGGCCCCCTCGCCGTCGGCGGCGACGCTCGGGAGCGGGCCGCCGCTCCCGTGGCGCGCCGAACCCCTCCGCCGCAGCGTCGTCGACCCCGGTGTAACGCAGCCGGCGAGCGCCCTCCGCTCCCGCTTCCGCCTCGGGCTCCGGCGCGGGGCGTACCACGAGGCCCGCGGTGACCGGCGGCGCGGCGGCCCGCCGGGCGCCGGCCAGCGGCGCCAGCACCCGCACCTCGAGAGAGGGGCGCAGCTCCCCGCCCAGGGCGGACCACACGTCGGAGGCGGCCGGCGTGTCGGAGCCGGTCCCGGCCAGGCCGAGGTCCACGGCGAGCCCCAGCGTGGCCAGCGAACCGGTCAGCAGGCTCGGCGGCAGCGCGTCCGTGGCCACCAGGGTCTCCAACACCTGCGCGAGCAGCCGGTGTTCGTCCTGTGAGCGGCTGGCCCAGGCCGTGACCAGGTAGGTCAGCTCGAACCAGCGCGCGGGCGCGCGGTGCGCGAGGACCAACCCGTCCGCGTCGTACTCCTCGCCGCCACCGCTGCTGCGGCGCGCGCCGTCCTCGCGGATGTCGTAGAGGAACACGCAGACGGTCGGGGCGCTGCGGCGCGCCGCCCAGTCACGGGTGGGAGCGTCGAAGACGACCTCGACGCCCGACGCCGCGAGCCCGGACTCGTCGAGCAGCCGGCGCAGCGCCTCGTCGACCTCGTGGATCACCGGCGGATCACCTCGTCGCGGGGCTGGATGGAGCCGCTGACCACCAGGAAGTCGGTCCTGACCGGGGAGAAGCCGGGGCCGCTGGCGGTGATGGTGCGCGGGCCCGTCTGGTCCTTGTGGAGGATCAGGAGCTGGCCGATGAACGTGCCGTCGGCCTTGGGGACGGTGGGGGCCGCCGCCGCGGTGATGCCCGGCCGCCAGCGGAAGCGCACCGGCACACCCGGGGGGAAGTCCCTGCCGCGTACCGAGGTCACGAAGCCGGGTTTGCCGATGGGCGGTACGGCGACGATGCGCGGCTGGAGGACGCGCAGGGGCCGCCGGGCCCGGTTGTCGTCGGGGTCGGCGTCGGTGCCGCTGGTCGTCAGCACCCCGGTGACCTGGGTGGTGAGCGCCTCGCGCGGGCTGAGGACGACCTGGAGGACGGTGCGCGCGCCGGGCGCCAGGTCGGGCAGGGAACACCGCCAGGTGGCGTCACAGCCGGCGGGCGGCCCGTTGTTCGGCACCCCCCTGGGCAGGCCGAGGCGCAGGCGCAGCCCGGTGGCCAGGGCCTGGCGGCCGTTGCGGACGGTGTAGGTGACGACGACGCGACCGCCGACGTACCCCGGGTGGGGTTGGACCGCGACGCTGACACCGGGGCCGGCCCGGGGCGCGGGCGGCTCGGCCGGTGGCGGCGGTGGTGGTGGCGACGGCTTGGGCGGTGGCGGTGTGGTGGGTGGCTGTGGGGTGGGTGGGTTCGTGGTGGGTGGGCCCGTCGTCGGGGAGGGCGCGGTCGGGGTCGGGGCGGTGGGCGTGGGTGTGGGCGGCGTGGGCGTGGGGGGGAGCGGGGCCTCGCGTACCGGTACGAGGGTGCGGTCGGCGTTGTCGGTCGGGTGGGGGTCGACGACGGCGCCGGTCACCGACCAGTCGACGGGGTGCGTGCCGGGGGTGACCCCGGTCAGGGTGACGGTCACCGGCACGGTGGCGCCGGCCGGCACCCCACCCAGATCACAGGTCAGGCTCGCGGCCTGACAGGCACGGCCGGGTGCGGACAGGCCCGTGACGCGCACCCCGTCAGGCGGTGCGAGGGTCAGCCGGGTGCCGGGCGAGGCGGCCGGCCCGTGGTTCAGGACCTGGACCACGACCGTGCCGGAGCGGCCGACGACGATCTCCGGGGCCGTGTCGGGCGCGCGGACCGCCAGGTCCACCGACTGCCGTACGGTCGGCTCCTTCTGGCGCCCGGGCAGGCCGTCGGTGAGCGGGGTCACCGCGCCCGTGTCCAGGTTGACCACGCGCAGCTTCTCCGGGCTGTTGGGTGGCAGCGCGGCGCGCGAGCTGAACACCAGGTGCGCGCCGTCGGCCGTCCACGCGGCGTCCCGGGGCTGGAAGGGGCCGGTGTCCCGGGTGTCAGGCAGCTCCCGGCCGCAGGCGCCGGGCAGGTCACGCGCGCTCGCGGGCAGCAGCACACGGCAGTCCCCGCCCGAGGCGGCGGCGAGCAGCAGGCCGTTGCGCTCCTCGGGCTGGTCGCCGCCGTGCTTCCGGTTGAAGGCGATCGTCGCCCCGTCCGGGGAGAACGCGGGGCTGTCGTCGATGACCCGGCAGGGCTCGGGACAGGCGGTGGCGCTCAGGTCGCGCTGCCGGTCCAGGCTGTTCACCGGCACCGTCCACACGTGTTTGCCGCCCTCCGCGCCGTAGCCGGCGTGGTCGCGGGTGAAGGCCAGCGTGCCGCCGTCGGGGGACCAGGCGGGCTGGGCGTCTCCCAGGGTCTGCCCGGCGGGCGGGATGATCCGGTCGCGGATCTCGCCGGTCGCCGCGTCCGCGACCAGGACCCGCCCCCGGGCCGCGCCACCCACCTCGCCCGGGGACGTACGGGTGAAGGCCAGGTACCTGCCGTCCGGTGAGAACGTCGGATCGGTGTCCCAGTCGCGGGGCCCGCGCCCCGCCAGCGGCACCAGCCGCTCGCCGGTGCCGTCGGCCTCGGCGATCCAGATCCGCTGGTACCGCTCCTTGACCGGGCCCTCGAACCGGGTGAACGCGATGCGACGGCCGTCGGGTGTGTAGGTCTGCCGTTCGGTCCACGGGTCGTAGCCCTCCCCGGGTTGGAACAGCGGGTCCCGCCCTGGCCTGGTCTCGGTGTCCGCCGTCGGGTCCTCCCAGAGGAGGGTGTGGCCCAGATGGCGTGGGTCGGCGCCGTCCAGGCGGATGTCCTGGAGCGTCGCCCGGTTCCGCCGGTCCGCCGAGGTGCGGTCCACCACGGCGCCCCCGTCCTCCTGGGGGCCGAGCCAGGTGGCCGATCCGACCTCGCGGTCCTCGCTGAGGACCAGCGCGGGCGTCGCGGCGGAATGCTCGGTCACCCGGTAGACGTGGTCCCAGTCACCCTCGCAGTCGCAGGTGTGTGTGGTGCTGAGGAACAGCAGGTCGTTCCCGTCGGGCAACCACGCTGCCCCGTGGGTCGGCCAGTCCTTCTGCTTGCCGGCCAGCAGCGGCCCGCCCCCGCCGCCGTTCCCGTGGGTCCAGCGCAACCGGGGGCCCTGCGGGCCGGTCGCCGTGTAGGCGATGACCTCCCGGTTCGCGGCGTCGTCCACCGGATTCCAGACGGGCTCGCTCGCCGTGCCGTCGGCCGGGTCGGTGACGCGCCGGGCCGGGCCACCCGCCAACGGCCGTACGTGGACCTGCCGCCCCGCGAGCGGGTCCCCGTCACCGGTGTACGCCAGCCGCCGCCCGTCCGGCGACAGGGTCGGCCACTCCTCGTTCGCCGGGGTGTCGGTGAGCCGCGTCAGCGCGCTCCCGTCGACACCCACCCGCCACAGGTCACGCTGGGTCGCGCCGCCGGGCCGTCCGGGCTCGGCCGAGTCGAAGACGACGGCCTGCCCGTCCGGTGTCAGCCGTGGATGCGCGGCGTCCCGCCCGCTGGTCAGCCGGCGCACCGACCCGTCCGGCGAGCGGAGGTAGACCTGGGGCCGCCGCTCGTCCCGCCGGCTGACGAAGACCAAGCGGTCACCCAGGGCGGCGGGGTCGACGTCGAAGTGCGTCGGTCCCGGCCCGAACAGCGCGGGACTCGACGTGCCGGACGCGACCCGACCCAGGCTGCGGTGCCGGGTCCCGGCGTACGCGACCCGGGTCTCCGCCGAGGCGGCGCGCACCACGGTCTCCTCGGCGGCCGGACGGGCCGCCGTCGTCACCCCGAGCAGGGGCGCCAGCAGCGACAGCACCAGGACGATCCGCCCCCGGCGCCACCACCGACCGCCCCCGTCACCCGTGCCCCTCACAGCCCACCTCACAGTCCCCGTGCGGCATCGCGCGGACGCTCACCAGCCTGTGCCCCACCCCGCGCGCCGGGGCAGGGCGCCGGGGACGCGGTCGGGGGAAGAGGTCGGTGTGTGCGAGGGCAGCGCGCGGCGTGCCGGCCGCTCGCCGGGAGGCACGGGCCCGGCCGGTCAGATCAGCCCCCGGCGGAGCGCGTAACCCACCGCGTGAGCCCGGTTGCGCAGCTGGAGGCGCGTGATGACCTCGTGCAGCACGTTCTTGACGGTCCGTTCGGAGTACGCGGTCTTGCGGGCGATCTCCGTGGTGTCCAACCCCTCGGAGACCAGGCGCAGCATCTCCGCCTCGCGGGCGGTCAGGGTCGACAGGGACACGGCCCGGGGGTCGAGCGAGGAGCGCTGGAGGCCGCCCACGTGGGTGAGGAGCTTGGCCAGCAGGTCGCCGGGGAGTACGCCCTCGCCGTTGGCTATCGCCAGGACCAGGCCCAACAGCCTGTCCTGGTCGGCTTCGGCCCGCCGCAGGACCGCCGCGACCCCGGAGTCCAGCGTGCGCTGGAGGGCGTCTCCCGACTCGAAGGTGCCCACGACGATTCCGGTACGGGTGGCGGGGTTGTGTCGCAACCTGTTGAGCAGGGCGGACGCCTCGTCGTCCACCGTGTCCACCACCACCAGGGACACGCGCGCGCTGTCGACGTCGGCGTCGGCGACCAGGTCGACCTCCGGGCGCTGCCGCAACTGCTGCACCGTTCCCCCGTACAGGATCGGATCGGGTGCGTAGACGGCCACGCTGACGCGCTCCGCGCTGGTCGTGGGGGCCGGCCAGCGGGCGGAGGGCGAGAGCGCCCGACCGGGCTCTGGGCGCGGGAGGACGGGTGTGGGGGCGGGGCTGGCGATCCGGGTCGAGGACATGGCGGCAGTACCTCTTCCATGATGCGTACGGTACGGGTGGGGGTCGGGGCCGGGCGGCGCGGAGCCGGAGCCGTGGGGGTGCCCGGTCGGGCCGTTCTCGGGGGCGGTGGTCGGGCGGTGGGACACGGTGGGGGAAGGGGAGCCGGGGAGGGCTCCGGGAGGCACCGCCACTGTCCGGCGACGTGCCCCCGGGTCCCTCGAAGCCGCCGGGACGTCGTCATAGCGTCGCCGTGTGACGTCTCCAACAGCCTCCCCCAGCCCAGGTGTTCCGGGCACCGACATCCCCGAGGTGTCGGTGACGCCCGGCGGCACCGCGTCCACCACGCTGACCGTCCGCAACGACAGCGACATCGTCGAGGCGTACTCCCTGGAGGTCGTGGGGGAGTGTGCGACCTGGGCCACCGTGGAGCCGGCGCGCGTCTCGCTCTACCCGGGCACCTCCGAAACGGTGACGATCCGGCTGAGCCCGCCGCGCTCGCCCGAGGTGCGGGCCGGCGCGTACCCGCTGGCCGTGCGCGTGCTGCCCACCGAACACCCCGAGGCGGTACGGGTTCCCGAGACCACCGTGCGCCTCGCGCCCTTCCGGAGCACCCGCACCGAACTGGTCCCGCGCCGCCGCCGGGGCTGGCTGCGCGGGCGCTACCAGCTGGCCGTGCGCAACGAGGGCAACACCCCGGTACGGCTGGGCTTCACCCCCGGCCAGCCGGGGGAGGAGCTGGGTTTCACCTTCCGGCCGGCGGCACGGAGGCTGTCCCCCGGCGAGTCCGCGCAGGTGGGCTTGCTGGTCCGGACGGGCAAGCCGATCTGGTTCGGCGACCCCACGGTCTGGCCGTTCACGGTGGACGTCACCGAGACCGCCGAGACCGCCGAGGGTGACGACCGGCGCGACCCGGCGGACCCCGTGGACCCGGCCGCCCCGCGCCCGGTCCTGGACGTGGAGTTCGTCCAGATCCCCGTCTTCCCCAAGTGGCTGCTCGCCGTGCTGGCCGCACTGCTGGCCCTGATCCTGGCCTGGTTCGCCCTCGTGCGCCCCACGGTACGTAGCGCGGCCCAGGACGCGGCGAACGAGGTGGTGCGCCCGAGGCCGACTCCCGGCGGCGGCACCCCCGGCCAGGAACAACCGGGGGCCGGTGGCGGCACGGACCAGCCCCCCGGTGCGGACCAGCGCCCCGGAGCGGGCGGCGCCGACACCCGGCCCGGCGCCGGTGGCGCGGACACCCAGCCCGGCCGCGAGAAGGGCACCGACACCGGAGGCGGGAGCGGTGGCGGCGGCCGGGCCAGCGGCGAGCAGCAGTACTCGATCACGCTCGACCCACGGACCCCGGCGGGCGCGACCACGACCGGCACGCGCCAGCTGAAGAAGGGGGAGGTGTTCGAGATCACCGACATCGTCATCGCCAACTTCCAGGGCGACGAAGGGGTGTTGACGATCAACTTCGGTCAGCGCAAGATCACGACGATCGCCCTGGAGACCTTCCGCAACCACGATCTGCACTGGGTCACTCCCATTCGGATCACCGAGAACGCCACCGTGACGGCCCAGGTGACCTGTGAGCGGCCGGGCACGCCGGCGACAGGCAGGCGCGCGCGGGAGTGCCACGAGGTCCTGAACGTGAGCGGAGTCCTCAGTCGCACCAGGTGAGTTGGGCGTCCCCGCCCATGGTCGAGGAGCGCGGGCGGCTTGCAAAGACCGTGACACCCCGGCACGGGGGGAAGTGAGTGTCCGCGGCACGCGTACCACCCTCCCGTCCCACGCCGCGTGTTCCCCCACCGGGGCCGCCCCGCCGCCGGCCGAAATCCGGGACGCGGCCCGCGACGGCGTACCGGAACCGGCTGGACAGACCTGGTTCCGGCGGCGCTCGCGCATGCCAGCGTGATATGCGTGTGCTGTCCCGGGGCCGCTGTGGGGTGCCGCCCCGCGGCCTCCCGGTCCGGGGTCGGCGGGCGGCGGGCCGTGGCAACAACCTGCGGGATCGCCGTGCGGGGCCCGCCGCCTCTTGACGCGCGCGTCACGAGGCCGGGACAGCGCCGGGTGGCCGGGGACGCCAGCGTCCTCCCATCGGCTCACGCCACGCGCCACCGCGCCTCGGGCGCGCCGGCCGCGCGGGGCGGACCGGGGCGGCCCGACCCGGTGCCGGCGCACGATCACTCCGATGGTTGCTTGATCACGGAACGCCCGGCCGCCAAGGATGACCTGGTACCCGTCCCTTCGTGCTCGTCGCCCGCCCGGCGCGAGCCGTACACACGGTGGAGGTCGACCATGGGTGGTCAGAACCGGGGGTCCGAGACGTTGATCGATGCCTGGGGCAACGGCGGCGTGGGGGTGACCGAGGAGTTCGTCCGGCGGCTGTCGGAGGTGCCGGGACTCAAGCCGTCCAGCGTCCTGGTGAAGGGCCAGCCCCGCCCGGACCTGTTCCAGGCCGTCTTCCAGGCGGACGGCGACCCGGAACGGTGCGGCAACGCGCTGCGCACCATCCTCGACCTGATCCAGGGAGCCGGCGCCGTCGGCCTGCCCCGCATCGGCGTCTTCCCGCGCGGCCTGACCGCCATCGACCACCACGTCGTCGAGGTGTCCGTCGGGCGCGTCCTGTGACACCGGGCCTCACCGGCCCCCGCTCCGTCCTCCAGGTGCACCCCACCCGGCGCTGCAACCTCTCCTGCCGGCACTGCTACTCCTCCTCCGGCCCCCGGGTCGACCAGTGGCTGCCCCTGCCACCGCTGCGGGCGGCCGTCGCCGACGCCGCCCGCCTGGGTTACGGGGTGCTCGGCGTCTCCGGCGGCGAGCCGCTGCTCTACCCGCCGCTGGCCGCCCTGCTCGCCACGGCCCGCGAGCACGGCATGGGCACGACGGTGACCACGAACGGCATGCTGCTCACCGAACGCCGGCTGGCCGAGCTGGCCGGCCTGGTTGACGTGCTCGCCATCTCGCTCGACGGGACGCCGGAGAGCCACGCGCGGATACGGCGGGACGCCCGGAGCTTCACCCGGATGGAGAGCAGGCTGCGCGGGCTGCGGAAGTCGGGAATGGCGTTCGGGTTCGTCTTCACGCTGACCCAGTTCAACGTGCACGAACTCGACTGGGTCGCCCGGTTCGCCACGGACGCCGGAGCAAGCCTGCTCCAGGTACATCCGCTGGAGCCCGAAGGGCAGGCGGCCGAGGGCCTGACCGGCGCGGTGCCGGACTCCACGGAGCTGGCCTTCGCCCTGCTGGAAGCGGTCCGGGTGCGTTCCGCCGGCGCCCTGGCCGTACAGGTGGACGTCACCACCCGGGGAGAGCTGCGGCAACGGCCGCAGGTGTTCGTCCCCGCCCGGAGCCACCTCGCGGGGCCGCTCGGTAGCTGGCTGACCCCCCTGGTCATCGAGACCGACGGGACGGTGACGCCCCTGACGTACGGCTTTCCCCGCCGCTACGCGCTGGGCACCGTGCGCGACCACACCCTGGCCGACCTGGCACGCGACTGGGACGCCGAACCGTTTCGGGCGCTGTGCGCCGACGTCCACGAACGCCTGGCGAGCGAGAGCGGACCGCCGTTCGCCAACTGGTACGAGGAGGTCACCCGCGCGGCGCGGGCGCTCACCCCCCTGGCGCGCTGACCCGGCCCGCGCGGTCGCCGCCCCCCGGCACCGCCAGCCGCACGCCACGGCGACCACGCCCACCCAGCCGGGCGGGGCGGGACCCGGCCCGGGCGGGGCGGGCCTCGACGCGAGGGGTGGTCTCGGCGGGGCTAGCCTGGGAGGGGGGTCGCCGACGACGAGCGACCGAGGCGGTGGCGCCATGGCGGAGAACTTCACCTGTGACCTGGTCGACGACGGCGGTGGCCTGGTCGGGAACACCTGTCTGGACCTGGACCCGGCCGGCGTCCCGCAGATCGCCTACATCGCCCAGCGGCCCGTGGGGACCATCATGCTGGCGCGCCGGGAACCCACCGGCTGGACGGTGACGGACACGGGCGCCGTCAGCCCAACCGAGTGGAACCGCGTGCCGTTCGGGGTGGACTCGCTGGGCAACGCCCACATCGCCTACCGTGACCCCGCCACCGGCCACCTGGGGTACAGCGTGCGGTCCGCCGAAGGGTGGAACCGCGAATACGTGCCCACCTCGGGCGGCCTCTTCCCGCAGTCGGTGGCGGACATCTCGATGCGGCTGCACCCCGGGAAACACGACCCGAGCCTGCGGGACACACCGCACATCGCCTTCCGGGACACCTACTCCACCCACGCCCTGTGCTATGCCACCAAGGTGGACGGCACCTGGCGGGGCCATGTGACGGTGGTCGACGACCTGCCGATCCGCACCACCGGGTTGCACAACTCGCTGGCGTTCAGCAGCGGTGAGGGCCTGCGCATCGCCTACTTCGACGAACTGGAGACCAGCGAGGACCTGGGGCGACGACAGCTCAAACTGGCCGAGAGGTTCGATGGCGAGTGGACCCACGGCGTCATCGACGACGCCGGCCGAGCCGGACAGCACGCCTGCCTGGCCGGCCGGGGCGACGGTGACATCTGTGTCGTGTACGGCGACGGCGACAGCGCGGAGCTCAAGGCGTGGCTGCGGCCCTTCGCCTCTCCCGTCGTCCGGGAGGTGGTGGCCACCGGGCTCCCGTCCCACGTCTCCCCGTCCGCCGAGCTGAACTGGCGCTCGGAGCTGTACGTCGCCTACGGCGACGGGCAGTTGAGGCTGGCCAGCCGCGCGCTGCACGGCGACGCGGCCGGCACCTGGCGCACCCGGACGGTCGACGCCGAGGGCGGCGCCTGGCCCTCCCTGGTCTGCGAGAAGGACAACATCCACCTGGCCTACCTGAAGAACGGTCGACTCTGGTACGCGCTCGGCGTCCGCGACGACACACCCTGACCCGCCACCCGAGGCTGCCAATTCGCCGTGTCGCGAGGGATATTGGGTTCGTAGCGGCAGGGCCCCGACGCCCGGTGGCCCGGCGTCGGGTCACCCCGCGGGCCGGGCGGGCCGGCGTGCCGACAGCCACCCCGGAGGCCCCCGGGCGACACAGTCGTCGGCCCGCGTGCCGCGACCCGATCCCGCACAACGGCCCCGCGCCCGCGGCCTCGTGACCGCTCCGGAGGCCGACGCCACTCGCCCCGCCTGACGCCGTCCCCCGTACTCGACGGCGTTCCCTCGCCGTGTTCCCGGCGTCCCACGGCGCCGTCCCGTCGCCCGCACGGCCGGGGGTCCACAGGGGCGCGTGTGCTCGCTCCCCGCGAGCGGCCTCGGATTTCCGCGCCCACCCCCTTGTCAAATGGATAGTTGGCCCGCACGATGAGGCATCTTGTTTGGCCTCAAACGAACTTCTCGAGTCTCTGGGAGGTGATGCGTGTGGACAGTCAGACGGTCGCCGCTTCCGTCGAGCGGACCGCACCACGGGAGCCCCACACCGCGACCACACTCAAGCCCAACGCCCTGGGCGTCCTCAGCATCCTCTTCTTCGTCCTGTCCGCCCAGGCGCCTCTCACCGGCGTCGCGGGCGCGGCCCCCCTCTCGGTCGCGATCGGCAACGGCTCCGGCACGCCGGCCGCCTACGTGCTGGCCGGCGCCGTGATCCTGCTCTTCTCCGTCGGGTTCGTCGCCATGGGGCGGCACGTCGTGGACGCCGGCGCCTTCTCCGTCTACATCGGCGCGGGCCTCGGCCGAACCGTCGCGGGGGGCAGCGCGGCCGTCGCCCTGTTCGCCTACTGCGTCCTCCAGGCGGCCATGTACGGGCTGTACGGCTCCATCGTCGGCGCGTTCGTCACCCAGCACACCGCGCTCGACCTGCCGTGGTGGGCGTACACGCTGGCCACCATGGCGCTCGTACGGGTGCTGGGTGCCGCCGGCATCGAGACGGGGGCCCGCGTCCTGGCGGTGCTGGTCATCGCCGAGTTCGGCGTCCTGCTGGTCTTCGGGCTGGTCACCCTGTTCAAGGGCGGCGGCCCGGAGGGGCTGGGGGTGGCCGACAGCTTCTCCGTCTCGGCGGCCCTCCAGGGCGCGCCCGGGGTCTCCGTCATGTTCGCCTTGGCGTCCATGCTCGGCTTCGAGGCCACCGCGATCTACGGCGAGGAAGCCAGGGAGCCGGCGAAGACGGTACCCCGGGCCACCTACCTCGCGGTGGTCGTCGTCACCGTCTTCTTCGCGCTGGTCTCGTGGATGCTCGTCTCCTCCTACGGCGCGTCGCAGGCGTCCGACGCGGCGGGCGAGGCCCTGGCCGCCGGAGACTCGGACGGGTTCGTCTTCGTGCCCATCGCCGCCCAGTTCGGCGGCTGGGTGAGCGACGTGCTGCCCGTCCTCCTGGCCACCTCGCTGTTCGCGGGCATCCTCACGTTCCACAACTCGGCCAACCGCTACCTGTACTCCCTGGGCCGCGACGGGCAGCTCCCCCGCTCCCTGGCCCGCCTCAACGGCCGGCGCGCCCCGTCGATCGCCGGCCGCGCGCAGACGCTCATCGCCCTGGCGCTGCTCACGCCGTTCGTGGTGGCCGCCACGGACCCGGTGCTCACCCTCTTCTCCTGGTTCAGCGGGCTCGCGGTCCTGGCGATGATGCTCCTGTACCTGTTGACCTCGGTGTCCGTCGTGGTCTTCTTCCGCCGCCGACGCGTGGACCACCGCAGGTGGAACACCCTGATCGCCCCCGTGCTGGGCGCGCTCGGCATCGCGGGCGCCGTCTGGCTCATCCTGGCCAACTTCACCACCCTCATCGGCGGCGAGGTCGGCACGGCCGTGTGGCTCGGCCTCACGGTGCCCCTGGTCATGGCCCTCGGAGCGGCCAACGCGCGCCTGCGGCACCGCCGCCCCACCCCGCCCGCCGGTTGACCCCTCCCGGCCGTCCGCCCCGCACCACCCGGGGGCGGCCGGCCGGCGCCCGCGCCGCGCCGTGGCCCGGGCACCGGCCGGCGGAAAGATGTTGCCCCGCGCCGCCGATCGGGCGATCATGACGCGGTGAAACCGTTGAGGATCGTCCCGGGTGACGCGACCAACCCGCAGGCCAAGGGCCCGAAGATCATCGCCCATATCTGCAACGACCTCGGCGGCTGGGGCCGGGGCTTCGTCCTGGCGATCTCCCGCCACTGGCCCGAACCGGAGCGCGAGTACCGCCGCTGGCACCGCGAGCGGGCGAGCAACGACTTCGCGCTCGGAGCGGTGCGGCTGGTCCGCGTCCGCCCCGACCTCCAGGTCGCGAACATGGTCGCGCAGCACGGCATGAGGAGGGGGAGCGGCGGCCCGCCCATCCGCTACGACGCCGTCGCCTCCTGCCTGCACGCCGTCGCCGAGCACGCCGTCGCCCACGAGGCCTCCGTTCACATGCCCCGTATCGGCTGCGGCCTGGCCGGCGGCACGTGGGACCGCGTCGAGCCGATCATCAACGAGACCCTGAGCGCTCGCGACATCGCCGTCACCGTCTACGACCACGCCTGAGTCCGCCCGCCCAGCGGCTCGCGGGGGCGGCGGCGGGAGCCCCTGATGCCGACAGGTGACCCTCGCCCCCCCGCGCGCACGTGCGGAACCCGGACCCCAGGTGGTGGCTCGTGCCGACCCGTGCGGGAGGGTGGGGCGCATGTCGACGTACGAGACGATGTCGTTCCACCTGGAGACCGATCGGCTGACCCTGCGGCCCTGGGTCGAGTCGGACGCGGCCGAGTTCTGCGCCCTGCTGGCCGAACGCGGCGACGGCACGCCTCCGGTCGAGCGCATCCGCACCGCCATCGCGGGCTTCCTCACCACGACGGCGACCACGGGAATCGCCCTGCTGCCCGTCCGCCGCCGCGCCGAGGGTGACTTCATCGGCTACTGCGGGTTGATCACCGGCCGCACCACCGTGGAGGAACCGGAGATCGCGTACGAGCTGCTCCGCCGCACGCACGGGCACGGCTACGCCACCGAGGCGGCCCGCGCGGTGCTCGCCGCCGCCGCCGAGACCGGACGCGAACGGCTCTGGGCGACCGTCGGCACCTGGAACACGCCCTCACTCCGCGTCCTGGACAAGCTCGGCTTCGAGCGGGATCACGTGTCGATGGAGGCCAACGGCGAAGTGGCCTGGCTGACACGCTCGTTGCCCTGACCACCGACCGCCCGGGCCGCCGCGCCGGAGCGGACCGGCCGGCCTGTCACCCGTCGGGTCTCCCGCCGCGCACCGTGGCCGCCGGCCGGCTGACCCGCCACGACAGCCCGTTGTCAGAGGGGGCGGATACGGTCCGACCATGCGCGTTCCCGAGGTCATTCCCATCAGCCACGAGCCCGACCACCGCACGAGCACCATCGGGCGGTGGCGCGACGGCCAGTTCCTCGCCTCGGTCACCGCGGCCTTCCCCGAGGGGTGGCGTGGCGAGGACTGGCGGGCCGCGAAGCGCTGGTTCGCCGTGCTGCACCGCTTCGACACGGCCGGCCGGCACCTGGACTCGCGTATCGCGTGCACCGGCGGCACGGCGGACGGCGAGCGCGCGGCGATCGCCGAGGCCGAGCGGGTGGTGGCCCACTGGCTGGAGGCCCTGCCCGGCCGGCGGTACGCGGACATCGCCATAGCCCCCTTCGCGCTCCGGCGCGAGGGTGTGCTCTTCGGCCTGGTGGTGGAGGGCGGAGCGGACGGGGACACCGGCGTCCGCGCGGAGCTCTACCCGGACGGCCTGGGCTTCTTCCCGCCCTGGGACGGCTCCTACGACACCTGAGCCGGACCCACCCCGGGCCGACACCCGCGCGGGGCGGATGCCGCACCCCGAGGCGCGCGACGGGTGGGGCGAGGGCGGATCAGGCGTAGATCCGCGCGTACAGGTCCTGGATCTCCTCGGCGGTGGGCACGGCGGGGTTGTTGTGGGGGGAGCCGGAGGCAAGGGCCTGCTCGGCCATGAGAGGAGTCAGGCCAGCCCAGGTCTCCCGGTCGATGCCGTAGCCGTGGGGCGTGGGCACGTCCAGGTCGCGGCAGAGTGCCCGCAGGGCCTCGACGAGCCTGTCGGCGGCCAACGCGTCGCCGTCGGTCTCGCTCGCGGAGCCCAACGCGCGGGCACAGTCGGCGTACCGGCCCGGCGCCGCGTGCACGGAGAAGGCGGTCACCGCGGGAAAGAGCATGGCGTTGGAGAGGCCGTGGGCGACGTGGAAGTGCGCGCCGATCGGACGGCTCATGCCGTGCACCAGTGCCACGCTGGAGTTCGAGAACGCGATGCCCGCCTGGGTGGCGGCGAGCATCATGGCCTCGCGGGCCTCGATGTCGCCCCCGTCCGCGTAGACCCGACGAAGATGGCGGCCGATGGTCGCGATCGCGGTGAGCGCGAGGCCGTCGGAGAAGGGGTTGGCCTTGCGGCTCACGTACGCCTCGACCGCGTGCGTGAGAGCGTCGATGCCGGTGTCGGCGGTCAGCCGGGGCGGCATCGACACGGTCAACTCCACGTCGACGACGGCCGCCAGCGGCAGGAACGCCGGCCCCATACAGAGCATCTTCTCGTCGGTGGCGCTGTCGGTGATGATCGTGAACTGGGTCGCCTCCGACCCGCTGCCCGCCGTGGTGGGTACCGCGATCACCGGCAGGGCCGGCCCGTGGTTGACCCTCGGGGCCTTGTAGTCGCGCATCGCGCCACCGCGCACGCCCAGCAGGGCCAGGGCCTTGGCGGTGTCCATCGGGCTGCCACCACCGAACCCGATCACCGCGTCCGCCCGGTGGCCGTGCAACGCCTCCAGGCCGGGAGCCAGGGAGTCGGTCGTGGGGTCGGGCACCGTGTCGGCGAACACGGCCGGGTGCAGCCCCGCCGCGGTGAGCGTCGCCGCCAGGCGCTCGGCCGCACCCGTCCCGGCCAGGAACCCGTCCGTCACGACAAGCGGGCGCTGGAGCCCCAGCCCGGTGATGACCTCACCCAACTCCTCGGCGGCACCGGGGCCGACACGCATGATCCGTGGCAGGGACAGGCTGGCAGTCATGGAGAACCTCTCGACAGGTCAGGCGGACGGGCTCCGGGCTCTGTGCTGGGTCCGACTGTGCCGCCAAGGGTCGTACGAGGACAACAGGTCGCACCACGAACCCGTCAACGCGCCGGCGGGGGACTCGGCGGCGACGGAGCGCGAGGTGGCGGAGCCGGACCGGTGGCACGGGCGACCGACCTGGCCGGGGCGACCAGGTGTGGCGACTCCTGGCGCGTCGATCCGCATACCAGTTGTCGTGCCCCGCTATTCGGGCAGCGCGCGCATCGGAGCGATCTCGACGACCTACCGCCCCATGGGGCGATCACGCCTCTGACGCGCCATCTTGGCGGTACGGGGTCGACGGGGGGATTCGGCCGGCGCCGCGCCCTCGCACATTCTTCCGAGCGCTATTCTCCGCGTCCTCGGGCGCTTTCGCGGATCCCGATGAATGCGAGGGGATTCGCTGGTGACGGCGAGACTTCAGCCGCTAGGATATCGCGCGCCGCCCGCGATGGCGGCCAGTGGGCCGGGGGTGGGGGCGCCGTGACTGAGCTGCCAGGACACGCGATCCAGGGCGATCCTGCCCGAGGTCGCGCACGTGCGTTTGCTTTTCCCGACCCACGGCCATTACATATCACCCGCAATACCCTCATGCGATCATCACGAAGTGGTCCCCGCGGCGTCGGTGGGCCCTTTTTTCTTCGGTGACGTTCGCGACCACCGTCCGCCCGAGGTCACGAAGTGGACGTGTGGCGAGAAGTGGGTGCCTCGTTTTCACGACAAGAGAAGTGTGGAGTGTGATGCCATGAACCGAGTCGGCAGAGACTCGCGCCGGTTAACCCGGAGACTTACGGAGTCGTCGGCGCGCATCGGGTTGTCTGTTCTTCTACTGGCAGGCGGCGCCGTAGGGGCGACGGTCGGATCGGCCGCCGCCTCCACCACTGACGGCACACTGACGGTTGAGGTGCTGCGCGACTTCTTCGGCACCGGCGTGATCAACGCGACGATGGACGTGCCGCAGCGGGGTATCAAGGTGGAGGTCTCCGACTCCGCCGGGCACAAGGTCACCGGCGTCACGGACGCCACGGGCAAGGTCGTGGTGTCGGGGTCCACGGAGCTGAAGGGCGGCCGGTACCGCGTCGACGTCAGCGTGCCGGCGCCCTACAACGGCTACCTGCGGGCGGCGCCCGCCTCGACGGCGGAGAACCACTTCGACAGCTTCACGTCGTTCGTGGACCTGTCGGAGGGCAAGGACGCCTCGGTGGTGACGGGCGTGTGGGACCCCGCCGACTACGCCCTGCCGGACTCGCGGTACTTCGTGCCGGTCCACAACGGTGCCAACGGGGGCGACCAACGGGCACTGGTGGCGTTCGGGACGAAGGACCGCGGCACGTGCCCCACCAACGTGGCGTGCCCAACCACCCTGGCCACCCAGGACCAGGTGGGCACGACGTTCGGGCTGGCGTACGACACGCGCCAAAGCCGGCTGTTCCAGAGCGCGTTCGCCCGCCGCTACGCCGCGTACGGGCCGCAGGGCGGTGGCGCGATCTACACGGTGCCGGTCAACGGCTCGGGTGCGCCGAAGCTCTTCGCGCAGGTGCCCAACGCCGCGGTGACACGGCACGACAGCGCCAACATGATCAAGGACGCCGGGTTCACCGAGGCACCGGGCAAGGAGAGCGTCGGCGGTCTGGCCCTGTCGGCCGACGGCTCCACGCTGTACGCCGTGAACCTGCGGACCCGCGACCTGGTGAGCTTCGACGCCACGGGGGCCACCGCCACCAAGCCCAAGGCGACGGTCCCGATCCCGGATCCGGGGTGCGCCAGCCGCGACGACTGGCGGCCGTTCGGTCTCCAGACGCACAACAACACGCTGTACGTCGGCGGCGTGTGCAGCGCGGAGAGCACGGGGAAGCGCGCGGACCTGAAGGCCGTCGTCTCCACCTATGACGGCAAGCGGTTCACCAAGGTGCTGAGCCACCCGCTCACCGCCGAGCGCGGCAGCGTCTTCGGTACCGGGGACAGGGCCACCCACTGGAACCCGTGGAACACCAGCCTGGACACGTGGGACGACCGGAAGTCGGGCAACGTCTTCATCGACCCGCAGCCGGAGCTGTCCTCCCTCGCGTTCACCCGCGAGGGCTCGATCATTCTGGGCTTCCGCGACCGGTTCATGGACGTGCTCGGCTGGGGAGGGCTGGACCCGCGACCGGGCAACGACACGCCGGAGAACGGCATGTCCGGCGGCGACATCACCATGGTCTGCGTTACCCCCACCGGTGAGTACCAGTGGGAGGGCACCGGCAGCTGCCCCAACCACGCCACCCCCGCCAACAGCGGCGGCCAACCCGCCGGTGTCGTCGAGTACTTCCCGGGTGACTTCTACGCCACCGCGCACCAGGAGACCGCCCTGGGAGCGGTGGCCTACATCCCGCAGCAACAGTGGGTCGCCAGCACGGAGTTCGACCCGGTCCGCGAGGTCGCGACCTCGGGCACCGGCTACTTCGACATCACGACCGGTCAGGGGCCGGGCAACAGCCCCGACACCAACGGGTTCCAGTTCGTCAGCGGGACCCAGGGTGGCTTCGGCAAGGCCGGCGGCCTCGGTGACATCGCGTACGCGGCGGCGAACGCGCCGATCCAGATCGGCAACGTCGTGTGGTTCGACGGTGACCACAACGGCATCCAGGACGCGGGCCACGTCCTGCTGCCGGAGGCGACGATCGACCTGCTGGACGCGGACGGCAAACAGGTCGCCACGACCAAGACCGACGCGGCCGGCGAGTACTACTTCGGAGGTGTCGGCGCCGAGTACGAGCTCACGCCGGGTGCGAAGTACACGGTGCGCTTCAACGTGTGTACCGCGGACACCAGCCAGGTGCCCGAGCAACCCAGCGCGGACAAGCTGCGGTTCACGCTCCCACGGGCCGGCGCCAACCGTGCGCACGACTCCAATGTGACCCCGCCGAAGACCGGGCCGTTGTGCGACGGGATCGCGCCCGTCACCGCACCGGACAAGCCGGGCGGGGTGGACCACACCATCGACGCCGGTGTGTACATCCCGAAGGACAAGCCGTCCCCGACCCCGACAGCCACCACGACTGCCACACCCACACCCACCGCTACGTCGACTCCCGCGCCGACACCCACCGCGACCGCGACGTCGGCGCCCGCTCCGGCTCCGACCCCGCCGGCGGGTTCCGTGCCACCCGCGCCGCCCGGCAACAACCCGGGTCCGGACGGTGGAGGCAACCAGCCCGCCCCGGACGGTGACGGCGGGGGCTCGCTGGCGAACACCGGCGCGGCCGGAATGGCGGCGCTGATCGGCGCCGTAGGCCTGCTGGTGGGATCGGGCATGGTCATCGCGTTCGTGACCCGCAACCGTCGGGCCCGACAGCACTGAACGCACGTGTCACGGTGATCGGCCCGGCCGCGGTCCGAACGACGCGGACGGGGCCGATCACGCCTCGGCCGGCCCACCCCGGGCCGGCCGAGGCGTCGTCTGTCAGTGGACCGTCGAGCGCCGCCGCGACCCCCGTGGCGGCCGGACGATGTGGTGAGTGAGAGGAAGAACCGCCAAGTGTCAGCGTCGAATCGCGTGCGCGGCGTGCGAACCCGACAGGTCCCACCGGGTCGCCGGGCCGGCCGCCGTCGATGGCCACGGTCGCGCCGGGCCGCCATCGTCATGGCGACCGTCGGAGTGGCCGTCCTGGCCACGGCGGCCACCGTGCTCCTGGTCACCGACGGCGATTCCGACACCGACGGGCCGCGCTCGCTGACATCGGAGGAGGCGAGCCGGCTCGCGATCACGCGCTTTCGCAACTTCCAGGCGCGGGGCCGCGCGGTCACGATCGCCGTGCCGGGTGCCCACGGCGGACTGACCGTCACCGGCTCCGTCGACTACCGGCGCAAGGTCGGCTACGGCGTGGTGCACGGCACCGGGCGCGACACGTCCAGCGACGGGCTGATCCAGTGGACACCCACGTCGGTGCGCGTCCACCCGATGGCGGACGCCCCGACGCACGCGCCCGCCTCACCACCCGCTTCGGGCTGGTCGGACCGGCCGCTGCTGGCGGCGGGCAGCGCGCTGGACACTTCCCTGTCCATCGCGCTCGGCCTCGGCGGAGACCGGCCGGACAACGCCGAACTGCTGCCCCAGAACGGTGCCGCCTGGCACGGGCGGGACCGGGTGGACGGGCGACGGGTGGACGTCATGACCGGACCGGCCGCCCCCGACCGCTCCGGGACGGCGGGCACCGTGCGCTACTGGATCGGCTCCGACGGCACCATGTACCGGGTCCGCGTCAGCGTGGGCTCCCAGCCGGAACCGGTGGTCCTCGACTTCGACACCCACACCTACGTGCCGCTCAGGCCGGCTCCCGCGACAGCCCCGCCCCGGTAGCCGCCGCTCACGGCACCCGCACCCGCGCGTGCGCGGCGAGCAGGGACACCGGCGGCAGCCGCACGTCCGCCGTCCTCGGCAGGGCCGGGACCGGCGGAACGACGGTGGCGCCCGTGGTGGTGGCGTCGGGGAACCCAGGCTGCGGCGCGGGCGTCGCCACCTCGTTGAACGGGATGCCGCCGGGCGCCGTCGGCGCCGCCCAGGTGCCCTCCGGCGACGCGGTCCCGGCCGGCACCGGGCAGGCCGAGGTGGTCGCGAGCCGGGCGGGCACGGTGCTGCGCAGGTCGTTGCCGCGCAGGCAGTTGCCCCGGCGCGGTGTGGTGGTGGGGAACGTCCAGCCGACGTCGATGCCGTTGCCGGTGAACGTGTTGTCCACGATCTGGTTGCCGAGCACGGGGATGTCGGCGGTCGCGGTGAGCACCAGACCGGCGTTGCGGTGGCCCGCGACGCGGTTGCGGACGAACCGGTTGTCGCTGCCGCCGTCGATGCCGATGCCGATGCCCCATCCGCCGTCGGCCTGTTGCGGGGTGGCCGCCTGCTGGTTGGCGGCGATCAGGTTGCCCGCGATGACGGAACCCCGCTGGGGGAGCAGCTTCTCCTGGTGGTTGGAGTTGGTGGTCAGGCCGACCCGGTTGCCGACCAGGCGGTTGCGGACCACGTACATGTTCTCGCTGGCGTTGGTGCCCTCGAAGCCGACGGCGTTGAGCTCGGCGACGTTGTCCCGCACCACGATGTTGCAGGGCTTGCACTGGCCGACGTAGATCCCCGAGTCGGCGCCCCCCGACGCGTAGCTGTGCGCGATGACACCGTTCTGGGCGGAGAAGGCGTAGATGCCGTACAGGCCGTTGCGGGTCGCGGTCACGTGGGAGACCAGGAACGACTTCAGGAACGTGACGGGCTCGTCGCCGGTGTCGTAGCCGCCCTCGGCCCCGGGCAGTCCGGCGGCGGCCTTCGCCGAACCGGTGACCAGGACCCCGTTCTGCGTGTTGTTCCGCACGGTCAGGTTCTCCACGGCCACCCCGGGCGCCGAGACGACGACGCCGTTGGACTGTCGCAACCGCCCGTCGATCACCACCCCGTCCCGCGAGGCACCGCGCAGGGTGAGACGGGCCGTGTCGATCCGCACCGACTCGTGGTAGGTCCCCGGTGCGACCAGCACCAGGTCACCGGGGTGGGCCAGGGACACCGCGGACGTGATCGTCGGGGCGTCGGTGGGCACCCGGATGGTCACCCGCGCACCGGCCGGTCGTCGGCCGTCATCCGACGCGCCGTCGCCGTCACCGCCGCCGCAGCCGGCCACGAGTGTCAGCGCGCCCACTGCCGCCGCCACCACACGAAAAGCTGATCGAGGCATGATCCCAGTCTGGCACGGTGCCCAATTCCACGCCAGAATCACCAAGTTGATCCACGCGGGTCGTGCGGGTGTGGCACTCTGCACGCCATGCGCCGAGCCGACCGTCCCCCCTCACGCCGTACGTTCCTGGACGTCACCGGCGCCATGATGGCCGCCGGCCTGACCGCCGGGTGCACGTCGGACCCCGACCGGTCCGATCGCCCCGCCGCCACGTCGCCGGCCCCGCCGGCGCCGGTGTCCGCGACGGGCCGCCACCAGGCGGGCATCACGCTTCCCCAGCCGGCCCAGCCCCACCTGCTCGCCGTGGTGGCCGACCTCGGCGCCACCGTGGCTCCCGGTCCGCTGCTGGCCGACCTCGGCCAGGCCGTCCGCACCCTCACGGCGGGCACCGACCCGCGACTGCTGGGCCTGGTGCCGGGCGACCTCACCGTGACCGTGGGGGTGGGTCCCCGACTGGTACGCGCGGCCGACGCCGCACTGCCCGGCGCGACCGGGCTCCCGCGCTTCTCCCACGAGCGCATCGCCCCACAGGCCAGCGGTGGCGACCTGCTGCTCCAGATCTGTGCCAGCGACGCGCTGCTGCTGCCGGTCGTCGCCGCCGCGCTCCTGGACCAGGCGGGTGACCGCCTCCGCGAACGCTGGCGCCAGTCCGCGCGACGCGGCGCGAACGTGCCCGTCGGCGACGGTCTCACCGCGCCACGCAACCCGCTCGGCTTCATCGACGGCATCGTCGGTCCGCACACACCCGCCGAACAACGACGCGACCTGTGGCTGGCGGGGCCCGCCGGGGTCGCCGGTGGCACCCTGGCCGTCGTACGACGCATGGAACTCGACCTGCCCCGGTTCGCCGCCCTGACCGTGGCCGAGCAGGAGGCGGTCTTCGGGCGCCGCCGGGCCAGCGGCGCCCCCCTCTCCGGCGGCACGCCCGCCGCGGGCCCCAGGCTCGGTGCCAAGACACCCGACGGGCGCTACCTCGTCCCCGCGAACGCCCACGCGCGCAGGGCCCACGCCACCGTGGTCGGCGTCGGACTCATGCTCCGCCGCTCCTACAGCACCGACCAGCCCGCCCCCGGCCTGCTCTTCATCAGCTTCCAGAACGACCTGCGGACCTTCACCGCCACCCTCACCCACATGGACACCTCCGACGCCCTGCTGCCCTTCACCACCACCACCGCCAGCGCGAGCTTCCTAATCCTCCCCGGCTTCGACCACCAACACCCGCTCGGCTCGCGGCTGTTCGGCTGACCGCGACCAACCCGAGGGCGGAGCGGTGGGGGCGGTGGGGGCACACCCGGCGCCGGTGGCGCCGGGTGCCGCGACACCCGGTGGTGGTGACCGCCGAGGACCCGGCGGACACCACCACCTCGACGCGCGCGAGCGCGCCGGCGCCCCGCTCGTCGGCTGGGACGGTAGGGCCGGGCGGGCTACTTCTCCCAGCCCACGGTCTCCGGCAGCGGGTTGTGGAAGATGGTCGCGCCCACGTTGGCCAGGCCCTTCTTGACGCTGTACGTGGAGGGGCCGCTGAAGAGGGGGAGCTGGGCGTACTCCTGGAGTGCCTTCTGCTCGACCTTGTTCACCTGCGCCGTCTGCTGGTCCAGGTCGGCGATGTCGGCCGCGGCGCGGATCTCCTTGTCCAGCTGTGGCGACCCGGCCCCGGTGAGGTTGGACTCACGGTCCGAGCAGTAGGTGTCGCACAGGTACCGGATTCCGAAGGGGTCCATGGAGCGGTTGCCCGAGAGGATCAGATCGAACTTGCGCTCGTTGAGGACGCTGGCGAAGTCCGCCTGGGCGGCCTTCTCGATCCTCAGGCGCACGCCGATCGGCTTGAGCATCGCGGTCAGCGCGCCGGCGGTCGCCTTGTCCAGCGGACCACTGCCCAGCAGCGTGTACCCGACTTCGAGCTTCTTGCCGTCCTTCTCGCGAACCCCGTCGCCCCCGGGCTTCCAGCCCGCCGCGTCGAGGTCCTTCTTCGCCTGGTCGGGCCCGTACTTCAACACGGCTGAGACGTTGTCCTGGTAGCCCTTCTGGAAGCTGTAGAGCACGGCGGAGCCGGGCAGCGGCTCCTTGTAGTCCAGGCCCTGGAACTGGATCTTGGCGATCTGGGTGCGGTCGATGCTCTCCTGGATCGCCTTGCGCACCACCTTGTCACCCAGGACCGGCGACTTGGTGTTGAAGTGGAGCGAGTACTCGAACGGGCTGCCGCCGCTGCGGATCTCGGTGCCGTCCAGCCCCTTGACCTGCTTCAGGCTCTCGGCGGTGACCGCGGAGACGTAGTCGAGCTGGCCGTTCTTGAAGGCGTTGATGCCCGCGTCCGACTCCAGGTTCACGTACACACGCTTGTCGAGCTTGCCCTTCTTGCCCCACCACTTCGCGTTGCGGACGAAGGTGATGTTGCCCGAGTGGGTGTCCCACTTGCCTACCGTGTACGGGCCCGCGCCCCACTCCGGGTGCGCCTTCTTCACGTACGCGTTGTTGAAGTTGTCGACCGTCGCGGCCTTCGGGTGCAGGAACGTGGAGAAGAGGGTCGTCCAGAAGGGGTAGCTCTTCTTGAAGGTGATGACGGCCTGCTTGTCGTCCTCGCCCCGCGCGACGTCGGTGATCTGGTCGTAGCCGTCGGTCGACGAGGCCGCGAAGTCCTTGTTGGAGCCGTTGTTGGCCTGCCAGGTGGCCTGGATCGTCTTCCAGTCGATCGGCGTTCCGTCGTTGAAGGTGGCCTTCTCGTTGATGGTCAGGACGACCTTCTGCTTGCCACCCTCGACGGAGACCTTGACGTCGCTGTAGTAGTCGGGGTTGTACCGCACCTCACCGGTGGGGGAGTAGGTGATCGCGTTCGCGTTGTACCAGGCCCACACCCGGGAGGCGGTCAGGGTGCCGTTGACGTTGAACGGGTTGCCCTGGTCGTCGAAGGTCCCCACCGTCGTGTACGTCCCGCCGTCCCTGAGCTTCTCGTACGGTGTCGGGTTGTAGTCGGCGGCCCCCGAGGCGACGGACGGGGTGTCCTTCCCGTTCGAGCCCGAGCCGCCGTCACCGGACGAGGACTGGCACGCGGTGGCGGTGACGGAGATGGCTGCGATGAGGGCGACGGGCAGGGCCAGTCTTGCGCGCATGGGAAAGCGTCCTTGTGTTGGGTGACGAGGGTGAACGGGGTGTTGGTTGGTTGTCGTGTGTCGTGTGTCGCGGGGCCCGAGGCCCCGCTCACGCCGCGTGACAGGCGTACGCGTGACCCGGGGCTCCCGTGGCCGGCCCGAGCGAGGGGTGCTCGGTGCGGCAGCGCTCGCGGACGTCCTCGTCGGCGAGGCGGTACAACGGGCAGCGGTCGATGAACACGCAGCCGCGCGGCAGGTTCGTGGCGCTCGGCTGCTCGCCCCGCAGGACGATCCGCTCGCGGGTGCGTTCGCGTTCCGGGTCGGGAATCGGGATCGCCGACAGCAGCGCCCGGGTGTAGGGGTGCTTCGGGTCGGCGAAGAGGGTCTCCGTGTCGCCGGTCTCGACGACGTGCCCCAGGTACATCACCGCGATGCGGTCGCAGATGTAGCGGACCACGGCCAGATCGTGGGCGACCATGAGGTAGGCGAGTCCCAGCTCGCGCTTGAGCCGGCCCAGCAGGTTGATCACCCCGGCCTGTACGGACACGTCCAGGGCGGAGAGCGGTTCGTCGAGGGCGAGCAGCTTCGGGTCCGTGGCCAGGGCGCGGGCGATGCCGACGCGTTGGCGTTGGCCTCCCGAGAGCGCGGCGGGGAAGCGGTCGCTCACCGCGGGGTCGAGGCCGACGAGCGTGAGGAGTTCGTCCACGCGGGAGCGGATCGCGTCGCGATCACGGCCGACGGCCCGCAGGGGTTCGGCGAGCAGGTGGTAGACGGGCAGGCGGGGGTCCAGGGCGCCCAGCGGGTCCTGCATGACGATCTGCACGTCGTGCCGCAGAGTACGCGCCCGGTCGCGGGAGCCGGAGGTGGTGGTGTCGACCGTGACACCGGCGTCCTTGCCGGTCGCCGTCCCGACCTCGTGCCCCGCGATCTCGATCCGGCCGCCCTCGGGCCGCTGGAGCCGCAGGATCTCCATCAGCGTCGTCGTCTTCCCACTGCCCGACTCGCCGACCAGGCCCAGTGTCTCGCCGGCCCGCAGCTCGAAACTGACCTTGTTGACCGCGTGCAGCGTGCCCACCCGGCGCTTGATGAACGCGCCCTTGGTCACGGGGAAGGTCTTGACGAGGTCCTCGACGCGGAGCACCACGTCGCCGCTCGTGGCATGGCTCGCGCCCGCCTCCCGGCCGTCGGGCGCCACCTCCCCGGCGGGGTCGAGCGTGCCGTCGGCGATCTCGGCCGCGCGCAGGCAGGCCACGTCCCCGTGCCCGGTGATCTGGCGTAGCTCCGGTTCCTCGGCGCGGCAGGCGTCGAGCGCGACGGCGCACCGGCTCGCGAAGGGGCAGCCGGCCGGCAGGTCGGACAGCGCGGGTGGCTCCCCGCCGATCGGCACGAGGGGGCGACGGACCCCGCCGTCCACGGTCGGCACCGCGGCCAGGAGCCGAGCGGTGTAGGGCATCGTCGGCCGCCGGAACAGCTCGCGCACGTCCGTCTTCTCCACCAGGCGACCCGCGTACATCACGGCGACATCGTCCGCGTGGCCGGCCACCACCCCGAGGTCGTGGGTGATCAGGACGAGCCCGGCGCCGGTCTCCCGCTGCGCCAGGCGGAGCACGTCGAGGATCTGCGCCTGCACGGTGACGTCGAGCGCGGTGGTGGGTTCGTCGGCCACCAGCACGCTGGGCCGGTTGGCGATCGCCATGGCGATGACCACGCGCTGGCGCATGCCGCCGGAGAACTCGTGGGGGAAGGCCGAGGCGCGGTTGCGCGGGTCGGGGATGCCGACGAGGTCGAGCAGTTCGACGGCCTGTTCCCAGGCGGCCTTCCTGGACAGGTCCTGGTGGACCCGTAGCGCGTCGGTGAGCAGTCTGCCCACGGAGAAGATGGGGGTGAGCGCGGACAGCGGGTCCTGGAAGACCATGCCGATGGACTTGCCCCGCACCCGCGACAGCGCCCGGTCGTCGAGGCCGACCAGGTCCTGGCCGCCGAGCAGGACCTGCCCGCGCAGCTCGGCGCTGGGTGGCAGCAGGCCCATGACGCCCATCGCGGTGGCCGACTTGCCCGAACCGGACTCGCCGACGATGCCCAGGGTGCGGCCCGGCAGCAGGTCGAAGCTGACGCCGCGTACCGCTTCGACGGGTCCGGCCTCGGAGGGGAAGGAGATCCGCAGGTCCCGTACGGAGAGGACCGGGGTGGCGTCGGTGGGGGAGAGCGGGGCGTCTTGTAGGGGGCTGGTGAGGGTCATCGTCGGCCTCCCGCCGCGCCGGTCACTGAGGTGGGGTCGAGGGCGTCGCGCAGGCCGTCGCCGATGAAGGTCATCGAGAGGGTGAGCAGGACGACCAGGCCCGCGGGGAAGGCGAAGAGCCAGGGGGCGCTGGTGACGGTGGTCGCCCCGTCGGCGAGCATCGTGCCCAGGGAGACGTCCGGGGTCTGGACGCCGAACCCGAGGAACGACAGCGCGGTCTCGCTGAGGACGGTCGCGACGACGCCGAGCGTCAGGTTGACGATGAGCAGGGAGCCGAGGTTGGGAATGATGTGGCGCACGATGATGCGCGACGGGCTGACTCCCATGAACTCCGCCGCCGTCACGTAGTCCCGTTCGCGCAGCGAGGTCGAGACGGACCACACGATCCGGGCAGTGGACATCCAGCCGAACACGGTCAGCACGAGGATCAGGACGCGCCAGTCGCCGGCCACCCGGTTGGAGACCAGGGCCAGGATGAGGAACGAGGGGACGATCAGCAGGAAGTGGATGACGGCGAGCGTCAGCCGCTCCACCCGGCCGCCGAAGTAGGCGGCGCTGGAGCCGATGACCGCGGCGACGACGATGGTCAGGACGGACACGCTCACGGCGATCACCAACGAGCGCCGCAGGCCGTGGACCGCACTGGCGTAGATGTCGTTGCCGCCCTGGTTGGTGCCGAACCAGTGCACGTCGCTGGGTGGCTGGGTGAGCGCGGCGAAGTCGGCGTCGGTGTGGGCGTAGGGCGTGAAGAGGTCGCCGAGGAGACTGAACAGCACGAGCAGTACGAAGATCACGACCCCGCCGACCGCGGGGCGGTTGCGGAGGAAGCGGCGCAGGTAGAGCCGGCCGCGGCCGAGCTGCGCGCGTGCGGTCGGGGCGACGGTGTCGGTTGCTGTCGCCATGTCAGTTCACCCGCACTCTCGGGTCGAGGAAGACCGTGGCGATGTCCGCGAGGATCGCGCCGATCGCGGTGAGCACCGCGGCGAACGCGGCGACCGCGACCGTGCCGTGCACGTCGTTCTTGCTGATGGTCTGGATGACGTAGCGGCCCATGCCGTTCCAGCCGAAGATCGTCTCGGTGATGATGGCGCCGGTGAAGATGGCGGGCACGCTGAACGCCACGGAGGCCGCCGTCGGGATCAGCGAGGCCCGCAGGGCGTGCCTGCGGACGGCCTGGGCACGGGTGAGGCCGGTGGCCTGGGCCGTGCGCACGAAGTCGGCGTTGATCGTGTCGAGCAGCAGCGAGCGCTGCGTCAGGTGGTAGCCCACGTAGCCCATCAGCGTCAGCGTCAGCGTCGGCAGGATCAGATGGAGGAGGCGGTCACCGATCGTGGGGAGCAGCCCCTCGACGTTGGGTGAGTTCTCCCCGGCGACGTAGAGGAAGTCGAACCCGGCGTGCTGGTTGAGCCAGATGGCGACGAAGACCACGGCGAGCGCGGCCACCGACGTCGGTATGTTGAACACCGCGATGGACACGGCCTGGGAGACGCGGTCGGCCAGGCCGTACTGGCGCGTGGCGGTGTAGACGGCGAGCGCGACACCGATCACCACCGACAGGACGGTCGCCGCGAGGACCAGTTCGGCGCTGACGAGGGCGCGGTAGCCCACCTCGCCGTTGACGGAGACTCCGGTGGGGGACGTGCCCCAGTCGAAGTCGAGGGTCACCGAGGTGAGCCAGTTCCACCACCGCTGTACCAGCGGCACTCCGGGGTCGAGGTTGTACGGGGCGAGGGCCCGGCCGATCTGCTCCTCGCTGCGGGCGGGCCGCAGCTCCTGGTAGTTCGAGCGCGGGTCCAGGAACCAGCTCGCCAGGAAGTACGTCGCGTTGGTCGCGACGGCGATCATCAGGAGCCAGCCGCCCGCCTTGCGCATCACGTAGCGCATGGTGCGGACCGCCCCCTCACCACACACGTGGGACGCACCGGGACGGTGCCGGAGGAACAGGTCGAGTACATGTGTGGTGGTGCTTTCTGCGGGCGAACGGGTACGGAACGGTGCCTCGAACGGGGCGAGTGCCAGTGTGATCCGTACTAGATGGCCATACCAAGCATTGTTCGGCTTTCGCCATGAGGCCGAAATGTTGCTGTAGCGATCGCGGCGTCGCCGTAGGGGGGAGGGCTCCGACGCGGCGCGCGGAGGCAGCCGACGACACCGCCGTCGTCCCGCCCGAAGCGGGCGGCGCGCGGGCCGGCCGGGCCGGGGCCGGCCGGCGGCGGTCCCGCGTCGACGGGAGGGAACGGGCGTGTGGGGTGGTCGGTCCGGCGCCGCCGCTCAGGCCACCAGCTGTTCGAGGGCGGGTATCAGCGCGGGCGGCGGGGTGAGCGAGGCGATCTCCGCGGCGAGGGCCGCTGCCCGCTGGCGATAGCGCGGCCGGCCGAGGAGGTCCCCGCACGCCTCCTGGACGACCTCGGCCGTGGCACCCGCGCGCGGGGTGTTCACCGCCGCCCCGAAGTCGGCGACGCGCTGACCCAGCTCGAACGTGGCGTCCTCCTCCGGCAGGATCAGCTGGGGCACCGCCGCGTCGAGCGCGGTCAGCGACGTCATCCCGCCCGCGTGGTGCACGATCGCGTCACAGGTGGGAGCCACCACGTCCAACGGCACCCACCCGACGTGCGCACGGGGGAAGTCCGCGCGCAGGGCCGGGGCCATCGCGTCCGGCACCGCGAGGACGAGTTCGACGTCCAGGGCGCTGACCGCCCGGGCCAGGAAGCGCACGTACTCCAGATGGCTCTCGGGGGTCGCCCGGCTCCCCGGGGTGACGCAGATCCGGGGGCGCGGCCCCTTGGTGTACATCCAGCGCCGCACCTCGCGCTGGCCGCCGCCGGGCCGCCACCGCATGAGCGTCGCGGGTGTGGCCCGGCGGGGGCGCAGGCTCGGCGGGTACACCTCGATGGCCAGGTCGGGTACGGGCAGCCCGGCGAGCCCGACCTCCTTCAGCTCGGCCGCCAGCTCGACGGCCGCGCCCTCGTCCACCTCGCTCCACTCGCCCATGTCCACGGCCTGGCGTACGAAGGGGACACCGAGGTGGGCCGCGAGGATCGGAGCCGCGTAGTCGAGCCGGCCTCCCACCACGAGGTCGGGACGCCAGTCGCCGGCCACCTCCCGGAGCCCGTCGAGACCGGAGGCGGCGAGTCTGCCGTACCAGCCGCCGGCGAACAGCCGCTGCGCGCGGGCGCCCTCGGCGGGGAACGTCAGCGGAGCGCCGTCGCGGTCGTGCGCGCCGAAGTGGTCCTCGGTGTAGGGGGAGACGGCGACGCCCGGCAGACCGACGGACGCGACGACCGGTGCCATGCTCCTGGTCGAGGTCATCAGGACCTGGTGACCCGCGTTGCGGGCGGAGGTCGCCAACGGGACGAGACCGAAGATGGAAGCCGGGTTGCCCCGGGCGATGAACAGGATGCGCACGTGTCCTCCTCGTTCGGGCGCCGGCCTCCGACGCCACGGCCTGGCCCCGGTCACCGCGTCTTCGGCAGGATCTCCAGGAGTCGGAAGGTGACGTCGTTGCCCACCAGGTGACGGGTGGCGTGGCCGAGCTCCCTGAGGGAGGTGCCCGCCTGGTCGGCCACCTCGCGCAGGCGGTCCGCGTCGCCGAGGCTGTTGAAGGTGACCAGCGCCTGGCCGCCCGGGTTCAGCCGGGAACGCACCTGACTCAGGTAGCGGCCGAGAGCCAGGTAGCCACGGTCGAAGATGGCCCAGTCGACGTCGCGGGTGAACTCGAACTCCTGGGGCGCCTCCAGGACGCTGCAGTTCCAGAAGACGGTGTCGAACCGCGCGCTCTCGTCGAGCCCGGAGAACACGTCGCCGCGCAGCACCCGCACGCGGTCGCCCACCCCGTGCCGGGCGACGTTGCGCACCGTGGTGGCCACCGCCGACTCGGTGATGTCCGTCGCGGTGACGTGCGCGCACCCGTGCCGGGCGGCCCAGACGGCGGTGACCCCCGCCCCGCAGCCGACCTCCAGGAAGTTGCCGCCTGGCGGGTAGGGGATGGCGCTGGTATACCACTCCGTCCCGGTGCCCTGGCGTGGGGCGTACGCGCCGGGCAGGAGCTCCCACTCCATGCCGAGGAGCTCGAACGTGGACGGTTCTCCGGTGGCGCCTAGCTGGTCGGCGAGCTGCCGGCCGAGCCGGTACCGCTCTGCCGCGGCGGCGAAGTCGTGCACCATGGACACCTCTCACGGGTCGTCGACGAGCGCGGGTCGTCGCTGGTGCGGCCCCGGCGCCCGGGAACGGGCCGGGAGCGGTGCCGGGGGAGGGGGCGCACAGCTGGCACGGGAGCCTGGCATCCGGCCAGGAGGGCGTCAACGCGTCGCGGGGTGACGGGCGCCAACCCCGGTCCACGGCTGCGGGTTCCGCGCTTACGACCCCCAGCCGGCTTCCCGGAGCGGACACGACGACGGGCCCGACCGCCGGGTGGCGGCCGGGCCCGCGTGGGGGTGTCAGTTCGCGGCGGACGCGCCCCGGGTGTCGTCCGGCGCTCTCCCGGCCTCCCCGGGCAGCGCGGTCTCCTCGACCCGCCGCGCGGTCTCCGTCTCCCGTGCGGCCTCCGTCTCCCGTGCGCTCCCGCGCGGCTCCTCGCGCCCCTCCTCGGCGGGGAGGTCCCCGGTGGCGGGCATGTCCCGCAGGAACAGCCCCGCCAGCAGCGCGGCCAACGTCAGACCCACGGCGCTGAGTACGGCGGCGAGCTGGAGCCCCCCGGCGAACGCGTGCCGCGCGGCCTCCCGCAGGGCCGTGCCCAGTTCGCCCGGCAGCCGTTCGACCACGGCCAGGGCGCCACCCACCGTCTCGTGCGCCTCGTCGCGCGCGCTGGTGGTGAGCCCGTCGGGCATGTCCTCCGCGAGCCGGTCCTGGTAGACCACCATGGCCACGGTGCCGAAGAACGCCATCCCCCCGGCCAGGCCCAGCTCGGCGCCGCTCTGCGAGATCCCGGAGGCCAGCCCCGCTCGCTCGGGGGGCGCCGATCCCACGATCGCCTCGGTGGTCAGGGCCAACGTCGGGGTCACGCCCGTGTACAGGACCGTGAAGCTGACCACCGTCCAGGCCAGGCTCTCCCGCGTGACGGTCGAGGCGATCAGCACGGCTCCCACGGCCGCCATGCCCAGGCCCGCGCTGATCACCAGGGCCGGGCGGACCCGGCGTACCAGGCGTGGGGCCAGGAGGGTGGCGCCGATCCCGCACAGCACCGAGGGGACCGTCCACAGCCCGGCGGCCAACGGCGAGAGCCCGAGCACCGCCTGGAGGTACTGGATGACCAGGAGCTGCGAGCCGGCCATCGCGGCGACGGCGAGGGTCTGCGTGGCCAGGCCCGCGCTGAACGCGCGCCGCCGGAACAACCCGAGGTCCACCAACGGCTGCTCTGCCCGGCGCTGTTGGCGCAGGAACACCGCGCCCACCGCGAGCCCGCCGACGATCCAGGCCGTCGCCGGCAGGCTCGGCCCCGAGGCCGCCGTTCGCTTCGCGCCGTAGACCACGGACAACACGGCCGTCAGCGAGAGCAGGGCGCCGACCACGTCGAAGCGCCCGGTGCTCTCCTCCCGCTGCTCGGGCAGCAGCAGCGGACCGGTGACCAGCAGGAGCACCATCACGGGCACGCCGATCAGGAACACCGACCCCCACCAGAAGTGCTGGAGCAGGGCCCCGCCCACCAGCGGGCCGATGGCCTCGCCCGCGGTGAAGCAGGTCATCCAGAACGCGAAGGTGAAGGTGCGCTGAGTCGGGTCACGGAACATGCCGGCCAGCAGCGCCAGAGTCGAGGGCATCACCGTGGACCCGGCGACACCCAGCAACACGCGGGCCAGGATGAGCAGTTCGGCGCTGGGGGCGAACGCCGCCACCGCCGAGGCGACGGCGAAGGCCGCCGCGCCCAGGAGCAGCAGCCTGCGCCGGCCGATGCGGTCGCCCAACGTGCCCATGGTCATGAGGAACCCCGCGACGAGGAACCCGTAGACGTCCAGAATCCACAGCAACTGCCCGCCACTGGGAGCGAGATCGGCGCTCAGGCTGGGCGCCGCCAGGTGCAGTACGGACAGGTCCATCGACAACACCATGGTCGGCAGGGCCAGCACCCCGAGCCCGATCCACTCGCGTCGTCCGGCCCGGGCCGGCGCCTCTCTGGACACGTGCGTTCCTCCCTGAGCAGTCCGGATGTGAGCGGCGTGCGGGTGCGCCCGCGCGGCGGGAGATCCACACCGCCGCCCCGCGTGACGAGACAGCACGCGGCCGCCTGGTCCTGGACGCTGTTCGTGTGAGGTACTACTCCTGTTCCGAGCAGGCTTGAGGAGTCGTCCATGTCCGTGCCCACCGTGAAGCTCAGCGAGTTCGCGCGTACCCAGTTCGGGATGGCCGAGGTCACCGCGACGGCACTTCGGCGCTACGGCCAGGCGTTGTTGGTCATCGCGGGTTCCGACGGCGAGGTGTCGCCGTCGGAACTCCGGTGGCTGATCGACCATCAGCGTCGGTTCGGCGTACCGGAGGCCATCGTCGAGGAGTACCGCGTCTTCGACTACCACGCTCCGGTCGATCTCGGCGCCCTCGCGGCCTCGATCCAGGTCGACTACGCGTGGGTGGCCGGGCCGACGCTCGTCTACCACGCGATCCAGATGTCCTCGGCCGACGGCGAGTACGCGGCCGGGGAGCGCGCCCGGGTCGCGGAAGCGGCCGCGGCGGTGGGCGTCAGCAGCGACCTCCTCGCGCAACTGGAGGCACTGGTGGCCCTGGAGACGTCCACCGCGACGCTGCGCCGCACCCTGCTGGGACTGGAGAACATCTAGCGGCGTTCCCGGCAGGTCAAGCCCGTACATGCTCAATCCGGTGAGGTCGGACCGCGCCGGGACGAACCAAGAGGCGTCGCGCGCGGTGGGCTCCTGCGCGAGGGGGCGAAGGAAGGGGCCTGGCGGGTAGACGACCCGCTCAGGCCCCTTCTCGTGGGCTCCTAGAAGAACCCCTGCGCCTTCGGCGAGTACGACACCAACAGGTTCTTGGTCTGCTGGTGGTACAGGGGTCGCGCCCGTCCTGACCAGGAGAAACGGGCGTCGAGTTATAAGCGGCGTCGAGACTGGCCCGTGAATGGCCCGGATCTTGGTCGTCGTAGCCGCCTGAGGCGGGCTCGGTAGGGGCACCAGCCGGTCGTGAAGCTACTGAAGTCGCCGGCGCTTTGCTGGCCTACTCGAAACCTGTGCGGGATCGCCGCCGGTCCGGCGGCGTACGCGTGAGGTGATCTTCCACCTGCCCGTCGGGGCGGGCCCGGCCGCCGCGCGGGGCCCCCGGCGCGGCGGCGTGGGCTCAGGCCTGGGCCGCCCGACGGCGGCGTTCGAGTAGCCACTTGGTGAGGACTAGCAGGGCCGCGCCCAGGATCCAGGTCAGCAGCACCGCGAGGTGGCCGCCGGCTCCGTTGCCGTCGAAGAAGGCCGTGGAGCGCAGCAGGTTGCCCGCCGCTCCCGGCGGCAGATACTGGCCGAGCGTGCCCCAGGGCTGCGGCAGCATCTCCGGCGCCGAGGTGATGCCGGACAGGGGGTTGCCCACCAGGAACATCAGCAGGGCTCCGACTCCTATGCCCGCCTTGCCGAACACCGAGGTCAGTCCGACCACGGTCCAGCTGATGGCCAGCATCATGAGCCCGGCGACGCCCGCGTTGGTGAGGTAGGGCCCGTCGAGGGCGCCCACCCAACCCTGGAGGAGGCCGGTGGAGGCGAGCCCGCCGACGATGGAGAACGCGGCGGCGCCCATGACGCGCCACCGCAGCCGGCGCACCACCAGTGACAGCACGATGCCGCAGGCCATGGGCGTCAGGATGAGGGGAAGCATGCCGGTGCCAAGACCGGTTCCCCGGGGGTCGCCTGAGGGAGCAGCCACCACGTCGTTCACGGGGACCGGGCGGCCCTCGTTCGCCGCCGCGCCCACCTGGGGCAGCAGCTGGGCGACCGGTGTGCTGGCCGCCGAGGCAGTCAGCACGAACGGACCGTCGGGGCCGAGGATGACGGCACCGTAGTCGTCGCGATTGCGGACGCGCTCCCGGGCGGCCTGCGCGTCGGCGACGCGATGCAGGGTGAAGGCGCCGGGCCGGGAGCGTTCGAGTTCCCGCTCGAAGCGTTCGACCGCCTGCGGCGGGCCCGCGACTGCGATGGGCAGGTCACGCGGCGCGAGCCGGGCGTTGGGCCACGAGAACAGGACGAGCATCAGGGCCTGAAGGCACGCGATGCCGACGACCACGAGCGCGACGAGCGGTAGCCCGCTCGTGAGGGGGCTCGTCGGCCCCGCGGGCGCGTTGCCGGATCGGGACGCCCCATGCCGGGGACCGTCCGAGGCGCGGATGTGGGACATGCTTCCCTCCAGTCGAGCCATGTCCCCAGCGTGCACTCGCTCGCTGGAGCATTGCAAGAAGAACGTTCGTTTTTTTTGGTCTCGTAGGATGGTCCCATGCCGAAAGTCCGCCAGGAACACCTCGACGCACGGCGCCAACAGATCATCGACGCCGCGCGGAACTGCTTCGCCCGCAACGGGTTCCACCAGACGTCCATGCAGAACGTCTTCGCCGAGTCCGGTCTGTCAGCAGGCGCCGTCTACCGGTACTTCAAGAGCAAGGACGAACTCATCGCCACCATCGCGACCGACGCCACCGCGCAGGTCCGCGGGCTGGTGAACGCGGTGCTCCAGGAGGACCCGCCGCCGCCGCCGACGGCGGTGTTCGCGACCCTGGTGCACGGCCTGGAGCCGCTGCGCGCGCCCGGCGGCGTCGGCCGCATAATGATCCAGGTTTGGGGCGAGGCGCTGCGCGACCCGGCACTGCGCACCGTCGTCGCGAAGCTGAACGAGAGCATGCTCGCCGACTTCGCGGGGCTCGCGCGGCGCTTCAGTGAGGCGGGGCATCTGCCACCAGACGCCGACGCCGAGGCGGTAAGCCATCTGTTGTTGTCGCTGGTCCAGGGTTACGTGGTGCAGAACCTCATCGTCGGCCCGCTGCCCGCGGAACGGTATTTGCGCGGCCTCGACGACATGCTCTGGCGGGCCGCCGCGCCGTACCGGTCCCCACCGGGCGCACCGGGCCGCCGGGACGAGGACGCCTGACCCTGGCCGAACGGGTCGATCGCCGACCGAGCCTGCCTCGAGTGGGGGAGCCCATGCTGGCGCCAGTTCCCAGACCCTGCTGGCCCGGCGCCAGGCGCCAGGGTCCCCACTAACCTGAGGAGGTGGCCCCGGTGCCCACCGTGACAGGTCTACTGCCGGCCGCACAGAAGGCGGGGGCGATCGCCGCCCGGTACGCGGCCGACGGCGATGCCGAACGACAGGTGCGCGCGAGTGTTGTCGAGGCGCTGCTCGAAGCGGGCTTCGCCCGCTACCTCGTGCCCGAACGCTGGGGCGGTGGCGCCGCGTCCTTCACCGAACTGACCCGCGCGGTGGCCGCGGTGGGGGAGGGTTGCGCCTCCGCCGCGTGGGTCGGGTCCCTGCTCGCCTACACAGCGCGCTTCGCGGCCGGCCTTCCCGAGGAGGGGCAGGCGGAGGTGTGGGCGAAAGGGCCAGACACCCGCGTGGTCAGCGCGTTGGCACCGATGGGCGCGGCGGAGCCGGTGAACGGCGGCTGGCGTCTCGGCGGCCGGTGGCCGTACACCAGTGGCGTCCAGTACGCCGACTGGGCGCTCGTCCTGGGCCTCGCTCAGGACGGTGGCGCGCCGGGTGACGGCCGGCGGTTGCCGCTGTTCTTCGCGCTGCCCCGGGACGCGTTCACCATCGAGGACACCTGGAACCCGGTCGGCATGCGGGGTACCGGCAGCAACACTCTGGTCGTGGACGACGTGTTCGTTCCCGCGCACCGTTCGTTCCGCAGGAGCGACATGCTGCAAGGCCGCGCCGTCGGCACCACGACCACCTGGCACACCGCCCCGTTGCTCGCCGTCAACGGCCTGACGTTCACCGCACCGCTGCTCGGGGCTGTGGCGGGAGCCCTGCGGGCGTCGGCGGACTGGCTGCCGGCGAAGAAGGACGCGCGGGGCGAGGCGGTGGTGCACAGCTCCGCGCTCCAGGTCTCCCTGGCGCGCGCGGACGGGGAGATCGACTGCGCGCGTCTGCTGGTGGAGCGGTCGGCAGCGGCGGCCGACGCGGGGCCGTTGACTGGGGAGCAGATCGCGCGCAACGGCCGTGACACGGCTCTGGCCGTAGAACTGCTGACCACAGCCGTGGATCGGCTGTTCCGGGCGTGCGGCACCAAGGGGCAGGCGCAGACGCACTTCATGCAGCGCGTCTGGCGCGACGTGCACGCCGGGGCGAGCCATGTCGCGCTGCGCTTCGAACCGTTGGCCGTGGCGTACACCGAGACGTTGCTGCGGTCGCCCGCCCGGGGGTGACCCCGGGCCCGGGCGGGTCCCTGCGCAAGAGAGTCCCGCGCACGACGGCGCCGGTTCCAGCGATCCGTTCGCTGGAACCGGCGCCGTCGCCGTGGCCGGAGCCCGTCAGTTCGCGCGGGCGCGCGGGCGCTTAGGGGCCGCTTACCTGGTGGCGCGGTGGTCGTCGCGGCGGATATCCCGCGACTGGTTCAGCAGCAGGCCCCCGTCGCGAACGAGAACGTCCTTGCCGACACAACTGGGCTCCAGCACGGTGCTGCCGTCGGCGTGGGTCACGCTCACCACGGCGTAGTACGAGGTGTGCAGCGCGCCATCGCCGGCCACGTCGACCAACAGCATGTCGAACCAGTGGCGGGACTGACCGCCCCCGAAGCGCGCCGCCGCGCCACCGGCCGCCGCGGCGATGGCCTCCGGGCCGACAAGGGGGGCGCCGCCACCGGCGGGCCGAAAGACGCCGCCTTCGGTGAAGGTACGGCCGAACCCGGCGAAGTCGCCGCCGTCCAGAAGTCGCATCTGCCGGGCGTAGAAGGTCCGCACCTCCGCGTAGAGGTCGCCGGGTGCCTGGGTGGTGTGTGCGGTGGCGTGGGTCATAGGTGAAGCCTTTCTCCGAGAGTGGGGCGATGGTGCGCCGAGGGCGCTGGGTGAACGCGGGGCCTGGCTCGCGGGAGGTGGGAACGCGGCACGGGCCGGCGCGAGCGTGACACCGGCCGGGGTGGCTCGCTACGTGGTGACGCCGTCGCCGGAGACCTGGCGGGCAAGAATCAGCCACAGCCCGTCCTCGCTCCGTACGAGCACGTCATCCCACGTGCCGCTGCGGTGGACGGCGGGCTGCTGCCCCGGGAGCACGTGGAGCACCAGCATGCTGGCGCGGGTGCGGACCTGGTCCATGTCGCCGTCGGGCTCGGGGTGCACGGTCAGCATGCTCATCATGTGGCGGCGCTTGACGCCCCGGGCGGCGAGTTCGGCCTGTGCGCGTCGCAGCCTGGGAACGACGTTTGCCTTGCCGGTCAGGGGCGCGGGAAGCACGTCGGTGGTGAAGACGACCTCCTCGGCGAAGCCCGCCTTCCAGCGTGGCTCGTCGCCGTCGTCCACCGCCTGCATGTGATCGGCGTAGAACTGGGTGACCTCCAGGTAGAGGTCGCTCGATACGGGGCGCTGGCGCTCGTCCATGCGCTGGAACTGGGACACGATCGCTCCTTCGATGGGGCCTTCGGGACACCGGCGGCGTCCCGTGCACTGTGCCGCTCCTCCCTCAAAGCACGCCGGAGCGCTGGTTGAGGTCAGGTCCGGGCCCGGGTGGGCGGACAGCGTCGGGTGGACAGGTGCTGGTGGTGAACGGGGAAGCGGGGCGGGCCGGGTGTCGGGCCCGGCACCCGGCCCACCCGCAAAGGGGCCGGCGAGCCACGTCCCGGGCGGTTACCTGCGGGGCTCACGACACGGGGGGTCAGGCGTAACAGGCGGGAAGCCGGCCTCCGTTGAACTCCACCAACTCCGCGAAGACGGCGATGACGTCGAGCCGCGCACCCTCCGGTTCGCCGCGTAGTTCGGAATAAGCCCGATGCAGGTTGCCGACGACGCGCTCCGGGTCGAGCCACCCCTCGTACGGCCCGGGGCCCGCCTCGCGTGCGAGTTCTAGGGGCGTGAGCCCGGCGTCTCGGCCCTGCTGAGCGACGGACAGCAGCCAGCGGAAGTACTCCTCGGTCTCGTCGAGTACGCCGGGGCCCGATACGGGCCCGTGCCCCCCCACCACGGTGCGCGGACCCAGGGAGCGCAGGTGGTCGATGGCTCGCAGCGAGCCGGCGACGGAACCCATCAGCACGAAGGGCGTGCAGCCGGGGAGCAGCACGTCCCCGGCGAACAACACGCGTTCCTCCGGCAGCCACACCACGGTGTCGTTGGTGGTGTGCGCGGGCCCCGGGTGGATGAGCTCGACCCGCCGCTCCCCGAGGTGCAGGGTGAGGCGGTCGCGGTAGGTGAGGTGCGGGAGGGTGACCTCGATCGCGCCCCACTCGACGTCGGGCCACAGTCCCGCCAGTCCGAGCCCGGCGCCCGCCATCTCCACCCTAGTCTGTTCGTGCGCCACGATGAGGGCGTCCCCGCCCGCCACGACGCCGTTGCCGAAGGTGTGGTCACCGTGGAAGTGGGTGTTGATCACCAGATGCGGCGGCAGGTCCGACAGGCTCGCCGCCGCCGCCCGCAGGGCACGGGCCCGTCGCTCGGTGGCGACGGTGTCGATCAGCGCCAGCCGGCCTCCGCCCACCAGCACCCCGGCGTTGTTCACGCACCAGCCGCCCTCGGGCTGCACGTACGCGTACGTCCCGTCGGCCACCTCCTCCAGCCGTGGTGACCCGGTCCCGGCCTCGCGGCGGGGACCAGGGGGCCGGGCCCCGGCGCTCCGGAGGCCCTCCGCGGCCTCGCCCACGACGCGCCCCGCGCCCCTCACGCGGCGCTCACCCCGTCCTCGACGTGCTGCCGCGCCCGCTCCAGGGTCCGCAGGCTGTTGCCGCCCAGTGCCGCCCGCACCCTGCGCCGGGCCTCCACCAGCGTGACGTCGGGGCCGAAGTGGTCTGCCACGGCGAGTGGATCGAGGACGACGCTGTGCCGGGCGGTGACCTCGGTGCCGCCGGGAACCGCTGACACCCGCCACTCACCGCAGTGGGCGAGCAGCGGACGGGGCACGGCGGTCTGCTTGTAGGTGATGCGCTCGCCCGCGAAGCACAGCCGCACGGAGCGCGTGGTGTGCGTGGACCGCCCTCGCGTCCGCGTGTCCATCTCGATGGTCTGCACCTCGGCGCCCGCGGTCGTCTCCGAGGCGGGCTCGCTGGTCAGCTCCAACCGCTCGACGTGCGGCAGCCGTTCGGGCCACAGGTCGGCGCGGTGCAGGTACGCGTAGACCGCCGCCGGCGGACCGTTGACGCTCATCCGGTCGGTGAAGGAGAACACCAGCTCGGCAGGCGTCCGCGCGCGCTCGGACCAGTCCCTGACGGAGGCGATCTCCGCCTCGCTGTTGCGGTCCACGGCCTCCGCTATCCACCGCTGGGTCTCGGGGGAGGAGTCCGTCGCCGTCCACTCGTGACCGAGGACCAGCCGCGCCGGGCCGCCCGCGAGGGCCGGCGGCTCCAGCTGCCAGTATCCGGCCATCGAGGCGATGGGCGGAGCGCTGTGCTCGGTACGGAAGCCGACGCGCAGGGAGTCCTCGGCCAGCTCGCGCCGCGAGGTCCAACTGCGCACCCCACCGCCCGCGAGCGCCCACAGCCGAATCCGCTCGCCGCCCGGATGGCTGTCGATGACCCGCGCGTCGACGCACGGCGCGAACAGCAGCGGCCAGCGCGTCACGTCGGCCACCAGGGCGTACGCGCGCTCGACCGGGGCGCGCAACGTCGTGCTGTGCTCCGCGAACCGGACGGGAGGCGTGGTGATGCTCTCGGTCATCAGTAGTTCCCCAGTCCGCCGCACACGTTGAGCGCCTGGGCGGTGATCGCGGCGGCGGCCTCGCTGACGAGATAGCCCACCAGGCCCGCGACCTCGGCGGGTTCGGTGTAACGGCCCAGCGGGATCTTCTTCTGGAACCGTTCGAGCACGGCCTCCTCGCTGATGTCCCAGATGTGGGCGTAGTGCTGGCGCACGTCACTGGCCATCGGCGTCTCCACGTAACCGGGGCAGACCGCGTTGACCGTGATGCCGGTCGGCGCCAGCTCCAGCCCCAGCGCCTTGGTCAGGCCCACCACGCCGTGCTTGGACGCCGAGTAGGGGGCGCCGAGAACGACACCCTGCTTGCCGCCGGTGGACGCGATGTTGACGATCCGGCCGGTGGCGCGCTCCCGCATGCGCCCGGTGGTCAGGACCTCCCTGGTCAGCGTGAACACGCTGGTGAGGTTGGTGTCCATGACGTCTTGCCACAGCGTGTCGGGGATCTCCGCGGTGACGCCGCCGCCGCTGCGGCCCGCGTTGTTCACCAGGACCTCCACCGGGCCGAAGCGCTCCACCGCCGACCGTACGAAGTGCTCCACCTCGGCGCGCGCGGTGACATCACATGTCACCCCGTCGGCCGTGAGGCCGTCCGCGCGCAGCTCACTCACCGTCGCCCGCAGCGCCTCCTCGCTGCGCCCGCACAGGAAGACGGGATACCCCTGGGTCGCCAGGGTCCTGGCGATCGCGTGGCCGATGCCCCGGGTGGCGCCGGTGATCAGGGCAGGGCCGCGTGCGTCGGCGCCGCCGCCGGTGGGCCGGTCAGCCACCGTGCTCTGTGGTGTGGTCATCTCGTGCTCCTCTCGTCCGTCGCCGTGGGCTCAGGCCCTGAGTGACGCGGACTGGTTGATCTTGTCCAGGAACTCGCGGGGGGTGTGCAGAGCCGTGACGGTGTCGTCGTCCAGCGAGACGCCGTACCGCCGGCTCACGTGCGCCGCCGTCTCCAGCAGCGCGAGGGAGTCGTAGCCCAGGTCGGCGAACGGGGTGTCGACGAAGTCGTCACCGCGTCCGTCCTGGTGGTCCTCGCCCGCGCAGTCGGCCAGGATCGCGCGCAGGTCGTCGATGCCGATGCCGCTCATGTCGGCCTCCTCGAAGTGGTTGGTCCGTTGACAGGCCGCCCGGGTCCGGGCCGGACGGTCGGATGGGGTGGTACGCGTGGCGCCGGCAGGGGTGGTCGCGGCGGGCGCGCCGGGCCGCCGCTCAGGACGTCGCCGCGAGCGCGCGGACCACGAGGGCGGCGTTGAAGCCACCGCGTCCGCGCGCCAGCACCAGGGCGCTACGGACCGCTCCCGCGCGCGCCTGGCCGCCCACGAGGTCGAGGCGGTGCCGCGGGTCGGGCTGGTCGACGCCCACCGTCGGCGGGATGACCTGGTCCCGGATCGCCAGCAACGCCGCGGCGACGTCCAGCGGGGGCCCGCCCCCGTACAGCCGCCCCGTCATCGTCTTCGGGGCCGTCACGGGAACGCCGTAGGGCCCGAAGACCTCCCGCACGGCCGCGGCCTCGGCGTCGTCCAGCGCGGGCACCCCGGCCGCGTCGGCGAACACCACGTCCACCTCCTCGGGGGCGAGCCGGGCCTCGGCCAGCGCGACCCGCGCCGCCCGCGCCAACCCGGGCGGGCGCGGGGAGCCGGGCCGTGGGTCGAAGGTGGCGCCGTATCCGGCGATCTCGCCGTACACCCGCGCCGCGCCGCGCCGGGCCGCCGCCGACGCGGACTCCACGACGAGGATGGCGCCGCCCTCGCCCGGCAGATAGCCGGTGGCCCGGCTGTCGAAGGGCAGATAGGCGCGCGAGGCGTCGGGTACCGGAGACAGCCTGCCGGTGGAGAGGTGCGCGACCAGCCCCCACGGGTCAAGCGAGGACTCCACTCCGCCGCTGACCACCAGATCGCCGCCGCCGCGCAGGCCGCGGCGGGCCTGCCCCAGGGCGTCGAGCCCACCGGCCTGCTCGGACACGATGACACCGCTCGGGCCGCGCATGCCGTTCCTGATGGAGATCTGGCCGGTGTTGACCGCGTAGAACCAGGCGAACGACTCGTAGACGCTGACGTGTTCGGGCCCCCGCGTCCACAGCTTCCGAATCTCGCGGTGGGTGAACTCGAAGCCACCCGAGGCGTTGGAGGTCACCACGCCCATCCCGTACTCCGGTTGCCGCGCCGGGTCGACGCCGGCGTCGGCGAGCGCCCAGTCGGCGGCGACCAGGGCGAGCCGGGTGACACGGTCGGTCTGCGGCAGCAGCCGGTTCGGCAGGTGCGCGGCGGCGTCGAAGTCCGGGATGCGCCCGACGAGCCTGGTCGGGTACGCGGCGGCGTCGTAGTCGGAGATCTCGCGGATGCCGCTCTCCCCGCGCAGGGTCGCCGCCCACCACTCCTCGGTGCCCAGGCCGTTGGGCGCGACCACCCCGATGCCGGTGATCAGGGCGCTGTCCGCGCCAGTGCCCTGGTCCGCGCCCGTACGCGGGGCCGTGCCCGGGTCCGTCCGGGTGGGCCCGGCCGGTGGAGAGGTCCGCGCGCTCATGCCGCCTCCGCCCGGGTGAGCACCATGGCGCTCTGGAAGCCGCCGAAGCCGCTGCCGACACTGAGGACGGTGTCCACGGTGCGCTCGCGCGCCTCGTTCGGCACGTAGTCGAGATCGCACTCGGGGTCGGGCTCGTGCAGGTTGGCCGTGGGCGGCACGGCGCCGTGCTCCATGGCCAGGGCGCAGGCCGCGATCTCGATGGAGCCGATCGCGCCGAGCGAGTGCCCGATCATGGACTTGATGGAACTGACGGGCACCTGGTACGCGTGGTGGCCGAGCGCGGTCTTGAACGCGGCGGTCTCGTGCCGGTCGTTCTGCTTGGTACCGGAGCCGTGCGCGTTGACGTAGTCGACCGACGCCGGGTCGGTGCGGGACGCGCCCAGCGCGTGACGGATCGCCTCGGCCATCTCCCGGCCGTCGGGCTTGAGACCGGTCATGTGATAGGCGTTGCAGCGCGTGGCGTACCCGGAGATGACCCCGTAGACGTGGGCGCCCCGGGCGCGGGCGTGCCCCAGCTCCTCCAGGACGAACATCGCCGCGCCCTCCGCCAGGACGAACCCGTTGCGGCTCCGGTCGAACGGTCGCGAGGCGTGCTCGGGGTCGTCGTTGCGCGGCGAGGTGGCCTTGATGGCGTCGAAGCAGGAGACGGCGATGGGGGAGATCGGGGCGTCGGCCGCGCCGGCGACCACCACGTCCGCGCTGCCCTCGAGGATCAGGTCGCGGGCGTGGCCGACGGAGTCGAGCCCGGAGGTGCACCCGGTGGAGACCACCGACGCCGGCCCCTCCGCGCCCACCGTCCAGGCCACCTCCATCGCCAGCGAACTGGGAACGAAGGCGTCGAAGAGATGCGGCGAGAGGTAGTCCGCGTCCACCGTCCACTGCCGCCCGCTGTCGCTGAGTACCAGGTACTCCCGTTCCAGGCTCGTCGTGCCGCCCACCGCGCTGCCCACGGTCACACCGACCCGGGACGGGTCCAGGGAGGCGAACTCCAGCCCGCTGTCCGCCAGGCACTCCCGGGCAGCGGCCACGGCGAGCTGCGCGGCCCGGTCCATGCGCCGGACCTCCCGCGCGGTGAACCCGTGTTCCTCGGGGACGAAGGCGCATTCGGCGGCCATCTGCGATCGAAAGGGTGAGGGGTCGAAGAAGGAGATCTTCCTGGTGGCCGTCCGGCCGGAGGTCAGCAGGTCCCAGAACGCCTTCCGGCCCACACCCCCTGGGGCCATGACACCGATTCCGGTGATGGCGACACGTCGCTGTTCCACTGTGGGCAACTCCCTCGCGGTGACTGGATGAGCCGGCGCGAGCAGTGCGCCGCCCCGGCTGGTGCTGACTGTGGTCGGCGGCTCTCAAACCCGACTCGAGGAACACTGGCGCGCCGCGCCGGGGAGTCGAGCCGGCCTCCACCCGGTGCCAAGGCCGCGCCGGCAACGTCATCGCGACCGCACCGGCGCACGCACCGCGTCGAGGTACCGGCATGCCGACGAACCGACATGCCGACCAACCGAAGGGAGAGGACCGTGGAGACACCACAGGCGGTACTGCTGCTGCCAGGCCAGGGCGCGCAGCGAGAACGCATGGCGGCGGGCCTGTACGGCCAGGACACGGAGTTCACCCGCCACCTGGACCTGTTCCTCGCCGGGTACGGGAAGGCCGGCGAGGCACTGCGCGAACAGTGGCTGCGCCCGGGGCCCAACCCGGAACTGGACCTGGCCCGCCACGCCCAGCCGCTGCTGTTCGCCGTGGGCCACGCCCTCGGCCGTACGGTCGCGCGCTGGTCGAACGGCCCGCGGACGTTTCTCGGTCACAGCGTCGGCGAGTTGGCGGCCGCGTGTCTGGCGGGGGTGTTCACGCCCGAGGACGCGCCCGCTCTCATGGCCGCGCGGGCCAGGGCGCTGCGGGGGGCCGAGGGCGGCGGCATGCTCGCGGTCGCCGCGAGCACGGCCGAACTCGCCCCGCTGACCGGCGCGGACGTGACCGTCGCCGCGGTCAACGGGCCCCGGCAGACGGTCGTCGCCGGGCCCGGCCCCGCACTGGCCGCCACGGCCGACCGGCTGCGCGGGGCGGGCTTCACCGTACGGGCGACGCGGTCGGACGTGGCGTTCCACACTCCGGCGCTCGGCCCGCACGCCGACCGCTTCACGCGGCTCATCGACGTGGGCCGGCTACGCCCGCCCACGCACGAACTGATCTCGACGCGCACCGCGCGGACCGTCACTCCCCGCGAGGCCGTCTCGGGGGAGTTCTGGGCCGGCCAGCTGGTCACGCCGGTGCGGTACGGGGAGGCGCTGTCCGCGCTGCTCGACGCGCGGGGCACCGCCCCCGGGCTCTTCCTGCTGGACGCGAGCGCGGACGGCGGACTGTCGGCGGCGGCTCGCCGCCACCCCGCCGTGCGGTCCGGGGCGAGCGAGGTCCTGCCGCTCCTGCCGCCGCTGACGGGAGGCAGTCGGGACCTTACGGTGTTGGCCGCCGCCCGGGAACGGCTGGCCGGGGCGGCCCGGGCGGCCGGCCCCGCCAGCCGGCCCTGACCGACTCCGCCAGCGGCTTCGCGCCGACCGGCCTCCTCCTGACCGGCGGGGCACCGGGCGCCCTCGCCCTGACCGGCGACCGCGAGGCGCGGGGTGGCACCGCCCCGGGCGACCGGGTGTCAGACCCCGGTCAGTCGGCTGCTGACGTGGTCGAGCAGGTCGCGCGGCGTCTTCAGCCCGTCCAGATCGTCGTCGGAGACGGCGACACCGAAACCGTCCTGGACGCGCGTGGCGATCTCGTAGACGGTCAACGAGTCGTAGCCGAGGTCGGCGAAGGTGGTGTCCAGAGCGCCGTCGAGGGCGTCGGCCTGCTCGTCGTCGAGGCACGCCGTCACGATCCGCTTCAGCTCGGTGAGGGTGAACGTGGCCATGGTGGTCCCCCTGTGCGGGTGAGTGGTGTGGGTGTGGAACCCGGTCACGGTGACCGCGCGGACTCGAGCGCCACTCGACACCCGCTTGACGCCCCAGCCCCAGCCCTGCTCGATCCGCGTTCGAGGGACGTCGCCCAGACTGAGTCGCGTCTTGGAGTAACAAGCTTGCCTAACAAGGGAGTTGACGATGCGCATCGCGACAGGGCGGGGCGGCCACAGCACCATCCTCGGAGCCGGTGGGTACCGGCCGCGCACAAGCGTCAGCAACGCCGAGATCTGCGCGCGGATCGACTCCACGCCGGAGTGGATCGAGTCCCGTACCGGCATCCGCGCGCGGCGGTTCGCGGAAGGGGACGAGACGCTCCCGGCCATGGCGGTCAGCGCGGCCGGCAAGGCGCTGGCCCAAGCCGGAGTGGACCCGGGCGACGTCGACCTGGTCCTGGTGGCCAGCATGTCGAACCTGGTGCAGACGCCGCCCCTGGCCGTGCGGGTCGCCTACGAGCTGGGTGCCCGCTCCGCCGCCGGAGTGGACGTCTCGGCGGCGTGCGCGGGCTTCTGCCACGCACTGGCCCTGGCGTCCGACGCCGTGCGGGCGGGCAGCGCCCGGCGGGTGCTGGTGATCGGCGCGGAGCGGATGACCGACATCGTCGAACCACAGGACCGGTCCATCTCCTTCCTGTTCGCGGACGGGGCGGGCGCCGTCGTGGTGGGGCCCTCCGCCCAGCCCGGCATCGGGCCGGTCGTCCGCGAGGCCCACGGCCGGTATGCGGACGCGCTCGCCATGACCGGGCCCTGGGGCACCTTCGCCGCCGATCCGGGCGGCGTGGGCCGACCGTGGATGCGGATGGACGGCCGGCGCGTCTTCCGTTGGGCCCTGGAAGAGGTCGCCCCTGCCGCTCGCGGGGCGCTGGAAGCGGCCGGCGTCACCCCGAACGACCTGGACGCCTTCGTACCGCACCAGGCCAACCTGCGGATGATCGAGCTGATGACGGAACGGCTCGGACTCGGTCCGCGTACCGTGGTCGCCAGGGACGTGGTGCGGATGGGGAACACCGGCGCGGCCTCCATACCGCTGGCCATCGAGGCCCTGTTGGCCGAGGGAACGGTCGGCAAGGGCGACCGCGCGCTGTTGCTGGGGTTCGGCGCGGGCCTGAACTACGCGGGACAGGTCGTGGTGCTGCCGTGATCGACGGGACCCGGGCCGCCGACGCGGCGGCTTTCAGGGAAGCCATGTCGCTCTTCCCGTCCGGCGTCGTGATCGTCACCACGCGTGGCCCGAACGGGCTTCCGCGCGGCTTCACCGCCAGCTCCTTCTGCTCCGTGTCCACGGATCCGCCGCTGGTCCTGGTCTGCCTCGCCAACTCGGCAGAGTCCCACGAGGCGTTCAGCCACTGCGCGGAGTTCGCCGTCAGCGTGCTCGGCCCCCAGCACCAAGCGGTGGCCGAACGCTTCGCCACTCGGGGCGCGGACAAGTTCCGCGGAGACGACCTGACTCTCACCCCCGACCGTTTGCACACGGTCACCGGTGCGCTGAGCGTCCTACGCTGCCGGGCATACGACCGGCACCTCGCCGGGGACCACACGATCCTGGTCGGCCGGGTGACCCAGGTGGACCTCGGGCGGGGAACGCCCCTGGTCTACGTCAGGCGGAGCTTCCACTCCCTGGCCGACACGCCGGCTCCGGGGCGCTGACCCGGTGGCCCGCGCGACCTGGCCCCCGGGGGCCGCGACGCGGGGCGGGGGCGCTCACCGGTGGGACGCTCGGGTCCGACTCGTCGAAGCCGTGCAGGGCGTCCAACCGCGGTGAGTTGTTGAGGATCGCACGCTGGAGCTGCCGCAGGGCCCGGGAGGGCTCGATGCCCAGCTCATGGTCGAGGGTGTCACGCAGTTGGCGATAGACCTCAAGTGCCCGCCAGGCGTTGCCACAGCGGTAGTGCGCCAGCATGAGCTGGGCGTGGAACCTCTCGTGCATGGGATGCCGGGAGGCCAGCATCCGCAGCTCCCCGACCAGGTCGGCGTGGCGCCCGAGCCGCAGATCAGCCTCGATGCGCAGTTCGCTGACGCGCGAGTGACCCTCCACGACACCCAACACCTCCAGCGCCAGCACCCGGCCCGCCGGTACGTCGACGAGGACGGGTCCGCGCCAGAGCCGCATCGCCCGGCCGAGCAACTGGGAGGCGATGAGCGCGTCACCGGCCTCCAACGCGGTGGCCCCCTGCGCCGATAACTGCTCGAAGTGCCGCACATCGTGGTAGCCGTCCCGTGGCTGGAGCAGGTAGCCGCCGAAGCGGGTAGCCAGGATGTCCTTGGCGGCGGCGCCGGGACGGCCGTCGAGAGCCGCTTCGATCCTGCGGCGCAGTTGCAGGATGTACGTCTGCAGGGTGGTGGCGGCGCTGCGGGGAATGTCGTCTCCCCACAGCTCCTCCATCAACGTCTCGGCGGGTACCGCCTGTCCGGCCCGCAGCGCGAGCAGAGCCAGGATCTGCCGTGGCTTTCCCGCGCTCGGCACGACGGACGTACCTTGTTCGCTCACTTCCAGCGGTCCCAGCAGTTCGATGTCCATGGCGAATCCCCGTGATGGTGATGTGGCGGTGAACCCCGTGATCCTCACCGCCCCTGAGAATGTGCCGATCGAGAGGCGCACGGCCAGTGCGGTGAGCACGATCTGCCCCGTGAATAACTCATGTCTGGGCAGGCCGAGATGATTTCTCCACGCGGAGACGAGGTGAGTTCTTCACGCGGAGAAGGTGAGGGGCGAACTGCTCATTACGGACGGGAGTGACGACAATCGCCATCATGGACCCGACAGTGGTTGACGAAGTAGCGACGTTTCCCCTTCTCGACGGCGGTTGGAACGCTACGCGGTTCGTGCTGCGGCTGTGGACCCAGCCGCAGGTGCTCCGCGCCTTCCGGGACCGACCCTCTCCAATTCCCGCCCCCGTGGCCCGCTTCGCCCCGGAAGTCGTCCGCGCCGACTCCGCGCCCGACCCCACCGCTCAGGCCGTGCCCCCGTCCCCGGTGCGCGCATCCTCGGTGGTCAACCGCGGCGCTCATCAGGAGCATTGACGGACCTCGCGCTGTCCGGGGACGCACGCAACGGCCACCGCCCGCTGATGACCAGCCTCCCCAACGCCCGATGAAACGCCAGCTCACGGGCGCCCTCTGAAAGTGCTTGACCCGTTCACCAGTCGGGGTTGACTATCACCACACAAGATTAAAAGAATAATCGTTCTCTTTGCGGGGAGTCGACGAACAGCGCGTACCGTGTGATCCGTTGGCGCGGTGCGAGACGACCCGAGAGCACACCGCGCGACCTTCCGTGGGCCGTCCGGCACGGTCGACCGCCGTTCCGGGGAGCAGAGCCACGCGGCACGAGGTCGCGCGCTACCGCAGACCAGAGGGGGCTGGCATGTGGGGTTCCAACGATCGACCCGGGGGGGAAGACGGCGCACGGGCGTGGTGGGCGCGGAAGCGCGTGACGACGCGCGAACTCGTCACCACGGCCGAAAGCGGCGTGGGAATGCTGCTGGTGCTCAACGCGCTGGCGGCCCCGGTGGGCGCGCACACGCCCGCCCGAATGGTCATCCAGTGCGTGGCCATCGTCGTCACCCACCTGGCGTACTGTCTGATGCGAAACGGCCGCGTTCCAGGCGTTCGTCGAGGCTGGCTGGTTGGTGCCCAGGCCGCGTGTGCCTTCGTCCCCCTAGCGACCCTGGGGTTGGCCTGGGGCGGCATGGCCGGGCATCTCGCCGCAGCCCTTCTGTTGTTCTTCCACCGCTCGTGGAGATGGGCGCTGTTCGCGCTCACACCACTCACCCTGTTCGCGTGGTGCGCCGCCACCGGCATCGCGACCGGTCCCGCCGTACGTGTGAGTGGCTCCACCGCGCTGCTCGGCCTCGTCATGTACGGCCTCACGCGGCTGGCGGACACGTGCACGCGGACAGAGCGCTCGTGCCAAGAACTGGTCGGACGTGCGGTCGCGGCCGAGCAGAGCCGCTTCTCTCGTGACATGCACGACGTCCTGGGCAGCAGTCTGACGGTGATCACGCTACGGGGAGAACTCGCGCTGAGCCTGCTCGGCAGCAGACCGGACCAGGCAAGGAACGAACTGAGCGCGATCGTCGACATGGCCCGACGGGCCACGTCCGACGCACGGGTCGTCGCGGGCGGTGCCCGCACCCACGCCCGTGCTCTCTCCCGTGAACTGGACTCGGTGGTGGACGTCATGCGATCCATGGGCGTCAAGACGACCATCGAGGCGTCCCACGCCGCTTTGCCGCTGCGGATCGACCGCTTGCTGGCGGTGGTCCTCCGGGAGTGCGCCGCCAACATTCTCAAGCACAGTACGGCCCGGCGTTGCCGGATCAGCGTGGCCAGCCGTGGGGGCGTCGTGCGCGTCAGTGTCGCCAATGACGGGGTGTCACCGGGTGACGCATGCCCCCATCACCGGGGTGCCGGGCTGGGCAACATCGGCGCCCGGCTGGCCGAGGCCGGAGGCTGGACGCGCGCGGGCCTCCGGAAGGACGGCTGGTTCCTCGTGGAGGTCGAGGTGCCGGTCCCGGTGGAGGCCCCCATGGAGTGCGCCGCGTGAGACGTCGGGACGCGACGCCGCTCACGCGCCCCACCCGGCCGCCACCGGTGCTTCGCCGACTCCCTGCGGTGACCTGTCTCTTCCCGCTCCTCCCGTCGCTGGGTAGGGCGCCTACCCGATCGGCTCGGCGCCCTGCCCAGCGACGGGGCTCGACGACCGGCGCGATGACCGCCTCGGCGACTCGGCACGGCGCGCGCCCTGGTCGCCGGGCGCGCGCCACCGGCAGGGCGTCAGACCAGCCAACCGGAGTCCTCCGCGATCCGGATGGCGTCCACCCGGTTCCGCCCGTTGGTCTTGGAGACGATGCTGGCCAGGTAATTGCGCACGGTGCCGACGGAGAGGCTGAGCAGGGAGGCGATCTCGGCCGCCGGCGCGCCCTGCGCGGCGAGCTGGAGAACCTCCGCCTCCCGGGTGGTGAACGGGCTCTCCGGCCCCTCCCAGGCCATCATCGCCAGGTGCGGATCAATCGCCCGCTGACCAGCGTGCACTTTCCGTACCGCCTGGGCCAGATCGCGTGGCGGGGAGTCCTTCAACAGGTACCCGGACACCCGGGCTGACAGCGCCCGCCGCAGGGTGCCGGGTTGGCCATGACCGGAAACGATCAGTACCTGACATTCCGGCTGCTGTTGCCGTACCAGTGCCGCCGCGGAAATCCCGTCGAGGCCCGGCAGGTCGATGTCGATGAGGGCCACATCGGGCCTGTGCCGCGCGACCGCATCCACGATCAGGTCGCCGCGCTCCACCTCTGCCACGACACTCAGATCGTCTTCCTGGTTCAGCAAGGCGACCAACGCCCCTCGAATGAGATGCATATCCTCGGCGATAAGTAACTTGATCACTGTCCACCCCCGTGGTTCGTGACAATGCCCCTGAGCACACGAAGCGCGTTGAGCGCCGCGCGGCCCACGGTACGCGACAAACGATTCGCGGCCACAACCCCGACTCACCTGCCGGATCGGCTGGTCTGGGAAAGGAATGAGAAAGAGGTGCCCCGAGAGGGCCTCGCGGATCAGGCCAGTTGACGCGGTTGCGTCGCGACAGGAAATGCCCGAAAAAGCTCGCCTCTACGATGCGTGACTTGCGGTTACCCATGTTAACCATCCCGTGCGGGCTCGGGAGGGGGCGACGAGAGGAGGCTTTCCTGGGGGAGGCCGCGGCCTGGATCGGGCGACCCATGCCCGCGCGGCCGGCGCGCGCGAGTCCCTGAGGTTACCCGCGCCGCGACCAGAACGTCCTCCCCGGCGGCATGGCCAGGGTGGGTGTCGGCCGCCACCCGTCGCCCGACGAGTCGCGCACTGCTCATCCCTGGCGGGGTCAGGTTGACGAGTTGGTGCGCGCGAGAAGCGGAATGAAATCTCGCAGCGCGTGCGAAGCCGCTTGTCGGGTCGTGACGCTGCCCTGAAAGCGAAAGTCACCTGTCGTCCCCACGGATTAGTGGCAATGCCAGTTGGCGCTACGTCAGTGAGGCCGTCATTCGGTCAGTACTCGGGCAGGGGCAGCGATAGGTCAGCGAGTGGTCAGGGCTCAGACCCACCCGACGCTCTCTGGCGGCGCCAGTACGCCGACTCCCCGATCACCGGCGCGGTACTCACATACGAAGGAGGGGGACGACCTCGGCGATCGGGAACTCACCGAGTCCGAACAAGTCGACCGCTTCCTGTACGCGGTCGGCACGGGTGTGGAGGCAGCGCGCGAAGGCCGAACGGGACCTACTCGCCTGGCCCTCTCACAGGTCTCCAGGCACACGGTGCCCGACGTCTCGCGCCGTATGTCCACATTGATGGCGGCTATGTGGCAGGGGAGTGGCCGCTCCTTGTCGGAGTTCCCGGCCAGTGTGCCCCACCTGGCGTCTCTCGACGAGACCTCGCTGAACTTGCTGCTGACCTCTCCGGAGATCAGGGATGCGGGATTCTGGCGACGTATCCGACCGCTCGTGGACGCCAAGACTCTCCTGCGGACAGACATCACGGACACCCCCAACCTTCAGCAGTTGATGCGCAGCGCGGTGCAAACGTGGAAGGCGCACGTCTGCATGGTGGTGGTACCGGACTCACCGAGCACCGATGACGCGTGGCGCTGGGTCATCAAGGATGGGCATCTTGGCCTTCACGGCCCTGGATTCATCGCCTACGTGACTTCCAGTCGTAAGGATCTCCACGCTCCCGAAGAATTTGACGCACCCCTACTGGCGGAGGTCCGGGAACGCGCCGCCGCTTTTTCTATCCCGTTGACATCCATCCGCGTGCTGATGACAAACCGCAGTATCGGCCATGACGCGCCGGGTGAAGACGTTACTCATGACCCGCAACTGGACGGCATCAGCGCCGCGCTGGGGCGGGAAGAGGGCGTAATTGAAGCGCGGGCTCTGACATCCACCCAAGTTCCCCTGCGACGTGATTTCATCAGCAGGATCGCCAGCCCGCCGGGAGCAAGAGCGCTTGTTCCCTTCGTTGAATTGCTGGGAACCGCGCTTTGGTTGTTCCTAGGGCTGTCCACCAAGGAAGCAGAGCAGCTTGGGAATCTGCTCGACTCAGGCGAGCCGACGTCGCCCGTTGGGAGCAAGCCGATCTATTCGACGACTGATTCCTGAGTTCCGCTTCCACGCATCCATACATTTTTGGACAGCGTGCCGAAGCCGAAGGGGCACTGCAGGGTGCGCTTCGTGATAGAGCAGGCGCTTAGAAGGCGCCTGCGCCATCCCCTGAGCCCTGGCGTCTGACCTGTGAAAACATAGCTCCTCGGGCGCCCGTCCCGCAAACCTGTGGGACGTATGTGGGACCTGACAAGCCTTGTGAGGTGTGGGACGCAGGTGTTCGGTGACGATGCCTCACGCCGCACTCTTCTCGCCGAGGTCTCTCGCGGAAATAATCCTGCCCCGGAGCGGTGTTGACGGACTCCTAGCCGAGGAGGGGGAGGTGTCGGGCCTGAAGATGTTCCGCACGGACACGGTGAATAGCAGTGTGGTTGAGGTCATGCCGCGTCTGGCGGAGGCCGAGGCAGATGTGCAGTACCTCGTCGAGGGGCACATGGAGACGCTGTTGGGCGTCCGGTTCCTGGCGAGCGAGTACGGCACGGGGCCGGTGCACGCTGGCAGGATCGACTCGCTCGGGCTGGACGAGAACGGCTCGCCTGTAATCGTCGAGTACAAGCGCGGCACGGATGCCGGCGTGATCAACCAGGGCCTGTTCTACCTGGCCTGGCTGATGGACCACCGTGCCGAATTCGAGCACCTGGTCCGCGCTCGGCTTGGGGACAGGGCCGCGGCCCAGGTGTTGTGGAGTAGCCCGCGCCTGATTTGTGTTGCCGCTGACTTCACCCGTTACGACGTACATGCCGTACGTGAGCACAGGCGTTCGATCGACTTGGTCCGCTACCGCTTCTTCGGAAGCGACCTGTTCGGGCTGGAGGCCGTGGCTTCCGTGAGCGGTGGCACGCAGGTGGTCCGCTCGGCGCGCCGACGGGCGGTCGCTCAAGTAACGGCCGATGCGCAGAGCGCGTCGATGGTGGAGCTGGCGAGCACGGTCGACGAGGTGCTGGTCGGGCTGGGGCATGGCGTGCACCGTGTTGAGCGCAAGCCCCATCGCGCCTATCAGCGCCTGCGTAACTTCGCGTGCCTGTGTCCGCCGCAGCGCAGCAAGCTGCTGGTCTACCTAAAAGTCGACCCGAAGGACGTTGATCTCGTTCCGGGGTTCACCCGCGACGTGTCTGGTCTCGGGCATCACGGAACGGGTGATCTGGAGGTGCGGTTGCGCACGCCGCAGGATGTGGACCGGGCGCACGATCTGTTTCGGGCCAGCTACGCGACGGCGTAACCGGACTGCTGGCCTTTGGGGCGCGCTCATTGTGGGGCTGCTGTGGTCGTAGGGCGGCGCCTTTCGACGTGCGGGTTGGCGTGGCGGTGGTGTTTCTATGGTGCGCGGGATCGCTGGTTTGGTGAGCCGGCGACCCCGCTCTATGTTGCCCCGCTCCTGATCAGCGTGATCAGCGGTTGGTGAGTGGGCCGGCCGTGGCCGGCGAAGTGGGAGCCAGACTCGTTTGGTGTTCGGTGCGTGCGGTGTGCTGGTTGGTGCGTGTCGTGCGGGTACCGATGCCGTGGGCGAGGGTCTCGACCAGGCGTGTAAGGAATGAGGCTGGGGTGTAAGCGGTGGCCTGGAGGGCTCAGGTTGGCTGTTCTGCAACGGTTAACGCCACAAGCGATCGTCGCCCGTCGAGCAGGAGGCGTCGCTCACCGAGTAGGAGTCACAGAAGTACCGTGCTCCATGAGTGCGGTGGAAGGTGGCCGGCACGCGATCGGGATGTTGGCGTGCGGCCCCGCCCGAGCCCTCGGTGGAGCCGAATTCTGAGCGGCTCGAACTCGACGTAGGCGAAGAGCCGTCCCGGCTGTGCCGCGCCGCTCGTGCACAATGTGGCGCATGCCCGAACACCTCGAACTGGAACTCGCCGGTGCCGCGATCCGCGTGGAACTCGCCGACGTCGGAGAACCGGCCCACGCACTCGTCCCCGCCACTCCCTCGGAAGATGCCGCCGACCTGCCGGAGGGCTTCGGCGCCGTCATCCCGGTCGCCCGCGGTCGGCGGGCCGCCGTGCTCGCCCAGGACGTGCTCCGGTCCGCCCTACGGCCACTGGGCCCGCTGCTCGAAGAGGTGCACACCGCGGTCACCGCTACCGCGCGCCCGCCCCAGGAGCTGACGGTTGAGTTCGGCATCCAGATCGGTCAGGATCTCAAGCTCGGGATCGTCGGCGCCAATGGCCAGGCGACCATGACCGTCAGCGCCACCTGGCAGAACCAGGGCACCAGCGACGCCTCCTCGGCTTAGCCGATGGGCTGGTTTAGCCGGCCGGCGACGCCGGTCTCCTATGCCGCGCTGATGCGTGAGAGCGGCGGAAAGGCGGTGGGCGCCGCCGCGCTCCTTTCGCCGAACCACCTGCTGACGTGCGCACACGTAGTCAACGACGCGGTGGGGCGGGACCTGCTCTGTGCCGAACCCCCTACCGACGAGAAGTTGTTGAGAGTCGCCTTTCACGGCTCCGGCAAGGCCTCTCAGTGCGGCTGGGCCCGACTGTCGGTCTGGGTGGCACCCGAGCCACGGTCGAACGACATCGTGTGGGACGGCGATCTGGCGGTGCTTGAGTTAGAGGAGCCGGCCCCCGAGTGGGCCACCCCCGTGGTCTGGCGGGACATGACCGAGGGGTTGGAACTCCGCGCCTGGCACGGCGGCAGTGTCGGCGTTACCTATGCCGACACCGTGGCCGGCTTCCGGGACGGCCCTGGCTTCTACCTCGACGGGTTCCTGACTGGTGCCGCCATCGGCCCCGGCTACAGCGGCGGCCCCCTGCGGGTAAAGTCCGACCACACTGTCGCCGGTCTTGTCATCGCTCAGGTGATATCCGGCCAGGCCCCCTTGCGGGCGCAGGAGACCGTCCGACGCAGTTGGGCCGTGCCCTGGCAGACCGTGCGGGAACGCCTGACCCTCGCGGGTGCACACGATGTCCTCGCCGGATGCGAGGTCATCGCACCGAAGCACCTCGTCTGTGCGGGACCGAGCGGGGATTCCGTACGTCAGATGGTCCCGCTGCTGCGGGCTCTGCTGGACGACACGGCGCGCCGTGCCGACCACTGCAGGCACCTCGCCGCCGGCCTCGGCTTGGAGGTGCCCTTGGGCAGCGAGCAGTCGGCACCCACCCTGGATGAGCTGGCCGCCCTGCTGCTCACCGAGGAACGGGCACTGGCCACACTGACGGAGTCGCTGGCACCCGTGGTCGGCGACCGCGCAACGCTAAACGGTCTGCTGGCACTCGGCCGCGCCGAGTCCGCCGTCAGGCTACTCTCTGTCAGGGAACACGAGCAGCTATACACCGCCCTGCTCAGCGTCGCCGCGGAAGAGCCAGAGCTGATCCCGCGCGCGGCGCAGGAGGCCCTGCGTCTCCTGGAGCTTCCGGAAGCACTCACGCGCTCCCCCCGCCTTTCGGGGGAGGCCGTTGGTACCGTCGTTCAGGCGCTAGAGGAGTACCCGGACGGGCGCGGCGCCACGACCGATTCCCTGCCCGTACCCGCGATGCTCCGGCTTGCGGAGTTCGTGGCTGCCGCCGTCGCCGACCCGGCCCGACAGCGATCGCTGCGCGCCTGGTGCGAACGCGTTGCCAAACGGCTGGGCATCAGCTTCGCCGCGCTCATGGAACGCCGCGCGGACGCCAAAGCATGGGCCGCTCGCGTCCCCGCACCCGTCACGCAAGTCATCGTGCGGCTCCATCGGGCGAGCGCCGGCGATCCGGATCGCTTCCTGTGCGAGATCTGGCTCGGCCACAAGGGCGGCGGGCGCACAACGGTGGCCACCCCGGAGAGCCCCTTGGAGCCGGTACAGATCGCACGGCTTATACGCCAGACGGCGGATGCCAGTGAGGCGACCAGTGGTCACGCTCCGACGCGCGTCGACGTGGTGGTAGAGGCCGACGGGCTGGGCATCCCCATCGACGAGTGGGACGCGGGCAGCGGTCTGGGGGACATCTTCCCTGCCCTCGCCGAACTGAGCATCCCGCTGGGTGGCTGCTACCAGGTCGCGCTGCGCTGCCCCGACCTGTCCGCCAACGTCACCACGGCGGCGAGCGAGAGGCAAAGACGCTGGGCAGTCGGGGGCGACGGGACGCTCGTCGTCGACGAGTCGTGCCACGACATCATGAGTCTGCACAAACTTCTGGACGAGCCCTACCGTGACACCGCGCGGGTCGTCCTCCACGGGCCGCCGGAGCGACGGCAGCAGTTCCTCCACATGTGCCTGGCCATGGGAGTGCCGGTCGTGCTGTGGGATCGAGACGCCAGGTCGCACGAGGACGCGCAGCGGATGGACACCCTCGACCCCACCGGTCCCCTAGACAAGCTCCCTCGACGGCTTCAAGAGTTCCGAAAGTCGCAGTACGCCGCCTCGGCCTCGTGCGGGGCGGCACGACCGGCCCTCATCTGGGAGGAAGGCGAACTAGCACTGCCAGGTCCGCTGCAGCTGGCCGACCCGACATGACGCACCACACCCACCGAACGCCCGCACCATAGAGAAGGACGGACACGCGATGGCGGCCCATGAACCCCACAGGCAGCAAGACACGGCCGACAACGAACAGGAGGCTGACTGGCGGCTGTTCAAGGGCGACGGCCGCGCCAGGACTATCACCTTCCCTGAGGCCCCGCCCTGGCGGCGGTTCGGCGGCCACGCGGACGGGGAAACGGACATCGCCTATCGCAATCGGCCCTATCTAATCGGCCCCCAGGAAGCGGACGTCGTTAACGCAGCACTACTACTCCGCCGACCGCTCCTCGTCACCGGACACCCCGGGACGGGCAAGTCCTCCCTGGCGTACGCCGTGGCCCACGAGCTGTCCCTCGGTCCCGTCCTGCACTGGCCGGTCAACAGCCGCACCACACTCCAAGACGCGTTGTACCGCTACGACGCCATCGGCAGGCTCCGCGAGACCAATATGAGCCGTGAACCCCACGACGGGGACGGCTCCACACCACTGAGCCTGGGCATCGGCTCGTACTTGCGGCTCGGCCCCCTTGGCACCGCCCTAGTTCCATCAGAGTCGCCACGTGTGCTCCTCGTCGACGAACTCGACAAGGGCGACGTCGATCTACCGAACGACCTCCTGAACGTCTTCGAGGAAGGCGAGTTCGAGATCCCCGAGCTCGCCCGGCTCCGTGAGGAACAGTCCTCGGTGCGCGTGATGACCGCAGATTCCGGCAAATGGACCGAAGTCGTCCGTGGCCGTGTCCGCTGTTCCGAGTTCCCCGTCGTCATCATCACCAGCAACGGCGAACGAGACTTCCCGCCAGCCTTCCTGCGCCGCTGCGTCCGCCTCGACCTCCCGGAACCGGACGAGAACCGACTACGCGCCATCGTCTCCGCTCACCTCGACCCGAAGGACGGCTCCGAAGCCTACGACACGCCTGAGATCGACGACCTCATGCGCGCCTTCCTCGCCCGCAGGGCGCGCGGCGAACTCGCAACGGACCAGCTCCTCAACGCCGTGTTCCTCCGGCGTGGCGGCGTCGAACTCGACGCTGACGGACTGCTGAACGCCGTCCTGCACCATCTCGCACGCGCCCTGTGAACGAGCCCATGCTGCACCGGGTACGCAACGCGCTATCCGGCGACGGCAAACGTCTCGACCCCGAAGAACTCCGCGACACGCTGTGGCTTGCGGCCCGGTTGCCCCCAGCGGCGGCCACGGCGATGGCACGGCTGGCTCAGGCCGCAGAGGCCGCCGCCGAGACAGCGGCCCTGGCCCCGGTCGAGTCCGCCGCCACGCCACCCTTCAACGGCAGGGAAGAGTACCGGAACCCGCCCCCGAACGACCGCCGCAACGGAGCGTCATTCGCCACCACATCGCCCGGTGGCGGAGCGCCAGCCGCGCAAGGGGACGGACTGCACGCAGCCCCCGTGCCGCCGAGTCAGGCCGCTTCCTTCGACCGGTCCGCGATGGCCGTACGCGCCCCGGAAATGAAGGCGCTAGACGGTACGGAGCTCCAAATCGGGCGCGCCCTGCGTCCACTGCGCCAGCTCCGTCCCGACCCGTTGCGCACCGAACTCGACATCGACGCGACAGTCTCTGCAATGGCCGAGACTGGCCTCCCCGACGCCGTGCTCCGCCCCGCGCAGACCCGCTGGCTCGACCTGGTAATCCTTGTTGACGACGGCGTCTCGATGATCCTATGGCAGCGACTCACGGGCGAGATTCGTGTCTTGATGGAGCGATGCGGGGCTTTCCGGGACGTACGCCTCCACGGCCTCGACAGCCGCACCCCGGGCAGTCCCCGGCTGACCGGCCGCCCATACGACGGGCGCGACCGGGCGCGACCGATATCCACAGTCCTCGACCCCTCTGGCAACACTCTGCTCTTGGTCGTGAGCGACGGCATCGGACGGGCCTGGCGGGATGGATCGATGCACCGAGAGCTCGACCGCGCTGCGTCGATGGGCCCCGTGGCCGCCCTCCATGCGCTTCCGCCGAGGCTGTGGGCAGGTTCCGGCATCGACGCTCGGCCTTGGCGCGTGACGACCCGTCGCAGGGGAGCGGCCAACCGGTCCTGGCGCGTCGAAGACCCCGTCCTGCCACCGGAACTGGCCCCCTACGATGGCGTACCGGTTCCGGTGCTCTCCGCGGCGGGAAGCGGCATCGACAACTGGGCCCGGCTCATCGGCTCCCCCGGAGAGACCGTAGTGCTCCCGCTCTTGACCGGGCCGGACATGCCTGTACCCGACGTCGGCGCACAGGCACTCGCCGGGACCGCTGGGTCCGTCGCGGCGGAGGAGGCGGTGCTGCGGTTCAAGACCTCGGCGTCCCCGGAGGCGTACTGCCTCGCGGCACACCTGGCGGCTGTGGCACCACTCCCCGTCCCGGTTATGCGGCTCATCCAGCACGCTTTGCAGCCGTCCGTCGACACGGCCCACTTGGCGGAAGTCTTCCTCGGCGGCCTCATGCATAGCGTCGACGGTTCCGCCGGCCTCCCGCATCAGAAGACCTTCGACTTCACCGAGGACATTCGTACGGTTCTGCTGGGCACGGTGCCGCCCTCCGAGCTGTTCAGGACGGCACGGGAGGTCACGACCCATCTCGGCGGGCTCCCGCACACCCCCACGGGATTCCCTGCCTGGCTTCCCCATTCCGAGGGCCCGGAACGGGTCAGGACGGGCAGTCATAAGCCTTTCGGTTGGGCCGACGAGACCCTTCGGCGCAGGCTCGGCATCGCCCCGCCCGCCTCGCCGGAACCGGCATCAACACCCGCCCCCCTCAGCCCGCACGTCGATCTCCGAGAGCTCCCGGACGGCTTCGTCCTCGCCGATGATCTGACGGGATGGCGCCGGCTGCCCGTCGCCGACCGCCGCTTCGAAGGCCCCAACGGCGTGCCGTACGAGGTGTTCGCCGAGTGCACAGAGGGCTGGTCGGACGTCAGGCTGCTGTTGGCCCACGACGGCGAGGGCCGCGTGCTCGTCATACGCATGCCCGAGGAGCACAACCCTCGGCATGCCGTCGACCTTGTGACGACTGAGGTGACGGCGCTGAAGCGGCTGGACGGCTTCTTGGTGCCGCGACTCCTGGCCTGGGATGTCCACCGCCGCCTTCCTTGGCTCGCCGTCGAATGCGCGCTGGACGGCGCCTCGGGGCCGGCGCCGAACCTTCATGACTTCGTACAGTTGCAGGTCGTGCTGCACCAGGCGACCCTGCTGGAGATCGCCCGCCAACTCGCGGCAAGCCTCGTCAACGCCCATGGAAGGGGCCTTGTCCACGGCTCGCTCACCCCCCGTCGCGTGCTGATAGCGGGGCGGAAGGTTCAGATCACCGGCTGGATGACTGCTTCCGTGGACGGCAGGACCGCTCCGCACTGGGACACGTACGCACCGCCCCCCCGGTACCGTGCCCCAGAGTTGATCATGCCCGGCGATGAACCGACTCCTGAGTCAGACATCTACGCGCTCGGTGTCACCCTCATGGACATGGCAATGGGCGAGAGACAGAGGAAGTCTTTCTCCGAAGCCACGCTGGCACTGTCCCACGGCCGGCTCTCCCCCACTTGGACCGCCATTTTGGAGGCATGCACGCGGAGAGACCCCGCGCACCGGCCCTCTGCTACCAGGCTGCGGCGTGCCCTCGATTCCCTCGCGTTCCAGCGGCCCGGGGGCGGCCAATCTATGTGGGTCTCCCTCGGGCTTGATGCCGACCTGGGCCCGGTGGGACTGGACCTGGAGAGCGAGGACCGCGGCGGCCAAGGCCCCCATCTTCTGCTGCGTGGGCTCCCGGCCACCATCCGCAGGAGCCTCCTGCGTCGCGTGCTGGACCAGCTAACGCGGCAGAACCCGACTGGTTTCGAACTGGTCCGCGCTGACTACGACGGACGCAGCTGGGGCGCCAGCTTCGAGGACATCGTGCGTGGTGCCGCGTTCCTCGGCCTGAGCCGCCACCCGACGCACGTCCTCTCGTTCTGCCAAAAGCTCCAGCAGGAAGTCGCGAAGCGCTGGAACATGCTCGGGAGGAGCATCGACGACTCAGACTTTGGGTCGCTCGCACACGACGCGGCCAAGTACGGCATCCCACATGCGCTGCGGCGCCTCGTCGTCGTTGTGGAGGACTTCCAGAAGGTGCTGCTTCTGGCGCCGGAGGTCGTCACGGCGCTAAGACAGGTCGTGGTGGAAGGGCCACGGCTCGGGATGCATCTCATCGTCAGCACTGACGACACGAACGAAGCCACGCTCGTGCGGCTCTTTGTGGGAGGGAAGCCGGCGGGCATCGAACTATTAGGCCAGCAAGAGCGGGCCGATGACCTGACGGTGGAAGCGATCTTGCATGTCCCGTCGTTGGACGGATCGGTGTCCTTCTCCGCGGGAGTGGAGGGCATCCTCGAACCCGTGCCGGAGGAATGATGCCGAACGTGAAATGATCGATCAACGCGCTATCCGAGGGTCCCTCGTGCGGCAGCCAGTCACCACCGTCACGGGCAGCAGCAAAGGCATCGGTGCCGCGGCCTGAGCATGTCTCGCATCCGACGACCACGACATTCTCGTAGGCTATCGCTGGCATGACGCGGCCGCAGAGTAGCTCGCAATCGCTGTCCTCGCCGCCGGGCGCAGACGCATGCCCGCCCATGTGAACGCCGCGGGCGAGAACGATGTCGACCAGTGCTTCGACATAGCGGGGCAGGCTCTCGGTTCCGTTACGAACCTAGTCCACAACGCTGAGATCAGCGGCCCTAATGGGTGGTTGGCCAAGGCGGACACCGAAGTCATACGCCAGGCTCGGGATGGCAAGGTGCTCGGCTACTTCTCGGGCGCGCACCGCGCGGTTCGTGACATGGCTCAGTGTGGCAGCGGCGCCATCGTCAACCCGTAGACAACTCCCGAGGCAGACCCTGCTCGCCCTCGTTCACCGATCAGCGTGATCGGCGACTGGTGGTTGGGGCAGCCGTGGCCTGCGAGGCGAGGCTCGACCTGTGTCGGGGGCGTGCGGTGTGCTGGTTAGTTGATGTGGTGCGGGTGCCGATGCCGTGGGCCAGGGTCTCGTTCAGGAGTGTGAGGAGTGCGGTGGGAGTGAAGGCGGAGGCGTGGAGGGTCCAGGTGGAGTGTTCGGGGTTCTTGCCTGCCCAGAGTGTCCAGGTGTCGAGGTAGCTGTGTGCAGGGTGCGCTGAGAGGGCGTTGAACTGGACGCCGACGGTGGACTCCTGTCCGCCGGAGTGGGGTGCTTTCCAGGTGATTGTGGGTCCGTTGATGGCGGGTTGCCACCCCTTGCCACCCCGCGTCGCTCAGGGGGCGTGTGGCGTGGGTGACGGTCCTATCGGTTACCGGGCTTCCGAGTGCGAGGTCCCATGGGTCGGCTTCGGCGAGTGTGTCGAGCAGGGTCTCTAGGACGGGGGCCGGGGTGATGGCGGTCAGGGTGATGCGCTATGTGCGTTCGGAGACTGGCGATTCGTAGGCGGCGATGGTCCAGGTGGCCTCACCGGCCTCTGGATCGTGAACGAGTTTGACGCGCAGGGTTTGTGTTTCGTCGATGGCGAGGGTGGTCTCGTCCGACCACACGCGATGCTTGTGCCAGTTGGCGTGCTGGTTGAGGAACTGGTCGAGTACGGCTTCGTGATCGGCGGGGTCGGCGGCGTGAGCCGGGACGGTCTCGCGTCGCGATGGCCCCTCTGGTTCCCGGCCGTTGCGGAGGTTGGTGAGGGCTTCGATCACCTGGCGCTCGGTGTGGGTCAGGGGTGCGGGTCCTGGGCGTACGGCGTCACGGTGCAGGTGTTGGAAGGCGCTGATCGCCTGGACGGGTGAGGGGAAGGTGTCGGTCACCGTGCGGAGGTGGTCCTCACCGTGGAGGCGGACGCTTGGTCCGTCGTGGTAGGTGCCCACCGCGACGGTTGAGGGGCCGTCGTAGGCGTGCGCGTGGATAGTGAGGCGGCCGTGACGCAGGTGGTTGGGGATCTGCTGGGCCTCGACCGATGCCCTGTTGCGCGTGTCGCGCCCCGCGGCAGACGCCGAGTGCTGGCCCTGGGACGTGTGGCTGTCGATGATCTTGCGCAGTTCAGGTGCGATCTGGAACGCGATGCCCCTATCGGCCATGGACTGGGCGGTGAGGTTGGCCCAGCAGGGCTCGTGGTGGTCAATGCGGGCCAGGACCCAGGTGCGCTCGATGACGGGCTCGAAGCCGTGGCCGGCCAGGAGTGCGTTGGCGGTCAGGTGCAGGTCGCTGGATACCGTGGCGATGACCGCGGTGGCGTGGGTGGGGTGGACTGCGAAGTGAACGTCGGCGTTGGACATGGAGTGCTCGATTCGTGCCGCGCGCGGTACAGGCTCTGCGGCGCAGTGGTGATCACCTCGTGCGAGAGCGTGGCGGGGCGGTAGGTGCTGGTCGGGGTGGGCCGGCTCGGGGTGAGGCGGACGGGGTGGTCGGTGCGCGAGCTCCACGCTGGGGCGTTGGGCAGGTGGCCTGGCCCCAGCGGGTGCGCAGGGCTTGGACGTTGCCGATGGCGCGGCGACTGCTGAAGACGAGCTGGTGGGTTCCGGTCGCGGGGTCGTCGGTCAGGGCCTGGATGTGGTGTCCGATGCGGGATGCCGTGGTGAGCAGGGCGCGTTGCAGGATGCGCTGGCCCCAGTGGTGGGCGGAGCCGGCTGGTGTCGCCAGGAGGGCCAGAACGTCTCCGGGCTCCACGGGCTCACGGGCGAGCAGGCCCTGCTGGTGGGCTTCACACAAGATGGTCACCGGGTCGATGGGCTCGCCGCGACGGAGCAAGATGGTGAGGCTGTGCCAGAGGCCGGCGTGCAGCGGGTGGGTGAAGTCGCAGGGCATCATCCAGCGCATCGCCGCGGCGTCACCGGGCCGAGCGGCGGCGCTCGCCAGGAGCAGCCGCTCCTCCTCCAGCGCCGCTGGGTCGTCGTCAGCCACTACCGGGGTGAGCGGTGGCGCCCCGTGGCGTAGTGGGCCGGAGGGGGTGGGGAGCTGCGTGGAGAGGTCGTCGAGGAACAGAGCGAGGGCGTCGACCTGAGCGAGGGTGACGGTCACAGGGCGCGGCAAGGTGGCGTCGGTAGCGGTTTGAGCCAGGCGTTGAGCGTGCTCGCGCAGGGTGCGTCGGGCGTGGTCTGCTTGCACGATCCGCGCGTACGCGGCGGCGTGCGCCGTTCGCGGGCACAGCGCGATGAGCGTGTGCAGGTAGGAGGCGTCCAAGCCTTGGGTGTGTCGACGAGCCGCGGTGAGGACTTGGTTCAGCCAGATGGGGGCGCTGGCGTGCTGGGCTGGGGCGGGAGGTGACAGGTCGCGTATCGCGGTGAACAGCACGCTGTGTGCGTGGTGGTCGAATGAGTCTGGTTCGATGGTCCTCTCGACCTGCGCGAGACGGTCAGGGCGCAGAAGGAGGGCTCCCAGGAGTGCTTGCTCGGCGTAGCGCACCGGGTGAGGGGGTGGCAGCTCCCCTTCTTCATGGGAAACATCGCGGTGGGCCATCACGCCGCCAGGACGAAGTCGTCGGGGTCGAAGGTGACCTCGAGGTGCGGAGCCAGTAGATGGGCGGCGAACTGGGGTGGCACGGCGTTGCCGATCTGGGCGAACTGCTCCCCCTTGTTCCCGGCCCAGGGGTAGTTGGCGGGGAAGGTCTGCAAGATGCCGGCCTCGCGGGCGGTGATCTGGATCGGCTTGGGCAGTGCTGGCTCGTTGGTGCCCGTGGTGTTGGCCGAGCGGGGTGTGGCGACCCAGGTGCACTGGTTCGCGCGGTGTCCGAAGAACAGCGTGCCCGCCGGCTCCTGGACGGGTCGGATGGTGGCGTGGCACTGGTTGTTGCTGCGCAGGGACCAAGTCCACCGGTGCGCCTCGGCAGGGAGGGCCGACGCTGGGGCCCCGGGGTGGGACTGGTCACTCGGATCCCACTTCAGGGCCTGGGCCATGCTGACCCAGCGGTCGCGGCCCGGCCCGAACAGAGGGGTGGGTTCGGCAACTTGCGCGTGTGTGGGCGTGGGTGGCTGCGCCGGTCGGAGCCGGGAGGCCAGGAGGATGGCCCGCCTCCGTGTTTGGGGAACGCCGAAGTCGGCGGCGGTCAGGAGGCCGCACCAGGCCGAGAACCCCCAGGTGCGCAAGATGGCCGCGTACTGCTTCCACAGTGGAAGGACGGCCGGCACCTCTTCCAGGGCGACCCACTCGGGCTCGCCGGCCGTGTTCAGGGCGTGCAGGTAGCGCATCGGCTCGGCCGCTAGGAGGGAACGGTGGTCGCGGCAGGCCGCGAGGAGGCGCTCACGGGTGTCGCGTCCGGCTGCGAGGTCCTCGACCGCCGCGTGCACCAGCGGCTGGTCCACGAGCCCCAGGCGTCTGCCAGCCATGCTCCACGCCTGGCACGGCGGGGAGGCGATTAGCCCACGGGTGCGCCCCACGAAGGGTCGCGTGGGGTACATCGCCACGTCGGTGCGAACAGTCAGGTGCGCTGCGGCGACGCGGGTCTTGCAGGCCGCCTCATCCCACTCCAAACCCACATCTCGCGATCCGAGAACTCTCAGGGCGTGGCTCCAGCCACCCGCCCCCGCGAAGAGGTCGAGTATCAACAGGCCAGCCCGAAGTCGTCCTGTGTCGGCTCGTCCGCATCGCTGCGGCGCGCCCAGGGCGAGCAGCCGTCCAGCGCACCGTTGTCCGGGGCGTCCGCGCTGGCCTTCTCGTCTTGGTGGACAGTTCGCTCGGCAGCGGCGACGTGGTCGATGAGGGGTAGGTCAGTGTGGCATTCGGGGATAGCGAGCCTCCCGTTCGGCGAAAGTGCAACGGAGCGTCAGGGTCAGGGTGATTGCCACAGCGTGCGGGCGATCCGCGCGGCGCCTTGGTCGGTCCGCGGGCGAGAGGGGCGGTCCCCACCCGGCCGCGGAGGCCGGTGGTCCAGGACGCGCCAACCAGCGCCGCGCAGCGAGGCGCCGCTCTCACCGGCCTACGTGTAGGTGATCAACTGGCGTATCCGAGCGCCTGGTCTCTCGCCAGGCGGCGCCGTAAAGCCGGGAGTTGGCGTTGGGCGTGCCGTCGCTGGCGTCCGGGTGACTTCGAGGGTGGTGCCGTCGTCCAGTGCCGTGCGACGGGGCGGCCGACCACGGCCACAGCCCGCAAGGTGCTGCCTCGTCGGCGGCGTCGACGGAGAATATCTGTCCGACCGGTGGCCGGTGGTGGCGGTGCCACAGGCGCACGAAGTCCTTGGCCTCGCGGGAGCGGACGGGCATCAGGTACCGGCGGGCCCTGCTCATGCCGCCGTCCCGAAGTCAGCCTGGGTGGGCGTGTGCTTGGCCACAGCGCGGGTGGTGATCGCTTTGGACGCGCGCGCGGAGGCCGCCGACAGTTCCCCTGCGCCGGGCTCTCGGTACCAGGGGCGCAGGTCCAGCATGGCGGCGCGCAGGCCGGTGGCGAAGCAGAGCGCGGTGCCCTTGGGGAGGGCGCGGATCGCGTCGGCGGGCAGAATCCGCTCTTGCCGCATGCTGATCGAGGTGGACTTCCCGGACTCCGAGTGCGAGGTCGAGACGGTCTCGGTGTCGTGGTCGCCGATCAACCGGGAGAGCTTGTCCGCGAAGTCAGGGTCGTCGATGCCGCTGCCGATGACCTTGATCGTCGAGGCGGACCACAGGGCGTCCATCCCGGCGTCCCCCCAGACCTTCTGACCTTGGCGGTAGGACTGCAGAATCGTGATGGGAATGATTCCGCGCGAGCCGAGGTGCGAATACAGGTCCGGCAGATCGCTGATCTTGCACACGTTGGCGGCCTCATCCAAGATCGCCAGCATCGGCGGGTCCAGCCGCCCGCCGGCGCGCTCGGCCTGGGCTGTGGCGGCGCGCATCACCGCATCCGCGCACGCCGCGATCAAGGCGGAGGCGCCACCGCCTCCGTCTTTGCTGAGCAGGAAGAGCGTGTCGGTGGAGGTGACGAACTGCTCCGGCCGGAACTCGGGGACCGCCTTGCCGGGGGTGACCCAGGCTGCGATCTCGGCGTTGAGTAGGGCGGCGGCGTACTGGCGGGCGGTTTCGTAGATGCCATCGCGTGTTTCGGGCGGCCCCTCGACAGTACCCTTGAGCTGAGCGGCCACGGCGGCGAAGTCGTGATCACGCAGGATGTCGAGCGGGGCACGGTCGGCCGGGAAGGCCAGCCACTGCATGACGTCGGTGATGGGACGCTCGTCCAGGGCAGCGGCCAGGAACAACTGGCTGAGAATGTTGGAGCCAGCCTTGGACCAAAAGTCACCCTGCTGGGAAGCATCGACGCTGGCAGCGAGGAAGTGGCCGGCCAACCGGCTGGCGCCATCCAAGGTCTTCGCGCTGGCCAGCGGGTTCCACCACATCTCGCGGTCGGCATGAGCGATCTGCTGGGGATCCATGCTCCACACCCGTCCCGCTCTTGCCCGCACTTCGTAGGTGGCGGTGAAGGCGTCACCGGCGGCCTTGTTGCTGGTGAGCAACACCGGACCGGGGGCGTTCAACACGGAGGGGATCGCTAGGGAGGTGGTCTTGCCGGACCGCGGCGCCATGATCGCCACGGCGACATCCTCGAACCCCATCCGCACCTCGTGCCTGGTGCCCTGCAGGTTACCGAGGAGAACGCCGGTGTCCTTCGCGTCAAGGTGCTTGACGTCCTTCAGACTCGGTCGCAGCGACCGGGCCTTGTCGGTGATCGCCTTGGCCATCAGGGGCTCGATTTCTCGGGCCTTGGCCATGCCGGTGATCTTCTTCTTCCGACCGCCGCCGCGGTTGTTGTGACGGGTCCAGATGGCGCCTGCCGCCGCCCCGAGCGTCAGGAGCACAAGTACGGGCACGATGCGCGCGCCGATCAGCAGGAAGGTTTCTCCCATTTCGGGCCAGACCTGCGCGGGGTGAAGCAGAGCGGTGGTCGGTTGATACGGAGCCCAGTTGATCCCGGCGAGGTGGGCGGTGATGTTGCCCGAGAGCCAGGCGAGGTGGGCCAGGGGGACGACGATCGCGAGCACACCCAGCAGGAGACGTAGGAGGAGGTCGTACCCGTCGGTGGAACCGTTCGGCGAGGAGGGAGGGGACAAAGGGTTACGTTCTTCCGGGCGGGGACGAGGGGCAGCGGCTGCGACCGCGCTGGGCTGATGGTTTCCGCGAGGGCATCGGACTGGTCGGCCGGATGGCTTGGCGAGCAGCGAGGGCGTGAACGCGTTCGTCCAACACCTCGGCTACCACGCAGGGAGTCCGGAGTGAGGTCGAGCAACAGATACTCCTCAGCATGAGTCAACGGTGGGTCCGTAGACCGCTGCGGGGGACGTGGGGGCGGGCGGTGGTGCGTGGCCGGGCGTGTCGAGCGCTGTTGCGAGCCCAGGTGGCAGCGCGGGCTGCCGTGATCCGGGCTTGCCGCCAGGCGCTGAGTTGGGAAGGCGTGACGGAGACCGACCAGGTACGAATGTGTGCACTGCGTGGAACGCGGTCACGCGGGCGCATGAGTGGTTCGGGGTGCGCGAGTGCGGCTGCGAAAGCTTGTACCACGTGCAGGGGCGTGTGGGGTGAGAGGTGGGCTGTCCAGCCGTTGCCCTGCTGGTCCTTCGCCCCAGCCCACCACATCGCTCCGCCGTTGCCACCGCGGTGGTACTGCACCCACGCGGTGCCATCGGCACTGGTCGCCGTGTAGTGCTCACCCACGAAACGCGTGCGCCAACCCTGCCCCTCCAACGGCGCCCAGACGTTGGGAGCATGAGCGGGGCGGGGGCGGGTGAGAGCGTCGGTCAAGCCGGCGACAATCTCCACCGGGGTCTGCTGGCCCAGGTGCGCCCACCACTGCCCACCGGGGCCCTGTGTGCGGCCGTGGAGGGTCCACCCGCCAGGCGGGCTGGAGGGGTCGTAGCCAACACGGACGGTGCGGTCCGGGCTCTCCATGAGCAAAAGACCACCACCCGCCCTGGCCTTGTCTCGCCAGCCCGAGGCACGCAGGAACTCCGACACGTGCCGCATATCACCGCCGCCGGCCAGGGCGCGGGGTTGGATGAGGTAGTGCTGCTCGGCCTGCTCCCCTGGCCCCCAGCCCTGCCTCTTCGCGTTCTTCACCGGCGCCGCCGCACGACAAGCAGCGCGGGCTCCGCCGGTGGCTTCATCGAGGCGGCAGCGGGCCGGGAGCCAAGGCGCTGGAGGGCGCCCCGGTGTTCATCCAGGTCCACGGCGATGTCGTGCAGCTCGTTCGCACCGCGGCCCAGAGCCAGGCATACCTCTGCCGGCAGGGCCCCTCCCTCAGCCTGGCCTTTGGCGAACACGCTACCGGCGACCAGGGGATGGAGGACGTCACCGAAGGCTCCGGTGTCCGCGTCGAGAACGCGGGCGGTCACCTGGGCTGCCTGGCCCGGGGGGAGCTGCGCGAGTTGGTTGGCGAGTTGGCCGCATCGTCGGGTGATCGCGTCGGCCAGTCGCATCGGGGGCGGGACAGGCTGGGACATACTCCTCCGAGTCGGTGCATGGTCAGTGAGGGTGGCCAGCGCGCGGCGCCTTCCCCAGGACGGTCTCCGGGTGTGCGCCGGCCAGTGGGCTGGGGCGGTCGAGACCGGTGGGGATACAGGCGCGCAGGTAGCCACGGAACAGAGCCGTCGCGAGGCGAGGCGTGAGCCGGTGGCTGATCGGTGAGAGTGTGCGGGGTGTGATGGGCTTCTCCGAGGTGTGAGCCGTGCGGTGGGCAGCCCGTAGCGCCGGGGCCGGACGGGTTGCCCACGAGAGAGATGTGGGGAAAGAGGGTGGCCGGTGTGTCCCGCGCGTTCAGATGAGGGCGCGGTGAAGTCTGTGACCCGCGACGATGAGGTACCGATCGAGACGGTGGTCGTCAGGCACTGCTGCTCGACGGCCCACCGGTCTCCGGTGGTAGGCCCGGCGCGGCCTGGGGATACCGAGGAAGGCGTCGGGCCACTGTTTTTGCCTCATCGCGCCCTGGTGGCCGGTGTGCGGGGGCCGGCCGGGGCTGGTGACATGGAGGCAGGGGCGGCGGCGGGGGCGGCCCGTCCCACCGCGTGTTGGAGGGCGATGTCGATGCCCAGTGCGTCGAGCTGCGGGCCGAGCGTGCGCAGCACGTGTGCCTGCGCCCTGGTGTCGTCGCCGCTGAGGCGGAAGATGCCTGTGTGCGGGTCGTGCACGAAGCCGTTGGCCACCAGCACGGCATGGGCGCGGTCATCGAGCGGTGCGGTGGCGAAGGTGCCGTCCGGCTGCCAGGTCAGGACCACCCGGTCCGACTGCGAGGGCTCGATGTCGCCCAGGGCATTGTGGCGGACCTGGGCGAGCGCGCTGTCGTAACGCACGAGCAGGTCACCGGCGACCAACTTGGCGCTCCGGAACGGGTCATCACCCTCCAGGGCGATGCCGTTGGGCTCAGGAACGGCGCGATAGGCGTGGGCGGGCAGGGCGCGGGGGGCGACGGCAGCGATGAGGAATCCCTCGCGTTCGTCGTGACGGTCAAGGATGGCGAGTTGGGCGCCGTCCGGGCGGCTGAGGACCGCGGCCTGATGGAGCCGGTGCTCGGCAAGGGAGGCGGCGATCAGGTCCAGGTCCCAGATGCGGTCAGCCAACTCGGCAAGGTCGACCTTGGCATCGGGCGAGAGGAGGACACCGGTCCAGGCGCCGGGAAGTTCGCCGGCGAGGATATCGGCGTACGAGGCCAGACGCTCGGTTTCGTGGTCGTGCATGAAGTCCTTGGGCAAGGTAGGAGGCAGCGGCCCAGCCCGGCGACGCCCATCGGAGAGGTGGCCGAGAGCGTGCGCGGCAGAGCGGATCGGTGCGCACGGCGAAGTGGCCACGGCCGGTGGCCGGCATCTCTTCGGTGCAAGTGCTGCGGCCGGGATGCGGGACGTGCCGGTCGGCGAGGCTGCTGCGGATGTAGGTGAGGTTGGTGCGGATGATGTGCAGGTGCTCGCCGGCCAGATAACGAAGGCGCCAGCAGTGGCAGTGAGCACCGCCTCCAACGTGGCGAGGAGGCCGCCTGTGGGGGGCGGTCAGCTCGGTCAGAGCGTCAGCAGCTTCGTGCGGTGGTGGCTTTGCGAAGACGCTCGGCGAGGCGGGCGGGCTACGGACGAGTCCACCGACAGGCTCCTAGCGGGGCGGGTGCCGGTGTCGAAGCCCTTCGCGGTCGACTCGTCTAGGGCCTGTCCGGCGGATCACGGTCGGAGCCATAGGTGGATCGCCGCGACCGTGACGGTGCCGTGGAAGACGTAGGCCCTCTTGTCGTAGCGG
>NZ_JBHVJC010000008.1:0-238142 GCF_042799315.1 Streptomyces sp. NPDC057702 | reverse complement strand
TCGGCCTGGCCCGGGCGCCCCCGCCAGGCCCGGGGGGCGCCCCGGGCGGCCGGTGCCGTCAGTGTGTTACGGGACGATGCGCAGCAGCTTGTTGGGCGAGCCGCTGCCGGGGTTGGTCACCTTGCCCGGGGTGGCGCCGTTGACCAGGGCCGTGGCCACCTGCGCCGGGGTGGCGCTGGTGTGGTTGGCCAGGTAGACGGCGGCCGCGCCGGCCACGTGCGGGGTGGCCATGGAGGTGCCCGAGATGGTGTTGGTGGCGGTGTCGCTGGTCCGCCAGGCGGCGGTGATGTCGGAGCCCGGGGCGAACAGGTCCACGATCGAGCCGTAGTTGGAGAAGCTCGACCGGGCGTCGGTGCGGGTGGTGGCGCCGACGGTGATGGCCTCGGTGACGCGGGCCGGCGAGGTGTTGCGCGCGTCCCGGTTGTCGTTGCCGGCCGCGACGGCGTAGGTGACGCCGGAGTTGATCGAGTTGCGTACGGCCGTGTCCAGAGCGGAGCTGGCACCGCCGCCGAGGGACATGTTGGCCACCGAGGGGCCGCTGTGGTTCTTGGTCACCCAGTCGATGCCGGCCACGACGCCCGCGGTGGTGCCCGAACCCTGGTCGTTGAGCACCCGGACCGCCACGACCTTGGCCTTCTTGGCGACGCCGTGGGCGATGCCGGCCGTGGTCGAGGCGACGTGCGTGCCGTGGCCGTTGCCGTCCTGGGCGACGTTGTCGTTGTCGACCGCGTCGTAGCCGTTGACGGCCCGGCCGCCGAAGTCCTGGTGGCTGATGCGCACGCCGGTGTCGATGATGTAGATGGTGGTGCCCTCGCCCGCGCTGTCCGGGTAGGTGTACTTCTGGTCCAGCGGCAGGTTGGCCTGGTCGATCCGGTCCAGGCCCCAGTTGGGCGGGTTGTTCTGGGTGGCGGTCGCGTGTACCGCGCTGTCCTGGATGACCTGGTCGACGGCCGGGTCGGCGGCGAGCTTCTTCGCCGCGCGCTCGCTGAGCCGCGCGGAGTAGCCGTTGAGGGCGGCCGTGTAGGTGTGTCTGACGGTGCCGCCGTACTCGGCGATCAGGCTCTTGCCCTCGCCCGAGGTGGACTTGATGCCGGCTGCCTTGTTCAGGGTGACGATGTAGCTGCCCTTGATGGCACCGGTCGCCTCTGCGTCGACGATCCGGCCCTCGGTGGCCTTGGCCGGCGTGGCCTGGGCCGGGAGCGCGGAGATCGCGCCGAGGGCGGTGACGGCGGCCACCGCGGCTACCGCCGTGGCCAGTCGGGACTTGCGCATCGGTGTTGCCATGGTGAGGGGTCCTCCTCATCGTGGCGCGCTGCGGTACGCGCGCAGGGTGCGGGGTGTGCGTGCGCGGTTCTCTCGGAGGCCGGGGACGACGTGGCGGCAGGGTGAGCCTGGGACGGCCGTGTCCCCGGGCCGTGTTGCCGCGGCCTGGTCGGAGCGAACGAGCTGGGCCCCCGACCGGAGGTGGCGCGGCATCACGCGGAGGCCGCCGATCCCGTGGGGGGGCGAACGCCGAGCAGGCGATCGGTACGAGGTGGGTGACGGGCTGCCGTGGCTGAACCTTGGCGCACCCCGCGTACACGACACAAGGGCGCACTGAGGGCCGTTTTCCACAGTGATGCACGCTTGCGCGAGTGAGCCATGGTCCCCGCGCTCCGCGCCGGAATCCTGATCAGGGCGTCGACCTGCGTCTTGCGCTCAAACTGCGGTGGTCCGCCCGGTGACTGTCGACCGAAGCGTGTTTCACAACGGGGCGCGCGGTTGTGAACGGGGCCACAGGACGGGGGCGTTCGTGCTCCAGGCAGCGCAACAGTCAGTTAACACAACGCGGCGCGCGGGCCGTGCACCACCCCCTGCCGCGAGCGGGGGCGCGGGCCCCGGTGTGTCTCCTGGCGGCCCGCGCGCGGCGGCCCCGGCCGCGTGTGGGCGCGACCGGGGCCGGGGTCCGGGCGGGGGCTGGCGGGGCGGGCAGGGGGTGGCGTCGGGGCGACGCTCGGGGGTGCGGTCGGGTTGCGGGTCGGGAACGGGGAGGGGCGGGTGTCACTCCTGGAGCACGATCTTCCCCAGCAGCGAGCGCGTGAGCGCGAAGTGGTCGGCGTGGATCAGCCGTCGGGCCACCGGGAGCGCGGTACCGCCCACCGTGACGGTGCCGGTGGCCGTCGCCGCGTCCGTCAGGTACGTCTCGTGCTCCTCGATCCGCAGCCGGTGCAGCGCCAGCGAGGTCAGCGGCACGGTCGGCGGGGTCAGCGCCCGGGTCCAGACGAACCCGCCGTCGCGTGCCACGCAGCCCAGATCCACGGCGGTCCCGACATCGCTCCAGCTCAGGTCGTCGGCGAGCATCTCGCGTCGCTGGAAGGTGGCCCGTACGCGCCGGCTGGCGGCGATGCCGGGCAGGCCGGCCCCCGCGCGTTCGCCGAGCGAGTTGGCGGCGACCGGGCCGGCCAGCTCCAGTTGGATCTGGCCGCCGGCGATCATCGTGGCGGTGGCCGTGCGCCGGGGCACCAGTTGGGTGAACTCCGCCGTGCTCACCTTCGACAGGTGCAGTGGGTCGATCGAGTGCGGTTGGTAGCGGGCCACGGCCAGCCGCAGGTACGGGAAGTAGGCGCCGCGGTCGGTCGGGTCGCCCAGGGCCACGTCGATGTCGCAGTACCACAGGCGCTGTTCCTCGTCGTAGTGCGGCGTGAAGGCCGCGACGGAGACCGTCGCCACCTGCCCGCCCACCGGCTCGGCCAGCACCCGGTCGGTGGCGGTGGCCTCGGCGTTGGGGAAGTGGGCGGCCGTCAGCCGTGGCGGGGCGGTGGCATCCGACCACAGCGGGTCGATGGCGTACCGGGTGACCAGGTGGTCCGGCAGCGCGGGCCCCGTGGTGGTGGCCGGGTCGAGCACCACGGCCAGCATCTCGTGGTCGCCCGACGAGAACCACGGGCGCTTGAGGTAGACCCGCACCCCGGCCCGGTGACGGATGCGCGTGACCTGGTGTCGCGTGTGGTCCACGACGCGCTCCCAGGTGAAGGTGGGCACGATGTGGCTGAGCTCCGGTGGCTCGGGCCTGCGGGTGCTGGGCACCGACCATCCTTCGCCGGTGGGGCTCGGGTTGCTCGGTCCGCGCCGGGTGATCAGCTCGGTGCGGTCGGTGATCGCCGGGTGGAAGTACTCCCGGAAGCGGGTGGTCGCGACCGGGGTGTAGGTGACGTCGCGGTGCCGGGTGTCGCGGAACTCCTGGCGTACGTCCGAGAGTGACCTCTCGTCCTGACCGGCGCGCACCGTGACGTCCCCGACGTGGGCCTGGCCGGTGACGCGCTCGGGGGCGGCCTGGGTGACGTCGTCGTTCCACTCCTGCCAGGTGGCCTCCACGTCGACGCGCCCGGTGCTCCTGGCGTGGCAGCGGACCAGGCCGTGCAGGTCGGCGAAGGTCTCCTCGGCCTTGCGGCGGAACGTCAGGTCGCCGATGACGGGCCGCTCCAGCGGTTTCTCCACGGCGTGTACCAGGGTGACGTCGATCCAGGGGGTGATCAGCCAGTTCTCGCCGTCGGCCGCCGCGTCGGTTAGCTCCTCCCGCTTGTTCGGCGGCAGCCCGGTGCTCGGGTCGTTCCACAGGGACGAGCCGGTCAGCAGCCGCCAGGGGTGGAAGGTGTCCAGGTCCTCGCGGCGCACGTGGCAGCTCATGCGGACGGTGGCGAACTCCGCCTTGGGCAGGAAGACGGTCAGTTCGCGGTCGATCAGCCCGCGCCAGACCGGCGGCCCGCTCCCCTCCTCGATCCGCAGCCGCAGCGGCTTGGCCTGCGGCCACGGCCCGGGGAAGGCGTACGTCTCGTTCGGCTTGCCACCGGGCAGGCCACGGAGGGAGACGCCGCGCGCCAGGGGGTCCGGCAGGTAGGGCAGGAGCAGTTGGCGCCCGTCGTGGACGACGTACTCCCCCGGTTCGAGCCCCGCGCCGCGCGCCACCGGCAGCGGGGTCAGGGGTACCGGGTCGTGCGGGTTGTGCTTGGCGACGTGGATGGCGTCGAGGAGTGTCAGGTCGATGACGTGGTCCGGGTCCTCGGGCAGGCTGACCCTGGTGTCCAGGTAGCTGCCGGCCTCGCGGGAGCCCGAGGCGAAGAACCGCCGTCGCTGCGCCGGCGCCCGACTCGGGCCGAACGCCGCGTCGTACAGTCCGTGTTGCTCGGCCATCTGGAGGGCGGTCTTGGGCGGGCTGATGTGGCGCTCGTCGAAGGAGCGGTAGCGCCGGTCGAGTTGGTCCACGGGGCTGCGCTGCTCGTGGTCGGGTACCTCGCCGTTGCGTTGGATGGCCCACATCTCGGCGGACAGCGGCGTGCCGTCGTCGGAGACGGTGCTGCGGATCACCAGCCGGGGCTCCGACTCGCCCTCCAGGAAGGGCCACCGGGGGACGATCGCCGGTGGTGGCACCGGCTCCCACCGGCCGTAGGTCAGGGGCTGGGTGGTGGCGCCCTGGGGGGTGCCGGCGGCCAGGGTGGGCCCGTTGCCGGCGAGGTCCACCAGGCGGGCGCGCAGTTGGTAGGTGCGCCCGTAGCGCAGGGCGGGCAGGCTGCCGCGCTGGGGTCGGAACGAGGCGTCCAGGGGGAAGTCGGGCGAGAGGTCGGGCACGGGCACCTGCGGCCGGTTGTCCTCGCCGATGGTGCGGCCCGGTGGTGGGGCGGCCAGGCACCAGCCGCTCCAGCCGAACAGCGCCTGGTGGACGTAGTGGTGGCGCTCGTTGACCCGGTCCCGGGTGAGCGTGCTGGCCTTGACGTGTCCCTCGTCGGGCCCGGCCTGGATGGCAAGTGGTGGCTTGCCCGCCCGCCGGATGGCGTAACTGCCGGTGCGGGCGCACAGCGGGTACCAGCGGCTGACCTGGCCCGTTGTCGCGTCCACGACGCCGACGTCCACCCGGTAGCCACGGATGAGGTGGGCCGCGTCCAGGACGGCGGCGGGGGTGGGCGCGCCGTTCGGGTCGACGCCGGCCACGTGGCGGGCGTCGGCCTCCACCTGGTCGGCCAGGTCCGCGTCCCGGCCTTCGAGGAGCACGGTGATGCCGGCGCCGTGCAGCGCGGGGGGCGCGGTGGTGTCCGGAGCGGTCGGGGTGTCGGGTTCGGTGGGCCGGATGAAGAGCTGGTCGAAGATGCGGGAGAACTCCACGAACTTCATCGCCGCGCCGTCCACGTCCAGGTCGGTGACGTGGACGCGGCCGTCCCCCAGGCCCAGCATGCGACGCCCGTAGGGGCCGGCGTCGTCCGCGTACGCCTCGAAGCGCTCCCCGGCGACGTAGCGCAGGCGCGTCCAGGGGCGCAGGCTCTCGTCGGCGTTCAGCCCCTCGTGGGGCGGGCCGAAGGTGACGCGGGCCTGCCACTGGTCGGCGAGCCCGGCCGGCGGAGTGACCAGCAGGTCCAGGGCGAGGCCGAAGCGGCGTAGCAGTTCCGGGTAGTCGGCCAGCAGGGCGCAGGCCGCGTGGAAGTCCAGGTCCGGCCGCTGGGGTGGGGGCGGCGGGGGCTCGGGGGCGGCGCCGGGTGTGGGGGCGGTGGGCCGGCGGTCGTAGAAGCGGTACGCCTCGGCGAAGCCGAGTTCGGCGTGGAAGGGCTGGTAGTCGGGGTCCGAGCGGTCGATGTAGCGGGGGCGGTACGGGTTGGCGGCGGCGGGGGCCGCGCCGACCGGGCCCGGCCCGCCGCCGGGGCTACGTCCGATCAGCCGGTCCAGCCGTGGGTAGGAGGCGCCGACGGCGCGGGCCAGGTCGCGGACGGCCTGGGTGAGGGGGACCGTCAGGTCCTGGGTCTGTGGGTGGTCCCAGCTCGGCAGCGGTGGCGTGCCGCCTCCGCCGCCGGACGCGGTGCCGTTGGGTGACGTGCCGCGCTGGCCGTCGCCGCCGGGGTCGGGGAAGGCGCGACGGTGGGCGGTCGCCGTGGCCGCGTTCTCGTACAACGTGGTGACCTGGGTGTGAACGGCTCTGCTGGGGAAGGAGCGCAGCGTGATGGGTTCGACGTCGGCCGCGTTCACCGCGACGGTGGGCGCGTGGACCTTGGTCGTGGTGGGGAACAGCTCCTTCCACAGGGTGCTGTCGGGCGGCGGGTAGCGGTCGGGCTGGGGCGTGGTGGGGGCCGTGCTCACGGGCCCGCCCGGCGCCGGCCGGAAGTGCACCTGGAGGGCGGCGGCGTAGTCGGCCAGCGTGTGCGGCCAGTCGACGAAGTGGTCGAAGGCGCCCAGCGTGGTGCCGCCGGTCAGGCGGGGGCTGATCAGCACCGTCAGGCGGAGTCGGGCGTCTGGGGTGAGCCCGTCGGGCAGGACGGTCCACCGGATCGACTCGGGCATGGGTCAGCTCACTTCCGCGAAGGCCGTGCAGTACTCGTCGACGGGGACGCGCTGGGCGCCGGTGACCGGGTCGGGGTAGGGGCTCATCATCTCGGCGAAGGTGGGCGGTCGGACGGCCTCCGCCGCCCCGCCCAGGGCCGCCTGGTCGGCTCCGCCGCCCACGAAGGTCTTCTCGCACTCGATCGTGACGGACTGGGACCAGAAGCCGATGTGGATGCTGATGGTGATCTTGGCCCGGCCGGAGACCTGGCCGGGGCGCCAGGTCAGTTCGAGGTAGAGCTCGATGGAGGCGGAGACGATGCCGAGTACGTCGACCTCGCCGCGAGCCCGGAAGTACCCGCTGAGCCTGGCCTCCCCGGTGTCCAGCTCCAGTCGGAAGTAGATCCCGGCCATCACCGAGAGGCTGCCGCTGGCGACACCCAGGTTCATCGAGACGGCGGCGCCGAACTCCAGCGCCGCCTCCAGGACGGCCACCCGCTTGGGGGTGAGGACGATGCCGAAGAACCCGCCGCCACCCAGCATCGAGACGGTGAGCCGGAAGGGGGCCTGTCGGGTACAGAAGGAGAAGCCCACCTCCAGTGACCTGCCGACGAAGGGCAGGTCGAGGTAGGCGCCCAGGCGCAGGTTCTCCAGGCTGAAGACGCCGACCGCCAGGTTGGGCAGCGGGAGCGCGTAGGAGGCGACGATGCCGGAGCTGGTGACCTGGATGCCGGGCGGGTCGCTGAAGCCGTCGATGGGGATGAGCTGGCGCAGCGTCTCCACGAAGGAGAGCGGGCCGATGAACCGCACGCCCCGGAAGGCCACGTCGACGTCGAGCTTCTTGCCGGCGCGCGCGGTGAAGCGGATGCGCTGGAAGTCCAGTCGCATGGCGTGGAAGTCGGGGATCAGGACGAGGTCGAACTCCTCCAGGCCGCACGTGATGTCCGCGCCGGCGCTCAGGTCCGAGCGCAGCGATCCGCGCAGGTCCACCACGAGGGAGAAGCGGCCGATGGTCCGGTTCTGGGCGTCCTTGTGCGGGACGAAGACCGGGTTGCCCTCGGGGAAGTCCTTGATCTCCGGGTTCCACTCCAGGCGGGCGTTGACCGTCTCGGGCAGTTTGGCGCCCTGACCCGCCTTCTCCAGCGCCTGCCGCAGGGACAGCACCTGGCCGGCCCCGTTGTTCCAGGTGGCCACGGTCTGCCGGACCCGCTCCAGCAGGGCGCGTACGCCCGGGTCGGCGCCGGGCGGCAGGGTGTTCAGCAGGTCGGTCAGGGCGGTGGTGAAGGTGTCGAAGGCCGCGTCGACGTCGGAGAGCCTGATGGGGCCCGGTTTGCCCGCGAGGGACTGGGCCAGGTAGTCACCGATGATCTTGACGAGGGCCTCGGCGGTGTCCACCACGCGCCGGCCGGCCGCCGGGTACCGCTCGGCCTCGTTGCGGATCAGCTCGCGTACGCGCCGCAGTTCGGAGAGGAAGCCGGTGACGGCGTTGATGCTCTCGGTGAAGAAGTTGGGCACCTTGAGCGGCTGGTCGAGCCCGGCCTTCCGGACGAGGTCGGCCAGCGGGAGGATGCCGAGCAGGTTGGCGCCCAGGGCGCCGATGACGTCGGAGGCGTGGAAGAAGTCGGTCGGTTCGAAGGTGCCGTTGGCGATCGACTCCAGCGCGTCCGCGCCACCGGCCGCGACCCCGGAGACCGGCCCCGTCTTGCGGGAGAGGCCGGCCACGTCGAAGCTGGGCGCGACCAGTCCGCCCGAACGGTCGCTCTGGCCGGTGAAGTTCATGGTCAGCGGGGTGTCCGGCGAGCCGAGTACCGGCAGCACGTTGAGGAAGACCTCGCCCCGGTTGGCCTTGCGCAGCCCCTGGTCCACCTGGCGGAAGCCCGACTGGACGAAGCGTTGGGCGTACGTCACGGGCACCGTCAGGTCGTTGCCGCTGAGCTGGCTGACGGCGGGCACGGTGACGGCGGCCCAGCGCAGCTGGGGCAGGAACTGGGCCTGTCGCAGCGAGGGGCTGGCCAGCCCCGGTGGCGCCGCGACGCCCCACACCATGCGGGCCACGTCCAGCGAGGTGTCGTCCGGCTTGGCGCTGGGGGCCAGCGCCACGGCCTGCCCGAGGAGGTCGGCGGTGGTCTCGGGGGCCGGCTCCGGGACGGCGGCGGAGCCGGCCAGCGGCAGCGGGCTGAGGTTGTTGTACGTGGCCACGATGGCGGCCAGCCTCTCCCGGGCGCCACGGTCCTCGGTGAGGAAGAGCAGCGGCGTGCGGAACTCCACGGTCCGGCCCTCGTGGTCCACGGCGACGACCTTGAACCGGAAGGGGCTCTCGGCGCGGGTGGCGGGGAAGAAGTCGCAGGACTCGGGGGTGGGGATGTCGTTGGTGAGGTTCGGTGTGACCAGGGTGTCGACGCGTACGGAGGTGAAGGGGAACTGCACGTTGGCCAGGGGGCTGGACTCCGGTGCGCCCACGGGCAGTTCGCGCTCGGGGTCGTAGGTGCGCAGCGGCTCGCGGACGACGATGAACCGGCGCTGGAGGAGGTAGGCGGCGCGCGCGTCGTCGAACTTGCGCTCGGTGACCTGGATGAGGTCGGCCCGGTGGCCGAAGGGGCACAGGAAGCCGGAGAACATGACCCGGACGTAGTGGTCGCGCCCCATGGTGGCCTGGTGCCGCCACTCCGAGAGGGTGACACCCTGGGGGCGCTGCTCCCGCCACTGGCCCAGGCTGTCCAGCCAGCCGCCGACGGCCGAGAGCATCAGGTTGTCCACCGCCACCGGCAGCGGCGTGAACGGCTGCCCCTCGGGGGTGGTCAGGCCGTCGTTGGCGGTCAGGTCCACGATGGCCGTACGGTGCGGCCCGCTGAGCGATGCCGTGAAGGTCTCGGGGGCGCCCGGGTCGGGGTCGCGGTCCCGGTTCCACACCGCGCGCACCGTCCGGTCCGCCGCCCGGCCGCTCGGCGGCGTGAACCGGGTGTGCCACAGTTCGACCCGCTCCCCCGGCTCGGGGTCGATGACCCCCCGGTGGAACCAGCGGGCCCGCTGCGAGGGGGAGAGCAGCAGCCGGTAGGGCAGTTCGATGCCGGTGAACGGGTGGGCGGGGTCGGCCAGCGGGTCCTGCGGGACGCGCGGGGCCGCCGCCCGTGGGGCGGCCGAGGGTGGCGAGGCGCCGGCGGTGGCGGTCTCCGTGTCGCTGTCGGTGGTGGTCTCGACCACGGCTCCGGCGGCGCTGGCAGCGGCCAGTGTCGCCTCGGTGCCGTAGCGGGCGCTGAGTTCGGCGGTGGTGCGCAGCAGCCGCACCAGGGCGCTGGCCCGCAGCGCGGCGTCCGCGCCGCCGGCCGCCGGGTCGCCGCCGGCGCCCTCGGGTGGCCCGGGGTCGCCGAAGCGCAGGGTGGTGACGGGCTCCGCCTCGCGGGCCGCGTCCACCACGCGCAGACGCAGTGCCCGCATCGCGGCGAGCAGCCCCTCCTCGGAGTACGCGACGGCGTCGCCGGGGCCCACCTCGAAGACCAGCACGCTGCGCCCGCTGATCAGCGAACCGACGGGCGGGGCGGCCGGCGGGGTGGGGCTCTCCTCCTGGAACACCTCCTCCAGGACGTGCTGTGGGCCGAACGTGACGACCAGGAGGCCGTCGCGGGCCGGGTCGGCGCGGACCAGGTAGCGGCGTCCCAACCGGTTCTCGAAGGTCAGGCCGACGAAGCTGAACGCCAGATCCAGCAGGTCGGTGCCGCGTAGGACGCGAAGCGGTGACGGTGACGGTGTGCTCATGATGCCCCTCGGGCCGTGCGCTCGGGGATGTGGGAGGCAGAACGAGATCGGCCGCCCGCCCGGGGCTCCAGCCACCACGGGCGGGCGGGTGCCGTAGCTACCGCTTATCTACCGCGCACGGAACGAGGGGTGTAGTGGCCGAACGGGTGACTCGGGGGCGCGTTCCGCTGGGGCGCGCAACCCGCTGCATCATGCATGTGCTCCGGCGGAGCCCCGGACAACGCGTCCGGCCCCCCGCGCCCCGCCGTGGCGGAGTGCGAGGGGCCGGACGCGAGATCGCCGGCGGTGCGCCGGCGGCCCGAGCGGGGCGGACTCAGTGGCAGCGGCGCGCTCGCTCGAAGCGCTGCGCCAGGGCGCGGAAGGACTCCTTGGGCTCCCAGTGCCAGTCGGAGGTCGGGTCGTGCGGCCGGTCCTGGATCGTCTTGACGAGGCTGTAGCTCACGATGTCGAGGTCGTGGAGCGCGTCGGGCACATGCGGAAGCTCGGGGCTGACGAAGTTGAAGACCATCCCCGCGTACAGGTTCATCGACTCGAAGACGTCGAACACCTCGCTCAGGTAGGCCGCCTGGGTGCGCTCGCTACGCACCAGGCCGCCCTTGATCTCCGGCGGCGTCTTCTGGTCGTCGATGACGTCGTACCACCCCATGCCGCCCTGCTCGGGCGCGCCCACGTAGGTGCAGCTCCCGCACTCGGAGATCGCCACGGGCTTGCCCCAGCGCTGGAGGGGCTTCAGGTCGCGCACGTAGGCGGCGCGGTCGGGGTGGTAGCCGTAGTAGTTGGCGCTGACGACGTCGAAGAGCTTCCAGTCCACCTCCTCGTCGAAGGAGGCGCCGTAGGTCAGCGAACCCCTGAAGACGGACCTGCCCACGGCCGCCGCGCGGGCGATGAAGGCTTCGAGCTTGAGCGACATCTGCTCGGGGTCGTAGTTGCCCTTGAGGATGTTCTCGATGCGCTCGACCGCGTCGGCGCCCGGCACGATGCCCGGCACGTACAGCACGAACTCGCAGCCGACGCTCAGGTGCACCTTGGCGCCGTTGCGGCGCAGCCTCTCGGCGTGCCGGCCGGTCTCGGCGAGGTGGTCCAGGATCTCGCTCTCGGGGCGGTCCCCCAGGCGTGGCTGGAGCCAGACGTGCAGTCCGCGCTGGGCGGCCTCGGACGCGGTGGCCGCCAGGTCCTCGACGCCGTCGCCCCAGACGGAGACGGAGTTGGCGTGCAGGTCGTTCCTGACGGCCGTCAGGTCGGCGCGCATCCGGGCGGTCGTCCACCCCGCCTCCCGCGACGCCTCACCGACCTCGTAGCACACCCCCCGGTACGTCAGCCCGCGCGACGCCCGGCTCCCGGGCCCGGCCGGGGCCGGCACCGTGGCCGTGGCCGGTCCCGCGCCGAGCAGCGCCCCCGCCGTCGCGGCGCCACCGGCGGCCCCTGCCAGGGCCAGGAACCGTCCCCGGCTGATCCCTTGACTGCGCACTGCGTCTCCCTCGTCTCGTTCCCCGCGAGAGCCGCGCTCATCTCGGCGGCTCGGTTCCAGTGTGGAAAGCGCGGGTGTGCGCCGGCGTCCCTCCTTGGTCTGTGACGGGACGACCAAGGGATGAACGCGGTACGCGCCGGGCTGACTTAGGTCGCGCGACCGGCGAACGGCGGGCTCGCGAGGGCGCTCGCGCGCGGTTCGGTGCCGGTGCCGGTGCGGCGGCTTCAGTACCGGCGGGGGCGGTTCTCGAACTCGCGGCGGGCCTCGCGCACGCTGGTGCTGACGGTGTCCACGCGCTCGGTGAGGTCGGCCAGCCGTCTGTCGAGCCGCTCCAGGTGGCGCCGCATCTCGGCGACGGTGCGCACCAGCGCGCGCACGGTGGGGTCCAACTCCGGATCGGCGACCACCACGCCCGGCGTCAGCAGGCTCTCCACCAGCACCCCGTCCTCGGCGAGCTGACGGTAGGCGGCGTCGACCGCCCTGGTGAGCACTCCCAACTCGGTGGCCAGGTCCGCCGCGTCCGGCAGCGTGTCACCCGGCTGGTAGACCCCTTCGGCCAGGTCGCGCCGCACCCGCGCCACGACCTCGTCCGACCTCAGCGACTTCCGCATACGCTCCATGCCTCGAACGTAACCCCTCAGTCGCCCCGGGCGCGCACCGCGAGCAGGGCCGCCAGCGTGGTCGGCAGCAGGAGCAGCCCGAAGGCGGCGGCGTAGCCGGCCGGGTGGGGGGAGCCGGCGCCCAGGCACGCGTTGAACAGGGCGGCGGACAGGCCGAGGACGCTGATCTGGCCCAGGTTCTGGTTGGTCTGCATCGCGCTGCTGGCGTACCCCTGTCGGTCGGCCGGACTGTGCGCGAGGGAGAGCACCGTCAGCGAGGGGGCGTACATGCCCATCCCGACGGCCGCGACGGGCATGGCCGCCGCGGCGGTGTACGCCGGCACCTCGGGCAGCGTGCCCACGGCGGCGATCACCACGGCCCCGCTCTGCACCAACGCGCCGGCCACCACGAGCCGGTGGCGGGGCGCGCGGGACAGCAGGTTGCCCTGGACCCAGGAGGAGGCGGCCCAGGCGAGGGCGGCTCCGGTGAAGGCCAGGCCGACCACCACGGGGGGCGCGTCCCGCTCGCTGACCAGCATCAGCGGCACGAACGCCTCCAGCGTGAAGAAGACCCCCGATCCCAGTCCGCACAGCAACACCGTGGCCGGCAGGCCGCGTACGGCACGCCAGGTGCCCGGCGGCAGCAGGCGCGGGGCGAACAGCACGAGCAGCGTGATCCCGCCCGCGGCGAACAGCAGGTGGCGCGGGTCCCAGCCGGAGACGCCGTACTGGCCGAGCGCGGCGCCCACGCTCACTCCGCAGGCGACCAACAGCGCGGGGCGCGGTGGTTCCTCGGCGGACGGGTCGGCGGGGCGCGGCCGGGAGTGGCCGCGCAGGGCGGACATGACGACCAGCGTCGGCAGCAGGGTGAGGGCGGCGAGGCCGAAGAACACCGCGCGCCAGGACCACCACGCGCTGACGAGCCCCGCCAGCGGCGGGCCGACCAGCGAGGGGACGATCCAGCAGGCGCTCATCAACGCGAGGGCGCGCGGGCGCAGGTGCGCGGGGTACGCCTGGCCGATGGCGGTGTTGATGGAGACCGCGACCATGCCGCCCGCCACCCCGTCCAGGAAACGACCGGCGGCCAGCTGCCAGATCGTGGTGCTGGCGCCGGAGACCAGGAGGGTGATGACGGCCAGCACCATGCCGACGGCCAGCGGGCGGTGGGCCCCGGCGCGGTCGGCCCAGTGGCCGCCCAGCACTCCGCCGAGCAGGCTGGCGGCCACGAAGCTGCCGGCCACCAGCGGGTAGAGGGAGACCCCGGACAGGTCCCGGGCGGCCGTGGGCAGGGTGGGCACCACGGCGAGCGCGGCCAGCCCGGTCAGGAACATCACCGCGGCGAAGCTGGCGGTGGCGGTCGCGTACGTCCGGGAGAACAGGCCCTCCTCGGTGGCCTCGGCCGGTGCCAGGGCGCGCTCCGTCATCGCCACCACCGTCTCGGGCACCGGCGCCGTCCGCGCGCGGGGGAGGCGGACGGGTCCGGGGCGGGGCGGGGTTCGACGGCGTCGGGAGGCGTTCGTGGGAGCAGATGGTGGGGGCGGGACACAGCGGGACCCTAGCCAGCCGTTCCTGGGGCGTCGATCGATTTGTGAGGCGAGGAGGACGGCAGGGGTGGTTTGCGCGGGAAGGTGTGCCGGCGACGGAAGTGGGTGTGTGGCGCGGGTTTTGTTCGGTGGGCTCGGCGCTGCTTGCCGAACAACACGCACGTCGCTGAGCTGGGCGGGTCGGCGGGTCACGGGTGCTGGAGGCAGCACGGGCGGGCCGCCGGCGGCGGGGCCTCCGCGGAGTTCGGCCAGCCGGGCTCCGGCGGGTTCCGCCCGGGAACGCGTCGATGTGTGCGGTGCCTGGAGCACCGTCGGGAGGGGATGCGGGGATGCGGACGAAGGTCAGTTCACGTGGGGTGCGGGGGGCGTTGGTCGCCGCTTCGGTGGTGGCGCTCGTGGCGGCGGTGCCGGTGACCGACAGCGGTGCGCGGACGGCGCGGGCCGACACGGCGGCGGAGCGCGGCGGCTGGGGCGATCCGCTGGCCAAGTGGTCGGACGAGTTCGACTACGGTTCGGCCAGCAAGCCGGCCGTGCCCGACCAGGCCAAGTGGGAGCTGGCCGGAGGCGGGGTGAACAAGTGCTGGCCCGGGCACGCGGGCAACGGCGAGCGCTGCGACAAGAACACCCGGGTGCTGGGGGGCGTGCTGCGCCTCAGTGGTGACAAGGACGGGGACAGCGGCTGGTTGGGTTCGTTGCACGGGCAGCGGTACGGGCGCTGGGAGGCCCGGGTGCGCTCCCACGGCGTCGGCGAGAACAACGGCCGGCAGTACCACCCGCTGCTGATCCTGTGGCCGGACTCCGGGGACTGGCCCGAGGACGGGGAGTACGACTACCTGGAGAACGGCGCGCCGGGCGAGAAGTGCGCGGAGGCGTTCATCCACTACCCGCACGACGCGGACGTGCCGGTGCAGCAGAAGTTCGCGCAGAAGTGCGGCGTGGACCTGTCGAGGTGGCACAACATCGCCGTCGAGTGGACGCCCGACCACGTCCGTGGCTTCGTCGACGGCGTCCAGTGGTACAGCTTCTCGGGTGGTGCCAACGCCGACCGCCAGTGCATCCAGTGCGCCCCGTCCATGCACCAGACGATCCAGCTCGACAACTTCTACGGCTCCGGTCTGCAACGCGCGGTCTACGAGGTCGACTGGGCCCGCGTCTACCCGTACTCCCCCGGCCGGTGACGCCGCCCGGTGGCCGGTCGGCCCGGTCAGTCCGGCCGGCCACAGGGCGGGTGGTAGGCCAGGTGGTGGACGTGGCGGCGCCACGTCGCGCGGGTGAGGGTGCCGCCGGTGGCGGCACAGGTGTGGGCGAGTGCCTGGGTGACGGGCAGCCGCCACACCCGGGTGGTGGTGTCGTAGCTGGCGGTGGCCAGGGCGGTGCCGTCCGGGTGGTAGGCGACCGCGGTCACCGAGTCGTTGTGGCCGGTGACCGCGTCGCCCAGCGGGCGGGCCGTCGCCGGCTGGTCGGTCTCCCACAGCCGTAGGGAGTCGTCGCTGCCGGCGCTGGCCAACCGGGTCCCGTCCGGGCTGAACGCCAGCGCGTGCACGCCGTCCTCGTGACCGGTCAGCGGCCGGCCCACCGGGGTGGGTCGCCGCCGGTCAGTCAGGTCCCACAGGCGGATTCTGCGGTCCACACCGCCGGTGGCCAGGGTGGTGCCGTCGGGGCGGAAGGCGACGGCGGTCACGAAGCCGTCGAAGTCGGTCAGCGGCTCGCCCAGCGGCCGGGCCCGGGCGGGTGTGGTCACGTCCCACAGGCGCGCCGTGTCGTCCTCGGCGCCGCTGGCGAGGGTGCGCCCGTCGGGGCTGAACGCCACGGCGACGACCTTGTCCGTGTGGCCGGTCAGCGGCTGGCCCAGGGCGCGCGGGTGGCGTGGGTCGCGCACGTCCCACAGTCGCACGACCCGGTCGTCGCCGGCGCTGGCGAGCGTCCGCCCGTCCGGGCTGAAGGCCACCGCGGCGACGGCGGCCCGGTGGTCGACCGGCGAGCCACCCACCGGGCGCGGGTCCTCCCCGTCGGTCACGCGCCACAGTCGTACGAACCCGTCCTCGCCGGCGCTGGCCAGGTGGTGGCCGTCGGGGTCGAAGGCCAGGGAGGTCACCGCCGCGCCGCCGGGGGCCCGGAGGGTGACGGCCGGGCGCGGGCGCGCGGGCTGTGCGGTGTGCCACAGGCGAAGGGTGCCGCCCGTGCCGGCGCTGGCCAGCAGGTGTCCCCGGGGGTGGAAGGCGACCGCGTTGACGGGTTGGGTGTGCTCGGTCAGCAGGGTGTCCGGCAGCCGCCACAGCCGTACGGTCTGGTCGCGCCCCGCGCTGGCCAGGGTGCGGCCGTCGGGGGCGAAGGCCACCGACCACACGCCGTCGGTGTGGTCGGTCAGCGGACGGCCGAGCGGGCGCGGGGAGTCCGGGTCGCCCACCTGCCACAGCCGCACGGTGTCATCGAGTCCGGCGCTGGCCAGGGTGTGCCCGTCGGCGCTGAAGGCCAGCGTCCAGACGGCGTCGTCGTGGCCCGTCAGCGGCTCGCCCCGGCGCCGGGGCCGGTCGGGGTCGCGCACGTCCCACAGGCGCAGGGTCCGGTCGTATCCGGCACTGGCGAGCGTCCGCCCGTCCGGGCTGAACGCCAGGGCCCACACCGGCTCGTCGTGGCCGGTCAGCGGGCGGCCCCGCACGGTGGGTCGGACGGGGTCGGTGACGTCCCAGAGCCGCACGTCGCGGTCGAAGCCGGCGGTGGCCAGCGTCCGGCCGTCGGGGGCGAAGGCGACCGCGCGCACCCCCTCGGCCTCGTCGGCCACCAGCGGCTCGCCCAGCGTGCGGGCCCGCGCCGGCCGGCGCAGGTCCCAGCGGCGCACCGTGCCGTCGTCGCTGCCGCTGGCCAGGACGTGCCCGTCGGGCGAGAACGCGAGGGAGATGACGCCGTCCGTGTGGCCGCCGAGCACCCGGCCCACCGGCCTGAGCCCACGGGCCGGCGCGGACACGTCCCACAGGCGCACGGTGTTGTCGTGCCCGCCGCTGGCGAGCAACCTGCCGTCGGGGCTGAACGCCAGGGAGCGGGGGCCGCGCTCGCCGTGGGCGGCCAACGGGCGCCCCACCGGGCGTCGGTGCCCCGAGGTGGTGGAGTCCCACAGCCGCAGCGTGCCGTCCTGACTGGCGCTGACCAGCAGCCGGCCGTCGGGGCTGAAGGCCACCGCGGGAATGAACCCCCGGTGGCCCCTGAGCGGCGCCGACAGCGGGCCGTGCGCGTCGGTGACCAGCCGCGTGTACAGCGCGCCGCTGGCGCGCCGGGCGTAGGCCGTCGCGTCGAGCTGCGCCGCCAGCGAGGTCTGGGAGGTGCGCAGCGCGTCGGCCTCGGCGGTGATCTGGTGGAAGACGGCCGTGTCGCGCTCCGCGCGGGCGGTGCCGCGCTGTTGGACGGCGACGACGGCGGCGCTGGTGGCCAGCAACGCGAGGACGGCCAGGCCGGCGATGACCGAGCGGCGGAGCCGCGTCACGCGGCGGCGGTAGCGCACGGAGGAGGCGAGGAAGGCCCCTTCGAGCGAGGTGAGTTCACGTCGGTCGGTGGCGGGGAACGCCTCCGCCGCCGCCGCCAGCCGGCTGCCCCGGTAGAGGCTGCCGGCGTCGCGGTCCAGGTCGTGCCAGGCGCGGGCCGCGTCGGTGAGTCTGCGGTGGAGGCGCAGCCGGTCGCGTTCGGCCTCCACCCAGCGACGCAGCCGGGGCCAGGAAGTGATCAGGGCCTCGTGGGCCAGTTCGACGGTGTCGTCGTCGAGGACGAGCAGCCGGGCGGCGGCCAGGCGTTCCACCACGACGGCGGCGTCGTCGGCCGCCTCGAAGTCCAGCTCGCCCCGGTCGATGGGCCGGCGCGTGGCCGCCGTGCCCCGCCCCGGGGCGACCATGCGCAGCAGGATCCGCCGGGCCAGGTCCGCCTGGGCGGGGGTGAAACGGGCGTAGGCCCCTTCGGCGGTGCGCGCGATGGCGCCGTGCAGTCCCCCGGCGGCCTCGTAGGCGACCTCGTTGAGCGCGGCGCCCCGGCGGTGGCGCCAGGTCTCCAGCAGGGCGTGGGACATCAGGGGCAGCCCGCCCGGCTCGCCGCGCACCTCGTTCAGGATGCGGTCGGTCAGCGCACGTTGGACGACCAGGCCCCGGCTGCGGGCGGGCTTGGTGATCGCCTCCCGCAGCTCGGGCTCGTTCATCGGCCCCACCAGGACGGTGGCCTCCTGGAGGGCGGCGGTCAGGCCGGGGTGCGCGGTGCACTGGTCGAGGAAGTCGGCCCGTACGGTGATCACCACCCGCAGCCGGTTGTCCGGGTCGCGCGCGGACAGCAGGCGGTCCAGGAACGCGGCGCGTTCGGCGGGGTCCTCGCACAGGGTGAACAGTTCCTCGAACTGGTCGACCAGCAGCCAGGTGTCGCCCACGCCGGCGGCGGCCTCCAGCCGCGCGGCGGGCGTCTGGAGCGGGTGGGCGCCGGGGGTGAGAATGCGGACGGCGGCCACCCGTGGGGCGTCGTCGCCCGGCGCCCGCAGGCGGGGGACGAGGCCGGCCCGCAGCAGGGAGGACTTGCCGCTGCCGGAGGGGCCGAAGACGGCGATGAAGCGGTGTTCGCGTGCCAGCCGCACCAGACGGGCGGTCAGCTCCTCGCGGCCGAAGAAGACCGGGGCGTCCTCGACGTCGAAGCGGGCGAGCCCGCGATACGGCGCGGCGACCTCGTCCCGCTCCGCGGGGCGCGGGGCGGCGCGCCTGGCCTGGTGCCAGCGCTCCTCCCAGCCGGCCGGGTCGGCCCCGCAGGCCCGTACGTAGGCGAGGGTGACCTCCAGCGAGGGGAGTCGCTCCCCGGCGGCGGCCTGCGAGAGGGTGGTGACCGCGTAGCCGGCCCGCCGCGCCAGGTCCCGGTAGGTGGGGCCGCCCGCCCCGCGCCGCAGTTCGCGCAGCGCGTGCGCGAATGCCTGGACCGGGCCGGAGCCGGGGTCCAGGGGTTCCTCACGTCGTCCCACTTCCTCGCCCCACTCGCCCCAACTCGCCGTGCCCTCAAGGCTTTCCGTGTCGCGCGAGCGCGTCGGGCGACCCCTCACCGTAGGCAACAGCGCGTGCGCTGGGCAACCGGACGCTCACACTCTGGTCAGCGCGCGAGGGCCGTCAGCTCGGGCCGGCCGCCGGTGCCGGCGCCGGCCCGACGCACCGACCCGGCGTGTCCGGCGCGGTCAGGGCGCGCGCGGCGGCGCGGCCACCTCGGCCCGAATGCGGTGGGAGCCCTCCCACATGATCGACCACGCTCCTCGACCCTGTCCGGTTTCGGCCCCGCGGCGGTAGCCTGGGCAGCGGGGACACGAGGGGTACACGGCACCACGAGTACGCTGCAAGGTGACGAAGGCGGGGGAATGGCGATGGTGTCCAACGCGGCGGAATGGGTTGTGGGGACGGCCGAGTTATCGCACGAGACGCGGGCCGAGATCAGGCGCCAGTTCATCGGCCGACTCTCGTCGGCGGGCAGTCCTCTGGTCGGTGAGACCTCCCTTCGTCTGCTGCTGTCCCGGCAGGTCGATCTGCTGCTGCGGGATCTCGGTCGGGGCGCCCCGGCCGACGGGGGGCGGCGGACGCGGCCGAGCGAGGAGTCCCTCCGAGGCGCGGCCGAGTTCAGCCGGCGACGCGCCTGCCTGGAGATACACCCCACCGAGACCGTGCGTGCCGCCGGCCTGTTCTACGAGCTGGCGCTGCCGGTGCTGCTCCGCGAGCGGCCGGCCGGCGCGGCCTCGCCGGAGGCGGCGCTGGAGGTGGCCCTTGACCTGCACGACGCGGTGATGACCCAGATCGCGCTCGGCTGCGTGGGGTACATCACCTTCCTGCGCGAGAAGATCCACAGTTCGCACCGGGACGAGCGGCGTCGGATCGCCCGGGACCTGCACGACCGGGTCTCGCACGAGATCCTGGTGGCGCTGCTGAGCACCGAGTTGTGCGACGGGGCGTTGGAGCGCGATCCGGAACTCGCCCGGACCCGGCTGAAGTCGACGGAGCACGCGCTGCGCGAGGCCCTTCAGGTCATCAGCGAGCTCTCCGGTGAGCTGCGCGACTCGACCTCGGGCACGGACCTGGAGCGATCGTTGGGGCAGTTCCTCGAATCCGCCATTCCGGAGGACGTCGAGGTCGACTTCGCCACCACCGGAGACGTCGGCGCGCTGCCCACCCCGGTCACGGAGGAGCTGTACTACATGCTGCGGGAGGCGGTCCGCAACGCGCTGCGGCATTCCGCTCCGCGGCGCATTCGGATCACCCTGCGGGTGTCGGAACTGCTGGTCCAGGCGCTGGTCTCCGACGACGGCAGGGGCTTCGACCTCTCGACGGTCTCGCGCGCGCGGCATGACGGGCTCACCTCGATCCGCGAGCGCAGCGAACTGCTGGGCGGCAGCGCCAGGATTCGCAGCACGGTGGGTGGCGGCACGACCGTGGGCGTGTCCATCCCGCTGGTCAACTGGTAAGCGATGGGCGAGAACGCGGAGCGTGCGAAGCGCACCCGGGCGATCGTGGTCGATGACCACACCCTGTTCCGGGAGCTGCTGGTCGACCTTCTCGCCAGGGAAGCCTGGCTCGACGTGGTGGCTCAGGGTGACAGCGGCCCCGCCGCCGTGGCGCTCGCCCGCCAACACAGCCCCGACATCGCGCTGTTGGACGTCCAGATGCCGGGCCCCGGCATCCGCGAGACCATCCTGGAGATCCACCGGCACTGCCCCCGGACCCACTGCGTCGTGCTGACGATGCGCGACGACCCGGTCCTGCTGCGGAAGCTGATCGACGACGGCGCCGCCGCCTACCTGCTCAAGTCCGTCTCCAGCCGCGAGTTGCTGGCCTCCATCCACGCGGTGATCGCCGCCCCGGACCGCATCCACCTCTCCATCTCGCGCGACATGATCAGGGCGCTCGACCCGCCGGGCACCAGCGCGCCGCTGCTGTCCGCGCGCGAGGTGGAGATCCTGCGACACGTCGCGGAGGCGCACAGCAACGCGGAGATCGCCGGCGAGCTGTTCCTCGCGGAGACGACCGTCAAGCGCCATCTGACCAACATCTACCGCAAGTTGGGCGCCACCTCCCGGGTGGACGCGATTCGTCGGGCTCACGAGGCGGGGATCCTGGAGCCCTATCCGTAGCCGTCGCGGGCGGACGCGGGCGACCGCGCGGGCCAGGGCCCTCGCGGTCGGCGGGCGGCGTGTCGGCGGAGCCATCCGGGGTGGGTCAGGACTCGTGTGGCAGGGAGAGCTTCAGCCGGTAGGAGCACGCGCCCGTGTGCGCCATCTGGCACAGCCCCACCCCGGGGTCGATCTCGGCGGGCAGGCCCATGGCCTGGAGCCAGCCTGTCAGGCGCTCCCCCGGACCACAGTGGTAGATCTTGTCGATCCCGGCGCGCTGGACACCCTTGTGGGCGAAGCAGGTGGACACCGCCAGGTGCTGGACGCCGTCCTCGAAGGTCTCCCGGGCCGCGAACAGCGAGCCCAGGTAGAGGTCCACCGCCGTCTGGAACAGGCGGCGGTACTGCTCGACGGTCTCGACCTTCTCGACGCCCAGGCCGCGCATCAGCCGCACCATCTCCTGCCGTCCGAACTCGCGGACCACCTCGATGTTCGCCTCGTTGGCCCCGTCGATGCCGCGCTGGGTCGCGGTCTGGTAGAACCAGAGCCCGTCGGTGGCCATCCAGGAGCGGCGCAGCAGTTCCTCGCGCTGCTCGGACGTCAGGCTCTCCGGCGTCTTCGGAGCGTCGGTCATGGCGTGTCCCTCCGGGTGTGTGGGCCGTCTCCCGTGGTGGCCCCTTCCTCGGCGTCCACCAGGGCTCGCGTGCCGTGGCGACGCAGCTTCCCGCTGGAGGTCCGGGGCAGGGTGCCCCGACGGACCAGGATGACCTTCCGGGGCGAGATGCCGACCGCGTCGGAGACGGCGTGTCGCAGGTGGCCGACGAGTTCGGCCCGTACCGCCGGATCAGCCTCCTTGGTCTCCGCGACCAGTGCAAGCCCCTCGCCGTCGGCCGAGGTGAGGGAGGTGGCCAGGACGGCGTGGTTGGCCACCCCGGGCACCCGGCCGGCGACCAACTCGATGTCGCTGGCGTAGTAGTTCTGTCCGAAGACGATGATCACCTCCTTGGTGCGGCCCACGATGAAGTACTCGCCGTCGCGTCGCAGCCCCAGGTCGCCGGTGGAGACCCAGCCGCCCGGGTGCACGGTGTCGCGGCCGGCCTCCTCGCCGGCCTCGTAGCCACGGGTGACGGCCGCCCCACGGATGTGCAGCTCGCCCACCCGGTCGTCGCCGGTGAGCTCGCTGCCCTCGGCGTCCACCAGTCGCACGTCGGTGTCGGTGACCGGGGTGCCGACCGAGACCAGCTCCCGGACCGAGCCGTCACCGCCGCCGCCCGGCTCGACGGTCGGTCCCGAGGGCGACGGGTGGGCCGGCGGCGGGACGGCTTCGACCACGCCGTCGGCGAGCGGCCCCCGGCGTACCCACAGGCTGCGTACCGGGCGTCCCAGGGGCGGGAAGGTGACCGCGAGGCTGCCTTCGGCCAGGCCGTAGACCGGCAGGAAGGCGGTGGGGCGGAAGCCGGCCGGGGCGAAGTGGGCGCTGAACCGGCGCAGCGTGTCCGGGTCGATGGGCTCGGCGCCGTTGAGGGCGACGCGCCAGGAGGACAGGTCGAGTGCGCCCACCTCGGCGGCGGGGATCTTGCGCAGGGCGTACAGGTAGCCCGAGTGCGGGGCCGTGCTGGCGGTCGCCCGGTGGCGGCTGATCAGGCGCAGCCACCGGCCGGGGTCGCGCAGGAAGTCCTCGGGTGGCAGCAGCAGGGTCTCGGCGCCGTTCAGGACGGGCGTCAGGAACATCCCGATCAGCCCCATGTCGTGGAAGAGCGGCAGCCAGCTGCAGGAGACCTCGGCCGGGGTGACGCCCAGCGCCGTGCCGATGGCCCCGACGTTGGCGAGCAGGTTGGCGTGGCTGAGCACCACGCCCTTGGGGTGCGCGCTGGTCCCGGAGGTGTACTGGATCAGGGCGGGTGCCTGGGCGGGTACGTCGGCGTAGTACGGCTCGGCGGCGGCGAGTTGGGCCACGTCCAGCACCTCGAACTCTCCCCCGACGCCGCCGAGCGTCGGGGCGAGCAGCTTGCCCAGCGCGGCGTCGGAGACCACGACCCGCACCTTCGACTGGCGCATGGCCAGGGAGATGCGGCCCAGGTGGATGTCGAGCGAGGCGAAGCGCACCGGCGGCGGCAGCGGTACCGCCACCGCGCCGGCGGCCAGCACCCCGAAGAAGGCGCGGGCGAAGTCGACGGAGGTGGGCAGGGCGATCGCCACCCGGTCGCCCCGCTGGACGCCGTGCTCCCGCAGGCCCTGGGCCAGGGCGCCGGCCTGCTCGTACAGCAGGTCGAACGGGACGCGCTCGACCTCCTCCTCGCCCCGGAAGAGGCGGATGCCGTGGCCGGTCGTGTCGCCCGCCACCGTGGCGAGCGCGCGGACCAGGCTCACGCGGCGGCTCGCTGCTGGTACAGCTCCGCCACCAGCTTCTGGAACTCGCCGATGGTCTGGATGCGGAAGGTGACATCGTCCTCGATCTCGATGTCGAACGCCTTCTCGGTCTTGAGGATGATCTGGAGCACCCGCATCGAGTCGACGTTGGGCAGGGCGCGGAAGTGCTGGTCGCCCGAGAGGCCGGCGACCGGGGCCTCGATCTCCTGGGCGATGATCTCAAGAACCTGCTGGTTGACGTCCATGGTGGTTCATTCCCCCTGGTGGGCGGTTTGGTTGACAGGTGGGTTGGCGGGTGGGCCGGTGACGGGGCCCTCGCCGGGCGGGGTGGCGGGTTGGTTGGCGGCGCGCAGTGCGGTGACGAGCCTGCTGGGCAGGTGATCGCGTCGCTCGGTCAGGACCTGCTCGGTCAGCAGCCGGAAGGTGCCGTCGGCCGCCGCGACCAGGTCGCGGCCGTGCAGCAGTTCACCGCTGGCCCGTACGGCGTGCTCGTCGCGCCGGGTGATCTCGGCGCGGGCGGTGTACTCGACGCCGGTCTCCATGGGCTTGCCGTAGCGGATGCGCAGGCCGGTGGTGAACGCGGAGATCCAGCCGGCCCGGTAGACGGCCTGGGCCAGGGTCTCGTCCAGGATGGTGGCGACGATGCCGCCGTGGATGACGCCGGGGAAGGACTCGTAGTCGGCGCCGAGCGTGAAGCGGGTGGCGAAGCCGCCGCCGTCGGGCTCGAAGGCCAGCCGCAGACCGATGGGGTTGTGCTGGGCGCAGCCGAAGCAGTTGGACGGGTTGTCGGTCCGCGGGTCGAAGGATGCTGACTCCGGCAAGCCTCTCAACTCCTCGTGCGGGGTGGGCGTGGTGCCGTGGTCGGCCCCGGCCGACAGGGGCCGGGGCCGACCCGGAACGCGGTGGACGGCCGGGCCGCCGGACGGGTGGCCGGTGGGCCGGGACGGTGTGGTGGTGGGTCAGACGAGCGAGCGGAGCTTGCGCTTGATGTCGCGCGAGGACTCGATCGAGTCGTCCCCGACCAGGCGGCGCAGCATCTGGAGCACCTTGCCGTCGGCGGCGTCCGTGGCGTCCTGCTTGACGGACTCGATACGACGGATGCCCTTGGCCGAGGTGGAGTGCGGGTAGAAGTGGCCGGCCGGGTGCTTGAGCCCCTCGCTGCGGTCGGCCAGCCAGACGTAGGCCATCTTCAGCGCGGCGATCTGGCTCTCGCGGTTGCTGTCACACAGCTCCTGCGCGAAGACGAAGAAGGCCCGCGCGTGCCGTGACTCGTCGCGGCCGAGCAGCTTCCAGATGTTGCGGACCACGGGCTCCTTGGTCTCGGCCGCCAGGCACCGGTAGAGCTCGGCGGCGCGGGCCTCGGAGATGATGTTCATCATGAGCGTGCCGGTGCGGGTGTCGCCGATCGGGTACGGCTCGCGCTTGTACAGCGCGTGCTTGGAGCGCACCTTGATGCCCAGCTTGTCCAGGCAGCGCGCCTGGACCAGCGAGTGCCTGGCCTCCTCGGCCCCCCAGCTCAGCGCCCAGGAAGAGAAGCTGGTCTCGCCCTGCCACTCGCGGAGGAAGTTGTGCGCCCCGGGCAGGGTGCCGAACTCGATGATGGCGGCCTCGGTGAGGAAGTCGACCTCCTCCGGGTTCATCAGCTCCGGGTTGAGCCGGTCCAGGTCCAGCTCGCGCCAGTCCCAGCGGGTGGTCTCGAACCAGTCGAAGATCTTGTTCCAGGTCATGTCGAGGTAGAAGTCGGTGTACAGCGGGTCCAGGACGAGCGAGTTGTACGCCCGCAGCCCGATCTCGACCGTGTCGGTGAACCCGAACCCCTCCAGCGCCGAGGGGGCCACGATGTCCTCGACGTCCAGGGCCTCGGCCCAGCCGGGCACGGGCCCGCCCGCCGCGTCACCGACGACGAACACCCGGGTCTTGGTGAACTCCGGCTTGCCGCGCAGCTTCCGTACGGCCTGCGGTATCGAGCCGCCGTCGCCGCCGACGTAGGCGACGGCCAGTTCGCTGCCCGGCTCCAGTTCGTGCAGGTAGCGCTCGAAGGTGTCGGGCTGGGAGCGGTCGAGGGCGACCTCGCCGAAGCGGGCCAGGGAGAGCTGCTCGGCGAGCGTGGTGCCCGGCAGGCAGTCGACGAAGACGATGCGTGTCTTGCTCATGGGGTTTCCCTTCCGAGTGGATGTGCTGCGCGCTCTTCGACGGGCCCGCCGGGACCTCGCCCGGCGGCGGGCCGGGGCGTCATGCCCAGGGCGGTCACAGCGCCGAGCAACAGGAGCGCTCCGATGACGACCCAGGCGTGGACGAAGGCCCGGTGCATCGCGTCGTAGGTCAGGGGGGTGCCGAGGATCGCGACCAGCAGGCTGATCCCCAGCACGCTGCCGATCTGCCGGCTCATGTTGACCACGGCGCTGCCCGTGGAGAACCGGGACTCGGGCAGGCCGGAGGTGGCCGAGGCCAGGACGGTGGGCAGCGCGAGGCCCACGCCGGCGCCGCCGATCAGCCAGCCGGGGAGCAGCTCGGTGGCGTAGTGCGGCTCTCGCCCCACGCCCAGGGCCAGGGCCGCCGCGCCGACGGCGCACAGCACGCACCCCGCGGCGGTCAGCACGCCGGGCGCGTAACGGGTGGCGAGCTTGCCGGCGACGGCCGCGGCGAGCGGGACCATCAGCGGGCCGGGCGCGATGCCCAGGCCCGTGCGCAGGGCGGAGTAGCCCCACACCTGCTGCATCCACAGGATGCTGGTCAGCAGGTTGGCCGCGAACGCCGCGGTGAAGGTCAGGGCCGTGATGTTGGCCCAGGCGAAGGCGCGGACGCGGAGCAGGGCGGGTTCGATGACGGGGGCCGGGTGGCGCAGCGAGCGCAGCCAGAACGCCACGACGCCCACGCCGGCGAGCGCCAGCAGCGCGGAGGTGAGGCCGGCCGACCAGTCGTTGACCTGGACCAGGCCGAGGGCCAGCAGCCCGATCGAGGCCGTCAGCAGGGCCGTCCCGACCAGGTCGGGCAGTCTGCGCGCGGTGGCCTCGCGGGACTCCGGCAGCGTCCGCACGGCCACCACCAGGGCCAGTACGCCGATCGGGATGTTGATCAGGAAGACCCACCGCCAGGAGGCACTGACCAGCAGCCCGCCGAAGACGGGGCCGGCCGCCGCGGCCAGCGCCGCGCTGGCCGACCAGATACGGACCGCGCCCTGCCGCCGCTCGGGCGGGAAGACCGACAGCAGCAGACCGAGGCTGGCCGGCGTCAGGGCGGCGGCGCCCACCGCCTGGAGCACCCGGAAGGCCACGAGCGTCCACAGCCCGCCGGCCAGTGCGCAGGCGGCCGACGCGGCGGTGAACAGGGCGAGGCCGTGGACGAACACGCGCTTGCGGCCGAGCCGGTCGGAGAGCCGACCGAACGGGACCAGGAGCGCGGCGAAGACGATCGCGTACCCGTTGAGCACCCAGGAGAGGTCCGCGAGCGCGGCGCCGTCGAAGTCGCGGCTGATGGCGTCGAAGGCCACGTTCACGATGAACAGGTCGAGCCCGGCGACGAAGGCGGCCACGGAGAGCACGGCCAACGACAGACCGAGCCGCCCCGAGGGGGCCGCCGCTGTCGGGGACGGCCGCGCCGTGGGTGGCGTCGGCTGGTCCGGCTCGAACTGGGTCGACACGGTGAGCGGCTCCCGGTGGCGCGGGGTGGCGACGGGGGCGGACGCCTCCCGTGGTGTGGTCCCCCAGCCCACGCGAGGCGCTTCGGTGCCGCAACCCGCCGTGGCGGGGTCGGTCCCTCCCGCCGCGCGGCAGCGCCCTTCGTGGGAGCGGCCACTGCTACCTGGGTAGTAGTGGCCGCCTACGCCACCCGCCATGACCGGCCCCGGATCGACGGGCGGGCGAGCCCCCGCCGCCGCCCGACCTGACGCCGCCGCGCGGGGCCGCCGCCCGGACCCGCCTCGCCGCTCGGCCGCGCACCGGCAGTCGGAGTCGCACCGCCGGCCGGGTCGGCGGCCGTCGGGGGGCGCGCCCCTTTCGTCGGGCTCAGGGCGTCGCCCCAGGCCAGCCCCCACCCCGGCTCGGATTCCCGCCGCCCCGGCTCGGATTCCCGCCGCCCGGGCCCGGGTCCCGCCCGGGCGGTACGGCCTCGCCCGGGCACGCGCCGACGTCTCGGGACGGTGCCCGCCGCACGGGCCGGGACCGCTGGCGGAGCCGCCGCGTCCGGCGGGGGCGGGCCGGTGCCCGAGCGGGCCCCGTGGCACGCGCGGGCGGTTGCCGCGCGGGGCTCGTGCCTCCGGGTACGACTTTCGTCGCGGGGCGGCGCGCCGAACGGCGGGTGTGGGGGACGGACGGGTGTGTCTAACGTGACCGCGTGACTGGTGTGCAAGGTGTGGTGAAGAGTCGCCCGGAGTGGGCGACGGGGTGGGGCCGGGCGGCGGCGTGGCTGACGGGACCCGTCAGGAGGCTGTTCGCGCGGGACATGTGGTCCCCGCGCCGCGTCGTGGGCGAAGTCCTGCTGAGCGTGATCGCCGGGCTGCTGGCCGCGCTGGCCGAGGTGGCCTCGTCGGGCGGTGCGCCGCGGGTGGTGGCGGTCGCGCTGGCCGCCGCGCTGATCGCGCCGCTGCGCCGGGTGCTGCCCGCGACCATGCTGCTGGTGGTCTCCCTGGTCGGCTCGAACGAGTTTCCCGGCCTGGCGCCGCTGGTGCCGGTGCTGGCGTGGTCGGCGGGCCGGCGCGTCCTCGGGGTGGGCCGGGCCGTCGCCACCTTCACCGCCGCCTACCTCATCAGCCTCGCGCTGACCCTCGTCGCGGAAGTGCCCTACTCGCCGACGGCCTGGGGGCTGGCGGCCGTGGTGCTGCTGGTGTTCGTCGTGGTGCCCGGCCTGGTCGGCCGCTACTCCGCGCAGCGCCGCACCCTGGCGGACATCTTCCGGGAGTACGACGCCCAGGTGCTGCGCGAGCGCGAGATGACCGTGGAGCAGGCGCGGATGCGCGAACGCCAGCGCATCGCCCAGGACATGCACGACAGCCTGGGCCACCAGCTCGTGCTCATGGCGGTGCACAGCGGCGCGCTGGAGGTGGACCGGGAGCTGACGGAGCACCAGCGGGCGGCCGTGGGCGTCCTGCGCGAGGCGTCGGTGACGGCGATGCACGAGCTGCGGGAGGTGGTCGGCCTGCTGCGCGATGGCACGACGGCCCCCGGGCCGACGGGCGAGAGCGAGCCCTCCCGGCGTGGGGTGGCCGGCATCGAGGCCCTGGTGGCCACCTCGCGGGGCGCGGGCACCAGCGTCGAACTGCGGAGCACCGGCCAGCCGCGCCCGCTGGCCCCGGCCGTCGACCACGCGGCGTACCGGGTGGCGCAGGAGGGGCTGACCAACGCGCACAAGCACGCGCCGGGCGCCGCGATCACCCTGTCGCTGCGCTACGAGCCGGACTCGCTGATCCTGGAGGTCGCCAACGAGCCGCCGCCCCCGGGGGCCGGCGACGGCGCGATCAGCGGCGGTCAGGGGCTGACCGGTCTCAGCGAGCGCACCCGGCTCGTCGGCGGCATGGTGCACGCGAGCCCGACCCTGGCGGGCGGCTTCCGGTTGGCGGCGGTCCTGCCGTACGCCGCGCCCGAGGGCGGCGCCCCGCCGGCGCCGGCCCGGGGTGCGACGGCGACGTTCGGCGCCCGGGCCGACGACGTTCGACAGCGGTTTCCCCATGGTGTGCGCGGCGGCGGTCCGGTCATGGACACCCACGGGCTGCCGAGGGAACTGGTGAGGGCGATGCGGGGGAAGCGGCGACGCAACGGCGTGGCGATCGGGTGCGCGGTGGGCGGCGGACTCGGGCTGATCCTGCTGGTCGCCGGCGGCCTGGGAGTGGCGTACCTGATGAAGGAGGCCGAGAACTCCATGATCGACCCCTCCGAGTACGAGGCGGTGCGGGTGGGTCAGTCCGAGGCGGAGGTGCGCGACCGGTTGCCGGACGGGAACTCGTTCCTGGCCGGCGACCTGACCAAGGGGGCGCCGCCCGAGCCGGCGGGTGCCACGTGTCTGACGCTGATGTCGTCGGACCTGGGTGGTTGGGACACGGAGCCGGTGTTCCGGTTCTGTTTCCGGGGCGGCAAGCTGATCGAGAAGAAGTCCTTCGACGTCGATGCCTGAGCCTGGCGGGGCGGGGTGACCTAGCTGGCCGGGCGGGCCAGCCCGCGCGGCGAGCGGGCCGGCGCGGTGCTGGTCCTGTGGCCGGGGCGGGGCTGGACGGCGGGCGCGGGGCGTCCGGCGGGCCAGCCCGCGGGGCGGGTGGGCAGGGCGGTGCTGGCCGTGTGGGCCGGGCGGGGGGCGCGATCGGGGATGATGTCCCGTAGCCGCATGGATGATCGTTTCGAGACAGCCGGGAGTGTCGTGATCAAGGTCCTCGTCACCGATGACGAGCCGCTCATACGCGCGGGCATCAGGATGATCCTGGCCTCGGCGGAGGACATCGACGTCGTGGCCGAGGCGGCCAACGGTCGCGAGGCCGTCGAACGGGCCCGCGCCGGCCGGGTGGACGTCGTCCTGCTCGACCTCCAGATGCCCGTCATGGACGGCCTGACGGCCCTGGCCGAACTACGGCGGAGCGTCCCGGAGACCAATGTGCTGATCCTGACCACGTTCGGCGAGCAGCGGAACGTGCTGCGCGCGCTGACCGAGGGCAGCGCGGGGTTCCTGCTCAAGGACTCGGCGCCGGCCGAACTCATCGGCGCGGTACGCGCCGCGGCGGCCGGCGACGCCTACCTCTCGCCCTCCGCCACCCGCCACGTCGTGGACTCGCTGGCCTCGGGCCAGAGCGCGCTCCGCGCCGAGCAGGCCCGCGACCGGCTGGCGGCCCTCTCCCCTCGGGAGCGGGAGGTGCTGGCGCTGCTCGGCGAGGGCCTGTCCAACGCGGACGCCGGCCAGCGGCTCCACATGAGCGAGGCCACGGTCAAGACGTACGTGAGCCGCATCCTGGCCAAGCTCGACTGCGAGAACCGGGTACAGGCCGCGCTGCTGGCCCGCGACGCGGGCCTGGGCGTCTGAGCCCCCGCCCGAGCCGGTCGACTTCGCGCGCGGGCGGTGGCCGCGCTGGCCCCACGACCGCGCCCCCGGCCAGCCCGGCTCGCTCGCCATCGCCCGCACCGTCAACTCTCCCGGCGCCGGGGGCTCGTGCCGGCTGGCGGACGGCCGAGCCGCCGGGGGCGTCCGGGAGCCGCGCGGACACCGACCCGTCCAGCGCTGCCACAAGGCCCAACTCACGCCCGCTCGCGGCGCGTTCGGCACTGACTGGCCGAGCGGTCGGAATCCCTCACCTCTGACGGGGGGCGCGAAGGGCGGGGGCGGGTGCGCGCCGGGCGGCCGGGCATGGATCATGGGGGCCAGTCCGCAAGGAAGAGTTGAGCCCGTCGAGGAGTCAGGTATGCGCAGCCTCCACGCCGCCGAGCGGCTCGCCGCGCGCCGGGCGGTGCGGGCGACGGTGGCCGCCTGGCTCGACGGGCTCGACGACCGGCGGCTGCGCGAGTTGGTGGCCGCCGGCACACCGCTGGGCGTCGGTATCGGTGGCAGGGCCGCGGTCGTGGAGGTCGCGGGAACGCCCGTCTTCGTCAAGCGGGTGCCGCTCACCGCACTCGAACTGCGCCCGGAGCACGCCCGGTCGACGGCCAATCTCTTCGCCCTGCCGACCTGGTACCAGTACCCGCTGGGGTCGGCCGGCTTCGGCGCCTGGCGCGAACTCGCCGCGCACGCCATGACCACCGAGTGGGTACTCACCAACGCGTACGAGGGCTTTCCGCTGACGTACCACTGGCGGGTCCTCCCGGACACTCCGCCCGAAGGGTTCGTCGACGAGTTCGGCGGCATCGACGGCGCGGTCGCGCACTGGGAGAACTCGCCGCGCGTGCGCGCCAGGTTGGAGGCCATCAGCCGCTCCCCCGCCAGCCTGGTGCTCTTCCTGGAGTACGTGCCGCACACGCTGGCCGACTGGCTGCGCGCCCACTCCCAGCCCGGCACAGCCGGCGGCGCGGACTCGCCCTTCCCGTGGGCCGAGCGAGCCCTGAGGCGCGGCACGGCGTTCCTGCGCTCACGGGGGATGGTCCACTTCGACGCGCACCTGGCCAACGTGCTGACCGACGGTCAGCACCTGTACTTCGCCGACCTCGGTCTCGCCCTCAGCTCCCGGTTCGCGCTCACCCCGGCGGAGACCGGGTTCCTGACCGAGCACCTCGCGTACGACCAGCACCACGCGGTGGGCCAGCTGCTGCGTCACCACGTCCTCGCCGACCTGCCGGGCGAGCCGGGGCCCGTGGAGTTCCTCCGGGCCTGGCCGGCGGGCCGCTCCCGGGCACCGGCGGCCGGGGGCGCTGAGGTCGCCGCCCTGATCGACCGTCACGCCCGCGCCACGGTGGCGCTGCACGACTTCCACCGCGACCTGCTGACGGTCAGCAAGCGCACGCCGTTTCCGGCCGCGCGCCTGCGACGGTTGGCGCCGCCGTGAAGTCGCCCGCACCGCACCGCGAGGGGTCGGTGAGTGGGAGCCTCCGGGACGTACCCACGCGACCACCGGATGCGGGACCCTGCTGGCGGTATCCGTGGACGCCGCGCTCACGCGCGCGCCGACGAAGCGGCAGGGCTCGGATGCCCGGGAGCGGGCATCCGCCACAGATCACGTAAGACAGCGGAAGGCAGACGGACATGACGGGCAACAACGCCGAGCGCATCGACCTCTCCAGGGCGCATTCGGCGCGGGTGTACGACTTCATCCTGGGCGGCAAGGACAACTACGAGGCCGACCGGGCGGCGGCCGCCGCGGCGCTCGACGCCTGGCCCGGCCTGCGGACCAGCATGCACATCAACCGCGCGGTGATGCACCGGATGGCCAGCTGGCTGGCCACCGAGGCGGGGATCGACCAGTTCCTGGACATCGGGACGGGCATTCCCACCTCGCCCAACCTGCACCAGGTCGTGCAGACCGTGACCCCCGACGCGCGCGTGGTGTACGTGGACAACGACCCGATCGTGCTGGCCCACGCCCGCGCGCTGCTGACCGGCACGCCCGAGGGCCGCACGGCCTACATCGAGGCCGACATGCGCGAGCCCGACAACATCCTGGCCGCCCCCGACCTGCACGAGACGCTGGACCTGGGCCGACCGGTGGCGCTCACGATCATCGCGGTGCTCCAGTTCGTGGAGGACGCCAGCGGGCTCATACAGCGGCTGATGGAGCCGCTGCCCTCCGGCAGCTATCTCGCCCTGACCCTCGCCACCGCGGACCTGGCCCCCGAGTCCACCGCGCTGGCCGCCACGTACACCCGCCGGGGCATCCCCATGTACCTGCGCCCGCGCACGGAGGTCGAGGAGTTGTTCACGGGGTTGGAGCTGCTGGAGCCCGGCGTCGTGCCCATGCACCACTGGCGCCCCGAGCCGGGCACCGAGGTCGCCGAGGCCACGACCGTGAACATGTACGCCGGCGTGGGGCGCAAGCCCTAGCCGTACCGGCTCCCGAGAAGGGCCGCCGTCGCCCCGGCCGGGTGCCCGCACGCTCGTCACGGGGCGCGGGCAGCTGTTCACGCGCGCGTCCGCAGGGGGGCACGCTCGACCGGCTGCTCGCGCGCGGGCCGGCCCGCCCACGCGTCGGCAGCCGCTCGGCGTGACCGGAAGCCGCCCGTGAGGCGCTCGGCGCGGCCCAGTCCCTCGGGTCGCCGGGGCGGGCGGGGTGCGGTGGGCGGAATCCGGCCGTGTTGGTGGGTGGGGCCCCGCGCGGGCCGGGGGCGGGCATCATGCGGCCATGACGACCAAGGGCACACTCTTCGACTTCTCGGGGACCCTCTTTCGCGTCGAGCCGGCCGAGCGCTGGTTGCGCGCCGGGCTGCGGGCGGTGGGCGCCGACCCGGCCCCACCGGAGTTCGCGCGCCTCCTGCGGGAGTTGCGGGCCGTGGGCGCCCAGCCGGGCGGCGCGGCACCGCGCGAGGTGCCCGCGCACCTGGCGGCGGGCTGGCAGGTGCGCGACCTCAGCCCCGACCGCCACCGGTCGGCGTACCTGGCGCAGTCCCGGCAGGTCGGCGTGGACCACGCGGGACTGCACGAGGCGTTGTACGAGCGACACAGGGAGCCCGCCGCCTGGGAGCCCTATCCGGACGCCGCCGAGGTGCTGACGGGGCTGCGGGAGCGCGGGGTTCGCGTCGCGGTGGTGAGCAACATCGGCTGGGACCCGCGCCCGGTCTTCCGCCGGCACGGCCTCGACCGGTGCGTGGACGCCTACCTGCTCTCCTTCGAGCACGGCATCCAGAAGCCGGACCCCGCCCTCTTCCAGCTGGCCTGCGCCACCCTGGGGGTGAGCGCGCCCGAGACGGTGATGGTGGGGGACGACCGGCACGCGGACGGTGGCGCGGCGGCGATCGGCTGTCGGGTGCACTTCGTGGACCACCTGCCGGTGGACCAACGCCCGGACGGGCTGCGGCCGGTGCTCGACCTCATCGACTAGTACCAGCCCGGGCCCACCCGCGTGGCCGGCCCGCGCGGGCCCGCCCACCCGAACGCCCCGCGCCCTCGCCCCCACAGGAGGGGCGAGGGCGAGCGGGGCGCGGGGTGGTCAGCCCGTCGTGTCGCGGCGTGACTCGTGGGCGAGGATGCTGGCCTGCCAGCGGGCGAGAACCTCCTCCCGCCCGGAGCCGGCGTCATCGGCCTCGGTGACCAGCGCCTCGGCGGCCATCGCGGCGAGACGGACGACGACATGCCGCAGGTCGTGGGCGTCCAGGGGTTTCAGCAGGGCGCCCGCGCCGTCGCTGTCGTTGGCGAGCGCGCAAGCGATCATGGCCATCGTCGTGCGATCCCATTCGTATGCGTTCACGTGCTCAAGCCTTCCCGCGACCCACTCACCGAGAACGCCTACCCACGGGTAAACCGGGGGCGCGTGAGGCGCGAGAGGCCCGTGTGACGGCAGCGTGGGAAGGGTTGTGAGCTGGTTCACGGGGCGCTGGCCCACGAGGCTGGAGGTGCGGGCGGCCTCGCCACTCCCGCACGGGGCCACGGACCCTCCGTCCGGGCCGGCCGGCGGCCCCGCACCCCCGTGGCCAGGGTCGCCGTCCGTCGCGCCACCGTAGCGACCGCCGATTTCGGACGATCCCCCGCGTCGCCCGAAATCGGCGGTCAAACCGGCGTTCGCCCTGTTCAGAGGGGGCGGACAACCGGAGACCCACTGAGTATATTGGCTTCGAGCCAGTCAACGCAGGAGTTACAGCATGTCCCCGCGCAGCGCATCGGTCAATGAGGAGTTGCGCCGACGCTCTCAACAGCGTCTGCTGCAGGCAACCGTCGACCTTGTCGACGAGTACGGGTACGAGGCCACCACGCTCGCGAGCATCGCCGATCGCGCGGGCGCCGCCCGTGGCCTGGTCTCGTACTACTTCCCTGGCAAGCGTCAGCTCCTCCAGTCCGCCGTCCACCGCCTGATGCACACGGAGTTGGCGGCGGCCCTCGACCGCGACCCCCTACCCACCGGCGACGACGCGGGGCGTGAGCTGCTCGCGCGGGCCATCGACGCGATCCTCGGTCTGGCCAGGGACCGGCCCCGCCTCATGCGCACCCACATGGCGGGCATCCTGCAGGCCGAGGGCTTCATCCAGTGCGCCGAGCAGCAGCGGCTCGCGGAGCTGCTGCGGGAGACGGTCGTCGCGTACGGCTGTGACGACCCCGACACGGACTACCGGTTGCTGCGCGCGCTCCTGATGGGTGCCGTGGTCGCCGTTCTGCTGCCCGGGGCGCCGATGCCGGCCGCGCGGCTGCGCGCGGAGCTCTTCCACCGCTACGGCCTCGACTGGGAGCAGGGCGACCCGCCCCCGCGCGAGGGCGGCGTGCCGGGTGAGAGCGTGCCGAGCGAGGGGGGTACGCCGCCCCTGGACGGCGCCGCGCGCTAGACGTCGGAGCGCGGCCGGACCGCGCGGGCGCCGGGCCGCCCGGGGTGTGCCGCGCCCGCGCCGGGCGCCGGTGGCGGTGGTCGCGGCGGGCCCTGGGTCGGTGCATCCAGCACATCTCGCGGGTTGCCTCCGGCATCTCCCGCCGCGTGTGCTCCGGTGCCATGCTGGAGTCCCAGCGGGAAGGAGTTCCGCCGTGCTCCGCGTCGCCGTCGTCGGCTCGGGCCCCAGCGGGGTGTACACCGCCCAGGCCCTCCTCCAACAACGCCTCGTCCCCGATGTCGTGGTGCATGTCCTCGACCGGCTGCCCGCCCCCTTCGGGCTGGTCCGGTACGGGGTCGCCCCCGACCACGAGAAGATCAAGTCGCTCCAGGGCAACCTGCGCACCGTCCTGGAGGACCCCCGGGTCACCTTCCTCGGCCATGTGCGGGTGGGTGAGCCCGGCGTGAGCCCCGCCCGGTTGCGCGAGCTCTACCACGCGGTGGTGTACTGCGTGGGTGCCGCCGCCGACCGTCGGCTGGGGGTGCCGGGCGAGGAGCTGCCGGGCAGCCGCTCGGCCACCGAGTTCGTCTCCTGGTACAGCGCGCACCCCGACGCCGCGGCGGACGACTTCGCGCTCGCCACCCCCTCGGCCGTGGTGGTCGGGGTGGGCAACGTGGCGGTGGACGTCGCCCGGGTGCTCGCCCGGGACGCGGCCGAACTGCGCGGCACCGACGTGCCCGCCGCCGCCCTTGGCGCACTCGGCCGCAGCCGCGTGCGCGACATCGTCATGGTGGGCCGGCGCGGCCCCTCGCAGGCCAGGTTCACCACCAAGGAACTGCGCGAACTCGGCGCGCTGCCCGGCGCCACGGTGCGGGTGCGGCCCGAGGAACTGGCCCGCGACCCCGACTTCGTCGACCCCTCGGGCCTGCCCGCGGTGCACCGCCGCAACGTGGAGGTGCTGCGCGGCTGGGCGACGCGACCGCCCGAGGACCGGCCGCGCCGTATCCACCTGCGGTTCTTCCTCCGCCCCGTGGCACTGCTGGCCCACCCGGACGGGGCGGGCGCGGACGCGGAGCCGGAGGCCGGCGGCGTCGGGGTGCGCGCGGTGCGCTTCGAGCGCACCGCCCCCGACGGACGCGGCGGGGTGGTGGGCACGGGGGTGTACGAGGACATCGACGCGCGGCTGGTGCTGCGCTCGGTCGGCTACCGCGGGGTGCCGCTGCCCGGGCTGCCCTTCGACCCGGACCTGGGCACGGTCCCCCACCAGGCGGGTCGCGTGCTACGCCAGGGCGCGCCGGCGCCGGGCGAGTACGTGGCGGGCTGGATCAAGCGCGGGCCCAGCGGTGTGATCGGCACCAACCGGCCGTGCGCGAAGGAGACCGTGAACGCGCTGCTGGCCGACGCGCCAGAGCTCGTCGCCCGCCCGGTGGTCGCCGACCCGTTGGCCGCGCTGCGCGGGCTCGGCCAGGAGCCGGTGGAGTGGCGTGGGTGGCTGCGGATCGAGGCGGCCGAGGCGGCGCTGGGCCGGGAGTTGGGCCGTACGAACGTGAAGATCCCCGACTGGGACGGGCTGTTGAGCGCGGCCCGCGCGGGGTCGTGACCGCAGGGCACCGGGCGCTTCGGTGACATCCGACGGCTCGGGCGGCGCGCGCGGGTGGCGCGCGCCCGCGCCGTCGGTGGTCAGGCCGGGCCGATGCGCCGCTCCTGGTCGTGGGCCGCGGTCAGCACGCTGTCCAGCAGCCCGGGGAAGAGCGACTCCAGCTCCGCCCGGCGTAGCAGGCTCATCTTGGCGGTGCCCCGGTACATCTGCTGGATGACACCGCTCTGGCGCAACACGCGGAAGTGGTGCGTACCGGTGGACTTGCTCACCGGCAGGTCGAAGACGGAACAGGCCATCTCGCCGCCGTCGGTGGCCAGTCGGCAGACGATGCGCAGCCGTACGGGGTCGGACAGGGCGTGGAGTACGCCTTCGAGGCGGATGTCCGTCGCGCTCGGATGCTCCAGGGCCCGGCCTGACGACGGGGCGGTGGCCTGCTGAGTGGGCACGGCTACTCCTCACGCTGCTGCGAACAGGCACGGCACGAGCGCGTCGTATTTTGACGCACACCGTACTACGACGGAAATCGTACAACATGGATACGGGGCCGTGCAGGGCCCTCGCCTCCTTCCGGCACCCCTCGCCCACTCCGTTCGCTCGCGGGGGTCGGGGCCCGAAAGTCGCTCGATATTCTTTTCCGTTTCGCACTCCCGGGGCGCGACTGCAAATGAGTGAAACATCGCCGGCCAGTTTGTTCATATCCCGCCCCTATCGGGACACTTGAGGCCGCGCGCAAAGCGCCGTGAAACCGCGCAGCACCACCCAGGCGAGGAGTGCACACCGATGAGCGATGCCCTAGGCGTCATTACGGAGATTCTGGCCGAACAGTTCGAGGTGGATCGGTCCGTACTGCGTCCGGAATCCACGCTGGACGAGCTGGAGCTGGACTCGCTCGCACTGCTCGAATTCTCCCTGGTGCTCGCGGAGCGCACTGGGTTGCGGGTGAGCGACGAGGACGTGACCCGCGATCTGACCCTGCGACAGATCGCGGAGTGGATCGAGACCGGGCACGACCTCACCGAGGCCGGGTTGCGCGCCTAACCACCTCTTTCCACACGCCCGTTGGGCCCGTCATCGCCGGGACGGTCCCCGGGCCGGGCGGCGCCTGGCGCGCCACGCGCGGTGGGCCGCCGCCCGACGGGGGCGGGCCCGCGCGCGGCACGGGCCACCGCCGCCCGCTTCGCCGACCACCTCCAAGAAAGGCGCGGATTCCTGGTGCGCAAGAGCGCGACGCTCGATCAGAGCGGCCAACAGATCACATCGGCTCCCGGGCCGTCCGCCGTGCTTTCGGTCCTGGCCGAAAGCGACCCGTTGGCCGTCGCCTTTTCCGGCGGCGTGGATTCCGCGGTGGTGCTCGCCGGTGCCGTACGGGCCTGGGGAAGCGCGCGTACGCTCGCCGTCATCGCGGACTCCCCCGCGCTGGCCAGGAACGAGCTGCGCGACGCGCGGCGCACGGCCGCGGAGATCGGCGCCCCGCTGGTCGTGGTGCCCACCGACGAATGGACGGTGGCCGGATATCGCGAGAATTCCGGGAACCGCTGCTATTTCTGCAAGCGCACGGTGCTGGCCCGGGTGGCCGACGTGGCCGCCGCGTACGGCTTCCACGGGGTCGCGACCGGCACCCACCGCGACGACCGGCGGGCACCGCACCGTCCGGGGCTGCGCGCGGCGGCCGAGCTCGGTGTCGCCGAGCCGCTGGCCGAGGCCGGCCTGGGCAAGCCGGAGGTGCGCGCCGTGGCCGCCGCGTGGGGGCTGTCGGTCGCGGAGAAGCCGGGCACACCGTGTCTAGCGTCGCGGGTGGCTGTCGGGGTGCCGGTCACCCGTGAGCGGCTGGGGCTGGTCGAGCGGGCCGAGGAGCTGGTCCGCGCGGAGCTGGCCAGGGGCCGCGTCCCGCTCACCGACGTGCGGGTCCGGCTGTTCGCGACGGACTTCCGTGTGGAGCTGGGACCGCCCGCCTACGACTGGGTCACGCGGCAGCCGGAGCGGGCCGCCGCCCTGTCGCGTCGGGTGGCCGGGGCGACGCGCCGGGGCCCGGGGGCGGTGGCGCCCTACCGCGTGGGAGCGGTGAGCGGCGGGCCCACCGACGCCCCGGCCGGCGCCCCGGCCGGCGCCCCGTCGACGGGCCCCGCGAGTGATCCGGCGCGACCAGCCGGTGCGGGCGCCGCGGGCGTCGTGCGACACGACGGGGCCGTGCGCGGGACGGAAGGGGCCTGTCGTGCGTGAGACCGAGACGCTGCGGGTGGCCGACTTCGCCCGGCTCGACCTCGATCGGCGCGACCGTACCGGCGTGCCCGAGGTGGTGTTCGCGCAGGCCAAGACGGCGGCCCAGACGCTGCGGCTGCTGGCCGAGCTGCGGGCGGGTGATCCGGCCGTGCCCGCGCTGGCCACGCGGTGCCCGGCGGAGGTGCTCGCCGCCGCGCCCAGCGCGTTCGGCGCGGACCCGGTCCGTGTGGACACGGTGGGGCGCACGGTCACCGTGGGCCCGCTGCCCGCCGCGCGCGGCGCCGTGCGGGTCCTGACGGCCGGGACCGGCGACCTGCCCGTGGCACGCGAGTGCCTGGCCACGTTGGCGGCGTTGGGTGTGGGCGCCGCTCTCGTGGACGACGTGGGCGTCGCGGGCATCGGTCGGTTGTTCGCGCAGTTGCCGACGCTGCGCGCGTCGGACTGTGTGGTCGTCGTGGCCGGCATGGACGGCGCCCTGCCCAGCGTGGTGACCGGCCTGCTGCGCGCGCCGGTGGTCGGGGTCCCCACGAGCGTGGGCTACGGCGTGGCGGCCGGCGGCGTCGCCGCGCTGGGTTCGATGCTCGCGGCCTGCGCGCCCGGCCTGACGGTCGTCAACATCGACAACGGCTTCGGGGCCGCCGTACACGCCGCGAAGATCATCAACGCGGTGCACGGTGGCTGAGCCCGCGCCCGGGGACCGCCGACCGACGCCCGCGGCGTGCCGGCCCCCGGGCCGCCCGGCGCGCCCCTCCGCCCCCACGGGGCCCGGCCGGACGCGCGGATCGGCCGGTACGAGAGGGACGCGGCGTACCAGGCACCACCGGCTCGCGCGCACGGCGGGCCGCGACACGACAGGAAGACGCACCCGATGAGCGAATCCCCCGAGGCGGGCCCGGCCTCCGCCGCGCCCCAGCCGCGACCGGCCCCCACTCCGGAGCAGCCCCCCGCGCGGTCCGGGAAGCGGCCGCCGCACGAGCGGCGCCGGGGCACCGCGCCCCCCGCCGCGCCGGAACCCTGTGACACGGCCGAACCCCAGGCGCCGCCCGATACCCGGACCGGTGGCGCGGCGCACCTGGACTGCACGGCCGGCGTGGCGGGCGACATGCTGCTGGCCGCGCTGGTGGACGCGGGGGCCGACCCCCGCGTGGTCGCCGACGCGGTGGCCGCCCTCGGCGTGCCCGGCCTCACGGTGCGCACCCGGCCCGCGCGGCGGGGCGGCTTCGCCTGTCTGCGGGCCCACGTGGACCGACCCTCGGTGCCCGATCGCTCCCGGCACCTGCCGGAGGTTCTCGCGCTGCTGGCCGAGGCACCGCTCGCGCCCGAGGTGGCCCGCTGCGCGCGGCGGGTCTTCGAGCTGCTGGCCGAGGCCGAGGCCCAGGCGCACGGCACGACCCCGGAGCGGGTGCACTTCCACGAGGTCGGCGCGCACGACGCGCTGGCGGACGTGGTGGGCTGCGCGGCGGCCCTGGCCGATCTGGGGCTGCTGGCCCCCAACGCCGAGGTCACCTGTTCCGCGTTGGCGGCTGGCAGCGGGCACGTCACCGGTGCCCACGGGCGGATGCCGGTGCCGGTACCCGCCGTCCTGGGCATCGCCGCGCGCCACGGACTGGCGCTGGCCGCCGGCGAGTTGACCGGTGAGCGCACCACCCCGACCGGGGCCGCGCTGGTCGGCGCGGTGGCCAGGCCCGGCCCCATGGTCGCGATGACGGTACGGGCCGTGGGAGTCGGCGGGGGCCACCGGGACACTCCCGAGGGCCCCAACATCACCCGCGTCGTGGTGGGCGAGGCGCTCGCGGTGCCCTCGGCGGCGGTGTCGGGCGAGGTCGTGGTGGTCGAGAGCACCGTGGACGACCTGGACCCACGGCTGTGGCCCTCGGTGCTGGAGGCGCTGCGCGCGGCCGGCGCGTGGGACTGCTGGACCGTCGGCACCGTCGGCCGTCGCGGCCGGCCGGGTCGGCTGGTGACGGCGCTGTGCGCGGCCGAGGTGCGGCCCGCCGTCACCGACGTCCTGCTGCGGCACACCACGACGCTGGGCGTGCGCTGGTCCACCCAGCGGCGTACGACGTTGCCGCGCCGGGTGACCACCGTGGCCGTGGGGCCGCCCGGGCGTGAGCAGTACGTCCCCGTCAAGATCGCCGACGTGCCGGGCGGGGAGGTGACGGTGCAGCCGGAGCTGGCCGAGGCCGAGCGCGCCGCGCGGGCCCTGGGCTGGCCGGTCCGGCAGGTGTGCGCGGCGGCCATCAGCGGCTATCTGCGCGAGCCGCCCGCCCGCGCCGTGCCGCGCCAGCCGCCGGGACACACCTGATCGCCCGCCGCCCGCCCCGGCCGTGACCCGGCCGGGCCCGCCCCTCGCGTGGCGGGGCGGCGTGCGCGGGCGTACCGGGGCGGGCCCGCTCCCCGCCCCGGTACGCGCCACCGCCCCGCTCCCACCGCCCACCGCCCGTCACCGGATTCGACCGCCGACCCCTGACCCGGAGGAAGCCATGCCGCGTAGCTACGCCGTCACCAGCCTGGAGGGGGCGCACGTCTTGCTCACCGGGGCCACCGGATTCATCGGGCAGGCCGTGCTGGAACGGCTGCTCGCCGACCATCCCGACACCCGCGTCAGCCTGCTGCTGCGCGGCCGGGGCGGGTGCGGCGGGCGGGACCGGCTGGTGCGGCTGTTGCGCAAGGACGTCTTCCGCCGGTGGCACGAGAGACCAGGCGGCGACGAGGAACTGGCCGAGGCGGCCCGGCGGGTACGGGTCGTCGAGGGGGACCTGGAGAGCGTGCGCGGGCTGCCCGGGGATCTCGACACGGTCATCCACTGCGCGTCGGCGGTCACCTTCGACCCGCCCGTCGACCAGGCGTTCGGCGCCAACGTCGCCGGGGCGGTGCGGCTGTGCCAGGAGCTGGCCCACCAGGCCACCCCGCCCCACCTGGTGTACGTCTCCACCGCCTACGTCTCGGCGCCCGGTCACGGCCGGGTGCGCGAGGAGCCGCTGCGGCACACCGTGGACTGGCGCCAGGAGCTGGCCAGCGGCGAGAGCGCGCGTGCCGAGACCGAGCGGGACTCCCGGCGCCCGGAGGTGCTGCGTCGGCTGTCGCGCGAGGCGCGCCGGGCACACGCGCCGGGCGGCAACCAGGTGGTGGCCGGACACACCGAGGAGGCCAGGCGCGCCTGGGTGGCCGAACGGCTGGTGGCCTACGGTCGCGCCCGTGCCAACTCCCTGGGGTGGACGGACGTCTACACCTTCACCAAGGCGCTGGCCGAGCGGGCCACCGAGGAGAGCTGGGCCGGGCGGCCCCTGACCGTCCTGCGGCCGGCGATCGTCGAGAGCGCGCTGCGCCATCCCTACCCGGGCTGGATCGACGGCCACAAGATGCTCGACCCGCTGATCATCGACTACGGCACGGGCGCCATGTGGGACCTGCCCGGCGACCCCGACGCCGTGCTGGACCTCATCCCGGTGGACCTGGTGGTCAACGCGATCCTGGCCGCCGCCGCGGCGCCGGCGCCACCGGACGCGCCGCACTACTTCCACGTCGGTTCCGGCGCCGGCAACCCGCTGACCTACGGCGCGCTCCACGACCACCTGCGCGCCTACTTCGACCGCCACCCGCTGCCCGATCCGCGGGGGCGCGGCCATCTGCGGCACGCGCGGTGGCGGTTCCAGAGCGCCGCGCGGGTGCGGACGGCCCTCGACCTGGCCGACCGGGCGGCGACGACGGCCGGCAGCGCCCTGGAGTGGCTGCCCGGCGGTGCGCGGACCCAGGAGCGGGAGCGCCGGCTGCGCCACCACCGGGGCGAACTCGCGCGCCAGCGTCACTACTTCGAGGTCTACCAGCCGTACACCGGCGCCCAGGGCCGCTACGACGACCGGGAGCTGATGGCCCTGCACCGGGCCCAGCCACCCGAGCTCGCGGCCGGTCGCGGCTTCGACCCGCGCGGGCTCGACTGGCGCGACTACCTGGAGGAGGTGCACTGCCCGGCGGTCACCCGGCGGCTGCGCGACGCCATGAGCCTGCGGGGGGCCTCGGCCGGGCGTGGGCACGGGGCCGGGCGCGCGCTGCCGGCGGCGACGGACGCGGCGGCCGTGTTCGACCTCGACGGCACCGTGGTGGCCGCCGACATGGTCGAGTCCTACCTGTGGGCCCGCCTGGCCTCCGGGTCCCTCCCCGGGCACCTGGCGGAGCTGCTCGACCTCGCCCGTACGGTGCCCCGCTACCTGCGCGCGGAGCGCACCGACCGGGCGGCGTTCGTCCGTGCCTTCCTGCGCCGCTACCAGGGCGCCGACGCCGCCGCGCTGCGGGCCCTGGTGCCCGAGGCGCTGGCGGACGCACTGCTGCGGCGGGTGGCGCCGGAGGCGGTACGCCGGGTGCGCGAGCACCGCGCCGCGGGGCACCGCACCGTCCTGGTCACCGGCAGCCTCGACGTACTGGTCGAGCCGCTGCGCCCGCTCTTCGACGACATCGTCGCCTGCCGGATGGAGAGCCGGGGCGGGGTGCTCTCCGGCCGCCTGGTCGAACCGCCGGTGGTCGGCGAGGCGCGCGCGGTGTGGCTGCGGGAGTACGCGCGCGAGCAGGGGCTGTCGCTGCGGAACTCGTACGCGTACGCCGACAGCTACTCCGACCGGCCCTTCCTGGCGGCGGTCGGCCGACCATGCGCGGTCAACCCCGACCTGCGGCTGTACCGGTACGCCGCGCGGCGGCACTGGCCCGTCGTGCGCTGGGGGGCGCACGTGGGCAACCGGTGGGAGGTGCTGGCCGAGACGGTGCGGGCCGGCGAGGCCAGCACAGCGACAAGGAGCTACGCGTGAGCAGACCCGGACTGGTCCTCGAAGTCGACGAGCGCACACCGCCGTTGCTGGTGTGCGAGGGGGAGGGATTCCGTCTCGAGCAGTTGCCGCACGGCACCCGCGTGGTCTACCCGCCCACGTCGCTGCCCGGCATCCGTGACCTGGACGCGGCGATCGAGCGGGCGTTGCGCGAGCCGCACGGCAGCGAACCGCTGTCCGCGCTGCTGCGCCCCGGGATGCGGCTGACCATCGTCTTCGACGACCTGTCGCTGCCGCTGCCGCCCATGCGCAGCCCCGACGTCCGCCAGCGGATCATCGAGCACGTGCTGGAACTCGCCGCCGCGCACCGGGTGGACGATGTCGAACTGGTGGCGGCCAACGCCCTGCACCGCCGCATGACGCCGGCCGAACTGCGCCACGTGGTGGGTGACCGGGTCTTCCGCTCGTTCTTCCCCCACCACCTGCGCAACCACGACGCGGAGGACCGGGAGAACCTGGTCCACCTCGGTCAGACCGGGCACGGCGAGGACGTGGAGATCAACCGCCGCGCGGCCGAGAGCGACCTGGTGGTGTACGTGAACATCACGCTGGTGGCGATGAACGGCGGCGCCAAGTCCGTCTCGGTGGGCCTGGCCAGCTACCGCAGCCTGCGCCACCACCACAACGTGGACACCCTCCAGCACTCGCGTTCCTTCAACGACCCCACGCACTCGGCCATGCACCGCTCCTATGACCGCATGCAGGACCTGATCGGCGGTCAGGTGAAGGTGTTCACCATCGAGACGGCGCTGAACAACGACGCCTTCCCCCGGTCGTTGGGCTTCCTCAGCAAGCGCGAGTGGGAGTGGAACGCGGCGGACCAGGCGGCGTTCGTCGGCGCCCGGCGCGGTTCCCGACTCCTGCCGCCGGCGCTGCGCCGGCGGGCCTTCCACCGGGTGGCCGCACCCTGGGGGGTGACCAGCGTGGCCGCGGGCGCGCCGAGCGCGGTGCACCCGATCACGCTGCGACACGTGCACCGCCAGCAGGTCACACCGGTGGCGGGACAGGCCGACATCGGCGTGTTCGGCGTGCCGTACCTGTGCCCGTACAACGTCAACTCGGTGATGAACCCGATCCTGGTCGCTTCGATGGGGCTCGGCTACCTGTTCAACATGTACCTGAACAAGCCCATCGTGCGACGGGGCGGGGTGGGCATCTTCTACCACCCGCTGCCCAACGCGTTCCACACCGTGCACCATCCCAGCTACCTGGACTTCTACGAGGACGTCCTGTCCCAGTCCACCGATCCGGCGGTGGTGGAGAGCAAGTTCGAGGAGCAGTTCGCCACCGACCCCTGGTACGTCCACCTCTACCGCAGGAGCTACGCCTACCACGGGGTGCACCCGTTCTACATGTGGTACTGGTGCGCGCATGCGATGGAGCACCTGGGTGACGTCATCTTCGTCGGCGCCGATCCCACCGTCGCCGCCCGTCTCGGGTTCCGCGCGGCCAGCACGCTGGACGACGCTCTCCAGATGGCCTCGCACACGGTGGGTTCCAGTCCGGAGATCACCTATCTGCACGCCCCGCCCCTGACGTTGGCGGCCGTCTCGTGACGGGCGGCCGGGAGCCGACCCCGCACCGCCGGGCGGCCCAGCGACTCGGCGGCGCGGACCCGGCCCGCGCCGGCGGGCTGCGCCGGGACCTGGCCCTGCTGCGTCGGGGCCGCGACTGGCGGGGGCGGGCCCGACCACCGCGCGCTCTGCCGCCCGAGCAGTACGCGCCGGGTGGGGACCGGCAGGCGCCGTTTCCCACCGCCTGGGCCCGCTCGGCCCCGGCCGCGCTGGCCCGCGACGTGCTGCGCACCGGCCTGTTCCGGCCGCTGCTGTGGGCGCGCGTGCGGCCCGTGGTGACGGGCCGTGAGCACCTGGTGGGGTTGCGCGGGCCGGTGGTGTTCGTGGCCAACCACGCCAGCCATCTCGACACGCCGCTGATCCTCGGGGCGCTGCCGGGGCCGCTGGCGGCCCGCACCACGGTGGGCGCGGCGGCCGACCACTTCTTCGCCTCGCGGCTGACCGGGGCGGGCACGGCGCTGCTGTTCAACGCCTTCCCGGTGGACCGGCGCGGCGATCGGCGGGCCGGGCGGCGCGGTCACGGGGCCGGGTTGGCGACCCGGCTGATCGGCGACGGTTGGAGCGTGCTGCTCTTCCCCGAGGGGTCGCGCTCGCGCGACGGCTGGACGGGGTGGTTCCGGCTGGGCGCGGCGCGGCTGTGCCTGGACACGGGGGTGCCGGCCGTCCCGGTGGTGGTGCGGGGCACCTTCGCGGCGTTGCCGCCCGGCGACCGGGTGCCCCGCCGCGACGGTCCGCCGGTCAGTGTCCGCTTCGGCCGCCCGATCGTGGCGGGCCAAGGCGAGAAGGCGCCGGCGTTCCGCGACCGCATGATGCGCGAGGTCAACGCGCTGTGGGCGGAGTCCGACCTGGGGTGGTACGGCGCGTTGCGCGGCGCGGCGGACGCGGCCGGCGCGCCGCCCACCCCCGCGGCGCCGCCCCCCGCCGACGGGGCCCGGCGCGCGGCGCACTGGCGCCGGGTGTGGGAGTCGACGCGGGGCACACGGCGACCCGGACGCCCCCGGGTGTGGGGAGGTGCGCGGGGACGAACAGGGCGTACGGCAGGCTGAGTTGGGTCGGGCGGAGTGCTCGGCGGTGCCCGGGGAGCGGGGCGGTGTCAGCGGAGCGCGGGAGGCGCGGCCCACGGCGCTTGTACGAGGGGAGTCGTAATTTGATGAATGGCGTACTACGATGAGTGTCGTACAACCCCGCACCCCGACACCCCTCCGAAGTGGAGTAGCCGTGAGCGCGCTGTTCGAGCCCTACACCCTGCGGTCGCTGACCATCCCCAACCGGGTCTGGATGGCTCCCATGTGCCAGTACTCCGCCGAGGTCTTCGGGCCGAACGCCGGGGTGGCCAACGACTGGCACTTCGCGCACTACGTCGCACGGGCCGTGGGCGGCGCAGGACTGATCCTGGTCGAGGCCACCGCCGTCTCCCCCGAGGGCCGGATCAGCCCCGCCGACCTCGGGCTCTGGAACGACACCCAGGTCACGGCGCTACGACGGATCACCACCGCCCTCAAGGGGTTCGGCACGGTCCCGGGCATCCAGATCGCACACGCTGGACGAAAAGCCAGCACCGACCGCCCCTGGAAGGGCGGCAAGCCGATCACCGACCCCGCCCAGCACGGCTGGCGGCCGGTGGGCCCCAGCCCGGTCGCCTTCGACGCCGAGCACCCGGTGCCCGACGAGCTGACGGTGGAGCAGATAGACGAGATCGTCGGCCAGTTCGCGGACGCGGCTCGGCGCGCGCTGGCCGCCGGCTTCGAGGTCGTCGAGATCCACGGCGCGCACGGGTACCTGATCGGCGAGTTCCTCTCCCCGCACAGCAACCACCGCACCGACGCGTACGGCGGCTCGTACGAGAACCGCACCCGCTTCGCCCTGCGGGTCGTGGACGCGGTGCGCGCGGTGTGGCCCCAGGAGCTGCCGGTCCTCTTCCGCGTCTCGGCGACCGACTGGCTCCAGGAGAGCGCGCGGGCCGAGGGCGCCTCGGCCGAGGGCGCGGCGGCCGGCTGGACGGCGGACGACACGGTGCGTCTCGCGCGCGACCTGCACGCGCACGGCGTGGACCTGCTCGACGTCTCCACCGGCGGCAACGCCGCCGGGGTGCGCATCCCGACCGGCCCCGGCTACCAGGTGCCCTTCGCTGCTCGGGTGAAGGCGGAGACCGATCTGCCGGTCGCGGCCGTCGGCAAGATCACCGAGCCGGAGCAGGCCGAGGAGATCCTCCGGGCCGGCGAGGCGGACGCGGTGCTGCTGGGCCGGGAGCTGCTGCGCGACCCGTACTGGGCGCACCGCGCGGCGCGCGCGCTCGACCTCACCCCGACATACCCCGACCCCTACCGCTGGGCCGCCTGATCGGCCCGCTCGCGCGTTGCCCTGCGCACCGGCCGCGGCGGTCGGGCGAACGGGCCCGCCCTGGGCCAGTAGAGTGATCGCCGTGGCTGGACGACCGTTGAACGAAATCGTAGAACCGGGCTGGGCCAACGCACTTGAGCCGGTGGCCGACCGCATCACGGCGATGGGGGACTTCCTGCGCGCCGAGATCGCGGCGGGACGCACCTACCTGCCGGCGGGGCAGCACGTGTTGCGCGCGTTCCAACAGCCCTTCGACGAGGTGCGGGTGCTCGTCGTCGGTCAGGATCCCTACCCCACGCCAGGGCACGCGGTAGGGCTCAGCTTCTCGGTCGCCCCCGAGGTGCGTCCGCTGCCCGGCAGTCTGGACAACATCTTCCGCGAGATGCACGCGGACCTCGGCCACCCCCGCCCGTCCAACGGGGACCTGACGCCCTGGACCCAACAGGGTGTCCTGCTGCTCAACCGGGCGCTCACCACCGCGCCACGCAAACCGGCGGCCCATCGGGGCAAGGGCTGGGAAGAGGTCACCGAGCAGGCCATCCGGGCCCTGGTGGGACGCGGCAGGCCGCTGGTGTCGATCCTGTGGGGGCGGGACGCGCGCAATCTGCGTCCGCTGCTCGGCAGCCTGCCGGCCGTCGAGTCCGCCCATCCCTCACCCATGTCGGCCGACCGGGGGTTCTTCGGATCGCGCCCGTTCAGCCGGGCCAACGACCTGCTGGCGCAGCAGGGGGCCCAGCCGGTGGAGTGGCGCCTGCCCTGATCGCGCGTGACCGCTGGCGTGCGCCCGTGCGCCGCTCCTGACCGTCGGCATCCGGACAGGCGAGCGATACTGTCGGGTCATGACTACGCATCCCTCCACGCCCGCGGGCTGGTACGCCGACCCGCAGGGCACACCGAATCTCCTGCGCTGGTGGGACGGCGCCCAGTGGACCGCGCACACCCATGCCGGCCAGCCGGGCCAGGCCGTCCAGCAGGCCGTCGGCACGCCGCCCGAGAAGATCCAGCGCCAGGTCCAGCAGCAGGCGGGCCTGGGCACCTCGGTCCCCCAGGGCGGCGGCACGCTGTTCACCGAGTCGGTGCTGGTGGTGAACCAGAAGGTCAAGCTCATCGAGCTGACCAACGAGTACAGCGTCTTCGACCAGCACGGCCGGACCATCGGCTCGGTGGTCCAGGTGGGGCAGAGCGCGCTGAAGAAGGTGGCCCGCTTCGTCTCCAGCTTTGACCAGTTCATGACGCACCGGTTGGAGATCCGGGACGCCTACGGGCAGCCGCACCTCGTGCTGACCCGGCCGGCCAAGTTCCTCAAGTCCCGGGTCCTGGTGGCCCGTCCGGACGGGCAGCCGGTCGGCGAGATCGTGCAGCAGAACATCATGGGCAAGATCAACTTCGCGATCATGGTCCAGGGCCAACGGGTGGGTGCCATCAAGGCGGAGAACTGGCGCGCCTGGAACTTCGCCATCGTGGACCACGCCGACCACGAGATCGCCCGCATCACCAAGACCTGGGAGGGCCTGGCCAAGACCATGTTCACCACGGCCGACAACTACGTGCTCCAGATCCACCAGCAGCTTCCCGACCCGCTGCTCAGCCTGGTGGTGGCCACGGCGCTGACCGTGGACACCGCGCTCAAGCAGGACGCCCGCGGGTTCGGCTGAGCCGATGGACACCAACCCCCCGGCGCCTCCCACCCAACCCACCACCCGCCGCACGTCCGCCCCGGACGCGGGCACGATCGGCACGCGCTACGCCCTGGGCATCGACTCCGGAGGCTCGGGCGTACGCATCGCCCTGGGCCCCGTCGACCCGCTGGGCGAGCCCGCCGCCGAGCCGCTGACCTGGCACTCCCCCAGCCCGGCGACCGTCGGCGAGCGCGGCATCGACGCTGCCGGCCTGCTGGAGCGAGTGCTGCCCGCCGCCCAGCGACTGCTGCGCACGGCCGGTGCCCAGGGCGTCGCCGCCGTCTGTGTCGGCGCGGCCGGCATGGCCACCCTCGGCGGTGACCTGCGGGCCCACCTTCCCACGGCGCTCGCCGCTGCCCTCGGCCCGCGCCGGCTGGCGCTGGCGGCCGACGGCGCCACGGCGTACGCGGGCGCGCTCGGGCAGCGGCCCGGCGTCGTGGTGGCCGCGGGTACGGGCATGATCGCGCTGGGCACCAGCCTGGGCGAGGGGCCGCACGCGGGTTGGCGGCGCGCCGACGGCTGGGGTCATCTGCTGGGTGACTGCGGCGGTGGCGCGTGGATCGGCCGGGCCGGCCTGGAGGCCGCCATGCGCGCTCACGACGGGCGCGCGGGTGGCTCGCACCCCCTGCTCTCCCGGCTTGAGGCCACCTTCGGACCGCCCGAGCAACTGCCGGGCCTGCTCTACCCGCGCCCCGATCGGCCGGCCGTGCTCGCCTCCTTCGCACCGGAGGTCGGCCGCTGCGCGGCCACCGACCCGGTGGCGGCCGCCATCCTGCGCGAGGCGGCGGACCACATCGCGCGCGCCGCCCAGGCCGCCTTCCCCGGCCCGGTCACCACCCCCACGACGGCCACCGGTGTGAGCGACGCGGCCCGGGGCACGGCGGCCGAGGTGGCACACGCCCCGGGCGCACCGTGGGCCCCGATCGGCGAGGGCCCGGAGGCGCCCTCGGACGGGGTCGGCCCGGTCAGCGCGCTCGCGCTGACGGGCGGACTGTTCCGGATGGGGGCGCCGCTGGTCGACCCGGTGCGCCGCGAACTGGCCCGCCGGCTCCCCGGGGTTCCGGTCGTGACGGCGGCGGGCGACCCGCTGGCCGGCGCGTTGCGCGTGGCCTCCGCGCTCGCGACGGACACGTTGCGGCTGCCCGTCGACGGGCAGTTGCTCCAGATCCTCTGAGCCGCCGCGCGCGAGGCTCGGCGGGACGGTGGGGCACGGGTTCGGTGTGCCGCGCGCGACGGTCCGTAAGTCACCGTCGCATCACGGATAGTGCGGCACACACGACCCAAAACGCCGGATAAAACGGGACGGATTCGGCCTAGTTGTACCCACCTGAACAGCGCGGCTCGTCAAACGGCTAACATGCGGCGCCATGAGTTCCCCCACCGGTCCCGCGTCCGGCCTGCCTGTACGAATGCCACGACCTCGCCAGTCCGGACGGCACCGGCGGCCCGAGCCCGCCGCCGCTCCCGTCGGCGCGCCGCCGCTGGTACTCGCCGTACCCGGGGCCCCCGATCCGGTGACGAACGCCCTGGTCGACGAGGTGCTGAGCATCGCGCGCTCCGAGCTGCCCGGCCTCGACGCCCGGGTCGGTTACGTGGGGGAAGCCGGCGCGGAGTCCCTGGCCCTGGAGGCCGTGTTGGCCCGGGCCGGCCACGAGCGCGCGGCCCAGCTCGACGCCGCGCGAGCCGCCGACCCCGCCGCGCAGTCGCCCGAGGCCGGGGCCCAGCAGCAGGTCACGGACGGACCGGCGGCCGTGGTGGTGCCGCTCCTGGCTGGCCCGGACAGCGAGCTGGTGGCCCGGGTGCGGCAGGCCGTCGACAACAGTGGTTGCGCCACCCAGCTCACCGACCCGCTGGGCCCGCACCCGCTGCTCGCCGAGGCGTTGCACGTGCGACTGTCGGAGGCCGGGCTGGCCCGCGCCGACCGCGCCCGGCTGTTCACCGTGGCGACCGCGGCCGACGGCATCATCCTGGCCACCGTCGGCGGGCCAGAGGCCGTCCAGGCGGCGGGCATCACCGGCATGCTGCTCTCGGCCCGCCTCGCGGTGCCGGTGCTGGCCGCCCCGCTCGACGAGAAGGGCGCCATCGCCCGCACCGCCGAGCAGTTGCTGGGCTCCGGCTCGCAGCGCCTGGCCCTGGCCCCGTACCTGATCGGGCCCGAGGTGTCCGCCGAGCTGATCGAGACGGCGGCCAGGGAGGCGGGTTGCGCGGCGGCCGAGCCGCTGGGCGCCTACCCCGCCGTGGGCCGGCTGGCGCTGTCGGCGTACGCGACGGTGCTGGGCCTCACGCTCCCGGGCGCGCCCAACCGCTAGGCGACCACCCGCTCCGCACGCGAGGGCGGCCCGGATGCCGGTGTTCGGCGTCCGGGCCGCCCTCGCGCATGGTGCGCGTCACCGTTCGCGACAGCGATTCTTCTCGTGCCGTGGTGGGCCGTGGTGGGCCCGACACGGCCCCGGCGTCCGCCGATGCCCGCCGGTCGAACCGACGGCCACGGCGGCGGCCGGGGCACCGTACGCCACGGGGGCCCGGCGCACGGTGGTGGGCGTCCGGTGTCAGGCCAGCACCACGCACGAGGCCGCGGGGGCGTCCACCGAGCCCGCCCAGGTGGGGGTCCCGCTCTGGGTGTCGACGGTGAACCAGGCCACGTCACCGGAGTGTTCGTTGGCCACGTACAGGCGCTCCCCGGTCGTGGAGAGAGCCAGGTGCCGGGGCCAACGCCCGCCGCAGGCCACGGTGGTCACCAGTCGGGGCCGGTCGGCCGCCGTCAGGTCGAGGACCGCGATGCTGTCGTCGCCCCGGTTGGCCACCCAGGCGAATCGCCCGTCGGCCGCGACGACCAGTTCGGACGGGTAGTTGCGCGGCTGGTCGGCGCCCTCGCGCGGGGGCAGCACGGCGAGCGTGTGGCCGGGCGTGAGTTCGCCCGTGGCGGCGTCCCAGCGGCAGGCGGTGACCGTGGAGTCCAGCTCGTTGGTGACGTAGGCCCACTGGCCGCCCGGGTGGAAGGCGACGCTGCGCGGCCCGGCGCCGGCCGCGAGCTGGGTGGCGCCGTGCGGGCGAAGGGTGCCCCGCTCGTCGTCCAGCTCGTAGACGTACACCGCGTCCGCGCCCAGGTCCACGGCGAGCACCCAGCGTCCCGAGGGGTCGGGCAGTACGGCGTGCGCGTGCGGGCCCCGCTGCCGCTCCGGGTCGGGGCCCGAGCCCTCGTGCTGGCGTACGTCGGTGGGCTTCGCGAGGCCGCACCACGTGCCGTGGCCCTCCGGGTCCAGGAGGTAGGGCAGGACGCTCACGCTGCCCGAGGTGTAGTTCGCGATGAGCACGTGGCCCGGGGTCAGGGACAGGTGGGTCGGGTCGTCACCGCCCACGGCCGCCGGGAGCCCGAGCGGGGCGGGCCGGTCGGGGTCCCCCAGAGAGAAGGCCGCGCCGTACCCCTCGGGCGTCTCGCTGACCGCGTACAACACCCCCTGGGCGCGCGAGAGGGCCAGGTAGGAGGGGTTTTCCACGATGTCCGTCGAGTGCTTGACGGTCAGGGCCCCGCTGTCCGGTTCGACCGTGGCGACGCTGACGCCCCAGCCTCCCGCCGAGGTGAACGAGCCGATGTAGGCCCGCTGGTCACCGCTGGCCGCCCCGTCGCCGGCCGTGCTCTCGTCACTCGTGCCGCTCGCCATGTCGCACCTTCCTCGGCCTGTCGCGTGGGGACGGGCCGTAGCCGTAGGTCCGGACCAGGATGCCCGGTTCACTCGCACGGCTCTAGATGCGTGCGGCCACGGCGGGCATCAGGTAGCACGGAGGGAGCGGGCGGATGGGCCCAAATGCCTCGCGGAGGTCCGCCGAGGCTGACAGGAGGCGGCGACGATGCGGTTCATGGTGCAGTTGTTCGGCAGCGCCACACGGTGGGACGAGGAGATCGCCGCGTACTCCCCCCAGGAGTTCCAGGCGATGGTGGACCACATGGAGCGCCTGAACGAGGACCTGGGCGCGGCGGGCGAGCTGGTGCAGGCCGAGGGCCTGGGCGGGCCGGCGCTGGTGACCAGCGTGTGGGCCAGGGACGACGGGCCCCCGAAGGTCGCCGAGGGCACCCACGACGGCCGGGCCGAGGTACTGGCCGGGTACTGGGTGGTGGACGTCGCCGACCGCGACCGGGCGATCGAGATCGCCGCGCGGGCCTCCGCCGCGCCGGGCCCCGGCGCCGCGCACAACTTCCCCGTGGAGGTGCACGAGATCCCCTCCGAGATGCCGCGCTGAGCGGCGTCGGAGCCAGAGGGCCCGTACGCGGTCGCGTACGGGCCCGAGGGGCGTCCCGCCCTACCGGGGCGGGGGCGGCGGGTCAGGCGTCGGCCAGCGGGGCGCGCGGGGAGCTGCGCAGCGGGGTGGCCAGTTCGGCCAGGGCCCGCTCCAGGCCGTGCAGGTGGACAAGGGCGGGTTCGGTGACACACGGCTGCGGGGCGGGGGCCGGTGAGGCCACCTCCCGGGCCCGGTCCGGGGTGGTCAGCGCCTCGACGGCGGCCTCCACGCGCTGACAGGCGGCGGTGAGCCGGGCGTCGTGCGAGGCTTCCGGGTCGGCGGCGATGGAGGCGAGCCCGCGCACCTGGCGGGCGCAGTCGTCGAGCAGTGCCAGCACCTGCCGGGCCCGCGCCTTGCGGGCGCGCAGCGGGCTCAACGGGTGCACCAGCGGGGCCAGCGACATCCGCACCCTGCCCAAGAGGGCCTCCAGCTCGGCGACGCGCGGGGCCGGGTCGGCGGTCGCGGAGCCGGCCAGCCGGGCCGCCGCCTCGGCGGTGCAGGCGTGGACGCAGCGCAACGCCCGCTGGATCCAGGCGTCGGTGGTGGCGTGCGTGGTGACGGGCAGTACGCACAGCACGGCCAGCGCGGCGCCGAGCGCGCCGGCGGCGGTCTCGGTCACCCGCAGGGCGAGCAGTTCGGGGTCGAGTACACCCAGTGACCCGTAGAGCAGGCCGGCCATGAGCGTGACGGCCAGCATCATCCAGGTGTAGGAGACGGCGGCCGTGTAGAAGATGCCGAAGACGCAGACCGCGACGAGGATCGCGGTGGGCACCGGCGCCCCGTGCAGCGGGACGGCGACGACCAGTCCGAGCGCCACGCCGATCACGGTGCCCAGCGCCCGGCGGTAGCTGCGGACCAGCGTCTCGCCGCGCGAGGCGGTGTTGACGAAGACCCACCAGGTGGCGCCGACGGCCCAGTACCAGCGCTCGTGCGAGAGCACCTGGCCCACCGCGAGCGCGAACGCCCCGCCCGCGACCGCCTGGATCGCCTGCCGGGTGGTGGTACGGGCCAGGCCCCGGCCCTCGGGTGGGGCGGGCGGGGCGTTCGCGGGCAGGCGGCGCTCGTAACACCACAGCCCGAAGCGGACGGCGGAGGAGGACAGCAGCGAGAGCGTGACCGCCGCGTACAGCTCGGGCAGTTGGCCCAGCTCCGTGTGGAGGAACTGCGTCGCGAAGAAGGTCATGAACGCGAACACGCCGAGGGAGTGGCCGCGCGGGCCCCAGCGTCGCGCGTACACGCCCGCCCCCACCACGGCCAGGAAGGCCGCGTCCCGTGCCAGCGGGTAGTCGTGCAGGCCGGCCGCGAGGGCGAGTACGGGGAAGCCGACCACGGGCAGCAGGGCGGTGGTGATCGCCTGCCCGCGCACGGTCGTGTCGAGGACCGTGAAGAGCGCGAGCAGGGCGGCGAGGCCGCCGGTGATGGCGGCTACCAGCGAGTGGCCGGCGAGGCCGCACACGGCGACCGCCAGACCGATGCCGAGGACGGACCGGGCGGCGCTGCGCAGGCGCAGCCGCCCCGGGTCCGGAGCCACGAACATCCTCTTGAGCACAGCTTTCCCACCCCTTCTGTCACCCAGCACGAAACAGCGCGCGTCGACATGAAGAAGGCGCCACGGAAGGTCCGCAGCGCCATCGACGGGTCCATCACAGCATTGACCCGCCCGTTGGCTCAACACACACCGACACCACTGGGCCATTGGCCCAGTCATCGGGCGCTGATCAGGGCCATCAGCAGGCCAACGGACCACGGTGAGGGGCCAGGCCGCCCTCTGGCGACGGCGGGCCGATACCGCGCGGGGCGCCGGCCCGCCGTCGGCGGTCGTGACCCGCGCCGGGGTGGGTACCCGGACCCCGGACCCGACCCGTCACCCGCGCCCGCCGCCCACGGCCGGCGGCGACCGCGAGCCGGGCCGACGGCCGGTCCACCGGGCCGGCGCCCGACGGCGGGCCGGGCCCGGGACGGGAGGCGCAGAATATGGCGACGACGGACACGACCACCCGGGCCATCAGCGTCGCGGCGGACGGTGTGCGGCTGCCGGGCGAGCTGGCGCTGCCCACGGCGGCGCTCGGCGTGGTCGCCTTCGCGCACGGCAGCGGCAGTTCGCGGCACAGCCCGCGCAACCAGGCGGTGGCCGAGCGGTTGCGCGCCGCTGGCCTGGGGACGGTGCTGATCGATCTGCTCAGCCCCGAGGAGGAGCGGCGGGACCAGGTCAGCGCTGAGCTTCGGTTCGACATCGCGATGCTGGCCCGGCGTGTGGCGGCGGTGGTCGACTGGCTGCGGGCCTGGCCGGCGACCCGCGCGCTCCCGGTGGGCCTGTTCGGGGCGAGTACGGGCGCCGCCGCGGCGCTGGTCGCGGCGGCCGAGCGGGCCCAGGCGGTGGCGGCCGTCGTCTCGCGCGGGGGGCGCCCGGACCTGGCGGGCCCGGCGCTGGGCGCGGTCCGCGCGCCGGTGCTGCTCGTGGTCGGCGGCGCGGACCCGGAGGTGCTGCGCCTGAACGAGGCGGCGGCCGAGCGGCTGAGCGCACCGCACCGGCTGCGCGTCGTGCCGGGGGCCGGCCACCTGTTCGCGGAGCCGGGGGCGCTGGCGGCCGTCGCGGACGCCGCTCGGGACTGGTTCCTCGCCATGGGCCGCGCGGACACTCCGTGACCTGGGCCCGGGGCCACCCGGGGTCGGCACAGGTGACCGCGCTCCTTGCCACGCGGCCGATCGCACGCCGGGCCGCGCGGGCCGCCCACCCGCGTACGCCGGTGGGCGCAGCGCCCCGGCGGCCCGCTCCGGCGGCCCCGTACCCCGTGGCGCCGGCCGGGCGCTCGGGCCGTTGGTACAGTCGCCAGGTCGCATTCGGGACCTTCGGGGCCGGTGCGGACGAGCGGGACGAGCGACGACGAACAGGAGCCGGTGGCGCGTGGCCGTGGACGCCCTCGACGCGAAGATCCTGCGGCTGCTCCTGGAGCAGCCGCGTACCAGCGTGCGGGAGTACGCGCGGCTGCTCGGAGTGGCCCGGGGCACCCTGCAGGCGCGGCTGGACCGGCTGGAGCGCGACGGGGTGATCACCGGCACCGGCCCGCGCCTGTCGGCCGCCGCGCTGGGACATCCGGTACTCGCCTTCGTCCACGTCGAGGTGACGCAGGGGCACCTGGACGACGTGGGGGACGCGCTGGCCGAGGTGCCGGAGATCATCGAGGCGTTCTCGATCACCGGCGGCGGCGATCTGATGACCCGGGTGGTGGCGCGCGACGCCGGCCACCTGGAGGACGTCGTCCAGCGCCTGATCCAGCTCCCCGGTGTGGTGCGCACACGGACCGAGATCGCCCTGCGGCAGCGGGTGCCCTACCGGATGCTGCCGCTGGTGGACGCGGTGGGCGCGGAGGCCGGCCGCCAGCGCTAGCGGGGGCGCGAGGGGCCCGGCTGGTGGAGGGGACACCTGGGCGGGTGGGCGCCGCGCGCCAGCGGACGGGCGCGGTGCGCGACGAGGTGGCCGGGACGTCGCCGGAAGGGTGCGCACGCCGGACCCGTGGCCTTGGCATGCTGTCCGCATGAGCACTTCCCGTACCACCGCGGTCATCTTCGATCTCGACGGCACACTCGTGGACAGCGAGCCCCACTACTTCGAGGCCGGGCGCCGCACCCTGGCCGCGTACGGGGTGACCGACTTCTCCTGGGAGGAGCACACCCGGTTCATCGGCATCAGCACGCGCGAGACGTTGACCATCCTGCGTTCCGAGCACGGCATCGACGCGTCGGTGGACACGCTGCTGGCGACCAAGAACCGGCACTACCTGGAGCTGGTGGACAGCTCGATGGAGGCGTTCTCGGAGATGCGTCGGTTCGTGGAGCTGTTGGCCGAGCGGGGGCACCCGATCGCGGTGGCCTCCGGCTCCTCGCGGGCCGCGATCGGGGCCGTGTTGCGGGCCACCGGGCTCGACGCCCAGTTGACCACCTACGTGTCGGCCGAGGAGGTGCCGCACGGCAAGCCGGAGCCGGACGTCTTCGTGGCGGCGGCCGACCGGTTGGGCGTGCGGCCGGCCGACTGCGCCGTGGTCGAGGACGCGCCGCCCGGGGCCGAGGCGGCGCGCCGGGCCGGGATGCGGTGTGTCGCGGTGCCGTACGTGCCGGCGACGGCGGACGACCCGTGGTTCGCGGCGGCGGGGTTGCGCTTCGCGGGCGGGCAGGGTGAGTTCGACGCGGAGCGGGCGTACGCGTGGCTGACGGCGGGCCGCTGAGTCACCGGCGATCGCGCCGCCGCGTGGACACCCCCACGTTTCTGGCGCAAATGACCTAATGAGAGCATTCGCTCGCACGATTCATGCGCGAGACGAAGTGGAGCTCATATGGAACGACGTGGGGGACGCGCGGCCTACCGGTGGGGAGCTACGGTGGTCGCCTCTACGGCGGCGCTCGCCGTGCTGGTGCCGACGAGCAGCGCGCAGGCGGCGAGTGGGCCTTCGGGCATCACGGCCCGTGGCGCGTATCTGCTCGACAGTGGCGCCAACAAGCAACTGTGGGCCAAGGACGCGGACACCAAGCGTCAGATGGCGAGCACCACCAAGATCATGACCGCGGTCGTGGTGCTCGACACGAAGAACGTGAACCTGAACAAGCAGGTCACCATCAAGAAGGAGTACCGGGACTACGTCACCCGGGAAGGCGCGAGCACCGCCGACCTGAAGACCGGTGACAAGGTGACGGTCCGCCAGCTCCTGTACGGGCTGATGCTGCCGTCGGGCTGCGACGCCGCGTACGCGCTGGCCGACACCTTCGGCTCGGGCAGCACCTCCGCCGCCCGGAAGAAGTCGTTCGTCTCCAAGATGAACGCCAAGGCCAAGTCGCTGGGGCTGAAGAACACCAAGTACGACTCGTTCGACGGCATCTCGGCGGGCGGTTCCAACTACACGACGCCGCGCGACATGGCGAAGTTGGCCCGGCACGCGATCGGCAACGGCACCTTCAAGACGGTCGTGAAGGCGCAGAGCACCAAGCAGAAGGCCACCAACGGCCGCACGTACACCTGGTACAACACGAACAAGCTGCTCGGCTCGTACCAGGGCACCTTCGGCATCAAGACCGGCACCGGCACGGCCGCCGGGCCGTGCCTGGTCTTCGCCACCACGAAGGGCAAGCGCACCGTGGTCGGTGTCATCCTCAACGATGGCAACCGCTACGCGGACGCGAAGAAGATGCTGGACTGGTCCTTCAAGACCAACACCAAGGTCGCCTGGCGCGCGCTGCCCAAGAACGCGCAGCGGGACTAGGTCCCGGCAAGGCCCCGCCGCCTGAAGCGAACCCGCCCCGGGGCGGGTCGCTCGCGGCGGTCGGGGTCGCGACGGGGGCTCGACCCTGGACGACGGCGCCCCGCTCGGATTCCCTCCGGGCGGGGCGTCGTGCTGTGTGCCGCCCCCCTGTTCGCGTGGTCCAGACCTCTTGACGAGAGGTCTGGACCAACTTACGGTGTGGCCCACCACACACCATGCCCGTCTTCGGGTCCCCGGTCAGGAGGTACGCGTGTCTTCCCCCACGCCTCCTCACGTGTCATGTGCACATCCATCGCCGTTCGCCAGCACGGCCGCGACCGGCGGTCCCCATCCACGCGCCCGAAGACACGCCCCCGCGGGCCCCGCGCCGATCCGGCGCCGATGTCCGCGGCCAGAAGGGAGCACAGCATGATCGGTCGGACGATACGCCTGTTGGGGGTCGGCCTCGCGTTGGCCTTCGCCGCCCAAATACCGGTCGCCGCGGCCAGCGAGAAGGCCGACGCGCCGCGCGCCGACACCTGCGCGGTCAAGTCCAAGCCCACGGGCAAGGTGCTCCAGGGCTACTGGGAGAACTGGGACGGCGCGGCCAACGGCGTCCACCCGCCCTTCGGCTGGGTGCCGATCAACGACAAGCGCATCAGCGAGCACGGCTACAACGTGATCAACGCCGCCTTCCCGGTCATCCGCTCGGACGGCACCGTCCTGTGGGAGGACGGCATGGACGCGACGGTGAAGGTCTCCACGCCGGCCGAGATGTGCGACGCGAAGGCCAACGGCGCCACGCTGCTGATGTCGATCGGCGGCGCCGCGGCCGGCATCGACCTCAGCTCCAGCAAGGTGGCCGACCGGTTCGTCGAGACCGTGGTCCCGATCCTGCAGAAGTACAACTTCGACGGCATCGACATCGACATCGAGACCGGCCTGACCGGCAGCGGGAACATCAACCAGCTCTCGGCCTCGCAGTCCAACCTGATCCGCATCATCGACGGCGTGCTCGCCAAGATGCCCGCCAACTTCGGCCTGACGATGGCCCCGGAGACGGCGTACGTCACCGGTGGCAGCGTCGTCTACGGCTCGATCTGGGGCGCCTACCTGCCGATCGTCAAGAAGTACGCGGACAACGGCCGGCTGTGGTGGCTGAACATGCAGTACTACAACGGCAGCATGTACGGCTGCTCCGGTGACTCCTACCAGGCCGGCACCGTCCAGGGCTTCACCGCGCAGACCGACTGCCTCAACAAGGGCCTGGTCATCCAGGGCACCACCATCAAGGTGCCCTACGACAAGCAGGTCCCGGGGCTGCCCGCCCAGCCCGGCGCCGGTGGCGGCTACATGGCACCGGGCCTGGTGAGCCAGGCGTGGAACAAGTACAGCAACGGCCTCAAGGGCCTGATGACCTGGTCGATCAACTGGGACGGCTCCCGCTCCTGGAGCTTTGGCAACAACGTCAAGTCCCTCCAGGGTCGCTGACCCACCCGCTCACCCGCTCCGGGGCCGTAGCCGCCCCGCACACACGAGCCGACCCGCGCCATACGGCCCCGGCGCGGGTCGGCTTCGCCGTGTGGGCCCCGCCCCGGCGCGACACGGCACCACGCCGGTCGGGGCTGGTGTGCGACGCCGGCCCGGATGCGCTTACGCCCCGGCGCCGACGGGGGCGCGTGCGGCCCGGCCGGGGGCGCCGGCGCGAGGTCGTCGACCGGCCGCCGCGCGCGGCCCCGCCCCACGGGCTTGCCGTGCCGATACCGTGCCGGGGATGCTGGGCCGGTGCCAGGACAGCGCCAGGGCGGACGCCGACAGCGGGCCGCCGTGCGCACCGATCCCGGCACGGGTCACTGGCGGGTGCTCCTCGAGAGCCAGGACACGGCGCGGTGGCACGCCCACCCGCGGCGCCCGCGGGCCGGGCCGCGGTGGATCGCCTGGGCGACCACGCGGATCGACACCCTGTCCGGACGCCTGGCACAGCCGACCACCTGCCGGTTGGGTGTGTTCGTGCCCGCCCCCCCCCGGGCGGGCCCCCGCGGTGACCAGTTCGATCCCGCGAGGAAGGGGAAGAACCGTGGCGGCTCAGGATGACGCCCGCGAGGTGGCGGTGCTGCGGTACCGGCTCTACGTCGACACCCTCCAGGCCCGCATGCCCCCGGCCCAGTTCGACCTGCTCATGGAGGTGCTCCGACTGTGGGCCGCGAGCGGCGGTGGCACCGTCCGGCTGCGCTTCGACGGCGAGGAGAAGGAGCTGTTCACCTCCGAGGTACAGCAGGAACTGCTCCATCTGACGGGGCTGATCGACGCGATGCGACCCGGCCACGAGGACCGCGCCGACCACGTCGTCGCCCAACTCGGCGACGGCCGGTACGTCAAGGGCGCCATGACCCTCGTCTCACCCGACGTCGCCGCCGACCCGGACCGGCTCCGCGCGCTCCGACAGCGCATCGACGACCAGCAACACCAACGCGACCTCGACCAACGGGAGATCGACGGCATCGCACGCGCCTCCGACCTCGATCCCCCACCCACCACCTGACACGGGGACGACCGGCCCGTCGCCCACCTGACCCAAGGCCGACGAGCGCTCCCCCGGTACGCGGCGGCGAACTCCTTCGCGACACACCCCGCGATCCCCGCTCCCGGAGAATCCGAGATTCCGCGCGCGCAAGGAATTCCCCCCTTTCGCCGGCGGATTACGCGGCACCGTGGCCGACCGCGATCCGTACCCCCGTACGGATCACGCTACGGATTCGTCCGTCACGAGGAATTCGGTATGCCGTCGACCGGAAAAAGAACGGGAGTCTCGCGGCACGTGAAAGCGCGCGGGCGATACGGGGATTCCCCAGGCCCGCAGGCGAAGGGCGCGCATCGGGGGTGCGTGGTTCGGGGTGCGCGGGTGGCGGGCCCACGGGCGGTGAGGGCGTGCGCCGCCCGTACAACCCGCCTGATCTCGGCGCGCCCGGAAAACGGCTGCCGACGGTGACGTACCGCTGACCCGACATGGCCTGTTCCCAGGTGTGTTGGCGCGGCTCGTCAGATATCGAGCATTCTTGACACGGCGATCACTGAGCTTCTCTCATCCTCTGCTGGAGGGTGAAACGGGCTGGTCAAACGGGTGTGGTGAGGAGGCGGGGCGCCTCGTCGTCGGCGTACAGGTTCCACTCATCACACCGGCGCTCGGAAGAGCCCCATTGCAGCCAATTTCGTGCGCGCAGAGAACACTTGGAAGGCGCTACCAGACAACCATCGTTTGCGCGGACCCGTAACTTCTACGTGCAAGGGGCCTGTCTACAACTGACGGCTCCGCGCTGTATCAAGGGAGTGAGTCATGAGTTCTCAGCTGAAGGCATTCGGGTTCGGCATGCCGTGGGAGTCGTTGTACGGGTACAGTCAGGCCACTCAGGTCGGTGACACGGTTCATGTGTCGGGGCAGCTGTCTCATGACCGTCACGGCAACTTCGTGGGTGCCGGCGATTTCGTACTGCAGGTCCGCACCACGCTGGAGAATCTGGACCTGGTGCTGAGGCAGTTCGGGGCCGAGCGTCGTCAGATAGTGGAGACCACGGTTCTGGTGAGGAACCTGCGGGAGAACTTCGACACGACAGCACGCCTCCACGCCGAGTACTTCGGGGAGCACCGGCCCGCCAGCACGGTCATGGGTGTTTCCGACTTGGCACTGCCGGACCAACTCGTGGAGATCGGCGCGCTCGTGCGTCTCGATGTGAAGCCATAGGTGAGGAGGCCGGCCTGATCCCTTCGGCCTCTTTCGTCCGGAATAGTGCAGGTCAGCAGCGTGTGGACAGCTTGGACGACGGTGCCGACGCGGCGGGTGGAGCATCTGGCTCGCCGGAGCAGCCGCCAGGCTGTCAACTGGGCGAAGGCGCGTTCGCCGGGGGCTCTCAGCCGGGCGTGGTCGTGGTTGAACTGCTGGTAATGCTGGGGCTGTTCTCGGTGGCGGTAGTACGGGGTGCGGAAGGTGGCGCCGGCACCTTGGTAGGCGCGGTCCGCGAGGACGAGGCAGGGCCCCTTCGGTCGCCGGTGTGATGAGTGGAATCACCACGCCGACGACGAGGGGCCCTGCCTCGTCACCGCACCCGCTGACCAGCCCATTTCACCCACCAGCACAGAATGAAAGAGGTTCACTGAGGTCAGGGGTGATCCGATGACAGCGAGATCAGAAGCCGTGCGACGCGTCGCGGGGGGACATTCCACGGGCAAGCGATGATCGGGGAACTACCCGAGTCCGGGCGGCCGACCCCCACCGCCTCCGGCGTGCCGAACACCGCTGTGCCGTACGCCGCGCCCCCCGGCACCACGGCCCCCGCGTCGCGGGACACGCGCCCCGGACGCCGCCGCCCCGCTCGGCACGGGCCCCCACACCGCCGCGCCGGCCCACCCCGACACCCAGCACGCCCCTGGCGCCAAAGCCCCGGCGGCGCCGGCGGGGTCGCTCCACGAACTCGTCGCCACCCAGGCGCGCCGCACCCCGACCGCGCTCGCCGTGGGCTGTGATGATCGCGCAGGCCACGTCGCTGGTGTGGCGCGTGCTGTCGGAGGCGGGCTGGGCCGGCGGGCTGCGGGGCGCGTTGGGTGGTGGGGGGCGCGGTCGGCGCCGCTGGCGGCGGAGCTGCGCGCGTACGCCGGCGTCGGGAGCGGCCCTGACGCGACGTCGGGGTTGGCGACGGTGCGGGCTGTCGCTGGCCGGCTACCGCTACGGCGCCACCCGCCAGAGGGCGGCCGGCGCCGACGCCCGGCACGTCACCGACGCGGACGCCTGTCTGCGCCCGATCGTGCGCGCCGGGCGCTTCGGCGACCCGCCGGGGCTGCTCGCCGGCCGGCGCCGGCCGTGCGCCGCACAGTCGGGCCCGCCGCTACCGGGGAGTGACGGCCTTGGCCCAGTCGTCCACGGTGCGGACGTGCGCCCACTGCGGGAACAGCCGCTCGACCAGGACCTGGTGCACCCGCGGGTCGGTGTCCAGGCAGGCGTCGGAGAGCACGGTGAGCCCGAAGTCCAGGTCGTTGGCCTGGCACACGGTGGACAGCACCACGGCGCTGGTGGCGATGCCGGTCAGGACGAGGCTGTCGATGCCGCGCGCCCTGAGTACCACGTCCAGGTCGCTGCCCGAGAACGCGCTGGCCCGCCGCTTGGTGACGACCACCTCGCCCGGCCGGGGCGCGACCTCGGGGTGGACCTCGCTGCCGGGAGCGCCCTCGACGTACAGGCCGGCCCGGGCGATGGCGGCCAGCGGCTTGTTGCGCGTGCCGATCTCGGGAAAGCCGGGGCGAAAGCCGATGACCACGTAGATGACGGGGATGTCCGCCGCGCGCGCCGCGTCGATCGCCCGCCGCAGCCGGGGCAGGTACCCGGAGCCGTCGTCCACGATGTCCACGATGGCCTGTTGGACGTCCATCACGAGAAGGGCGCTGCTCATGTCGTCTCCAGGAGCGGGGTCGGGCGGATGTCGTACCCGGCCGGGTACCGGCGTTCGCATCCTATGCGGCCCCCGCCGCGGCCGGCCGGCCCCGGGTGGACGGGGCGGGAGCGGGGCCGGCGGGTGGCGCGGCGATGATGGGTGGGCACCTCACCGGTACGCGACAGCTTGCGAGGAACGCATGTCCACGGCCACCTTCCGGCTTCACCCGGGGGCTCCCGGGTCTCCCGTGATCCTGCACGTCCCGCACGCCTCGCGGGTGGTGCCGGACAGCGTGCGCGCGGGGATCGTGCTGGGCGACCGGGCGTTGGCGGTCGAGTTGGACCACATCACCGACGCGCACACCGAACGACTCGCCGCCCGCGCCGCCTCGGCCGCCACCAGCACTCCCTGGCGGTTCGTCAACCAGCTCTCGCGCCTGGTCGTCGATCCCGAGCGGTTCCCCGACGGGCGCGAGGAGATGCTGTCCCGGGGCATGGGAGCGGTCTACACGCGCACCACGCACCGCGCGCGGCTGCGCCCGGCCGACGTCGACCCACAGCCGCTCCTGGAGCGCTACTTCCACCCGTACGCGCGGGCGATGACGGAGGCGGTGGCCGACCGGCTGGCGGCTGTGGGGCGTGCCGTGATCATCGACGTGCACTCGTACCCGACCGCTCCCCTGCCGTACGAGCTGCACGGCGCGGGCCCGCGCCCGCCGGTGTGTCTGGGCACGGATGCCTTCCACACCCCCGCGCCGCTCCTGAAGGCGGCCCGGCGGGCGTTCGCCGGATGTGGCGGGACCGGCCTGGACAGCCCGTTCGCGGGGACGTACGTGCCGCTGCGGTACTACGGGCGCCAGGCCGAGGTCAGTGCGCTGATGGTGGAGATCCGGCGCGACCTGTACATGAGCGAGCCGGGTGGGCCGGCCGGCCCCGGGCTCGACACGGTGGCCGACGCGCTGGCCGACCTGGTCGAGTGGGCTTCCGCCTGACGCCCACCCGTCCGGCCGGTGGGCCCGGGCCGGCCGGTCCGGCCCGGGTCGCCCCACGGGCGGTGGGCCCGTGGGGCGGGGTCGCCCGGCGTGTGGGCAGCCCGTCGGCGGCGGCGTCTCACGCGGCGTTGGGGCCCACGTCCGCCGGGGTGAGGGAGGTGCGGACGGGGGCCTGCGTCGCGTACTCGTCCGCGCCGATGTCGCGCTGGGCACCCCGTGCGTGGCCGTCGATGTCCTCGGTCACCGTCAGGCTCGTGAGGGTGGCCGCCGCGATGGCCGGGCTGCCCGCCCCGAGCCGGTACACCCCGTCCGACGCCTTGCGCAGCAGGGGGTTGGCCCGGGTGAAGCCGTCGGCGGGGATGGTGCCGTTGGACGCCGCGCCCCACAGGATGTTGCTCTGCCAGGTGAAGCCCTTCGTCTTGTCCATCGCGACCAGACTGCCTGTCTCGCCGACCAGCAGGTTGTCGGCGACGACCACGTCGCGCGGCTCGTGGGTCCGGCTCTCGCCGGCGAGGGCGCCACGGTTGTTGAGCAGGGTGTTGTGCGCGATCACCACCCGGTCGCACGCGTCCTTGCCCCGCCGCTCGTCCTCGCTCTCGCCGGCGTGGTGGTCGCGCGTGGTGCCGCTGCCGATCACCAGGGCCTGCGACGACAGCCCGCTCAGGTAGTTGTTGACGATGAGGTGGTCGTTGCCGTAGACGCGTATCCCCGCGGCCCCGCCGAGCAGGTAGTTGCCCTCCACCGTGGTGCGGTTGCCGTGACGCAGCACGATGCCGCCCCGACTGTCGCGGATCGTGTTGTAGCGGATGGTGTTGTCCGAGGACTTCACCGAGACGGCCTCGGGGTCTCCGTCGCAGCGCTCGAACAGGTTGTACTCCACGACGGCGTGCGCGCTGGCCAGCGCGCGGCTGCTGACGCCGAGTCGGATCGTCTCGCCGCCGTTGTCGCCGCTGAAGGTGTGGTCGGAGAAGTGGTTGCGGAAGACGTGCAGCCGTTGCGCCATGGTGTCGGCGTCCGGCCCGTCCAGGACGACGAAGATGCCCGCGGTGGTCTTGTGGTGGAAGTGGTTCCGGTCGATCTTGACGTCGTCGCCCCGGACGACCACCCAGTAGAGCTTGGTGACGTCCGCGAGTTGGAAGTCGTTGCGGGTCAGACGGATGCGCTGGCAGCTCGCCGGGATCTCCAGGCCCGTCTTCTGCCGGAAGGCGAAGCCGCTGACGGTGATGTTGCTCGACTTGTCGAAGACGAAGCCCCGGTCACCCTGGAGGACCACGCCGCCCCGGGTCTCCGCCGAGATGGTGATGGGCGCGCTGGTCGTGCCGTTCTTGCCGAGGACGTTGATGGCGCCGCCCGACGGAACGGTGTACGTGCCGTTGGCCAGGACGATGCGGGCGCCGGGTGCCGCGCGGTCGATCTCGACCTGGAGCGCCTTGAGCGAGGTGACCGGGGCCGCCGACGCACTGGCCGCCGGCAGCACGGCGGTGAGCGCGGTACCCAACACGGTGCCGGCGAGAAACGTACGTCTGTGCATGGTGCCTCCTGGGGACGGGGTGCTGCCGGGTCGACGCGATGATCGTCCCCGCTGCCCGAGCGGTGGAAAAGGGTGCGGCGCGCGCACCGGGCGGGGGTGACACGGGCGCCGGGCGCGAGCCGTCACGCCGGGCGGGTGACGCCCCTCCCGCACAGTCTCGGGCACGGCTCTGCCGTACCGCTGACGTACCGCTAACGCGGGTCGGCCGCGCCGCGCGCTCGCGCGCGAGGTCGGCCGGGTGGGAGCGGGGCGAGTCGCTCGCGGGCCAGGGTGGGAGTGGGTCCGAGGCGCGAGCCGGGGTGGGAGGAGGTGATCCCGCCGCCTGGGAAGACGTGGTGAGCTGCTGGGTCACCGCGAGGTTCCCCGGTCACCGGAAAGTGCGTTCTCCCATGTCAGCGGCGGCTCTCCTAGGGTCGTGGCGTAACCACGAGAGACCGAGTCACCCTGGCTCGGCCGTCGCGGGCCCGGGGGTCCGCGTCACGAGGAGGCGAGCCGTATGGCCATCACCCTGATCGATCCGAGCGGGCTGCCGGCCGTGGACGCGTACCGGCAGGTGTCGGTCGCCACCGGGTCCAGGTTGGTCAGCGTCGCCGGGCAGGTCGCCTGGGACGCCGAGGGGGCCACGGTGGGCGCGGGCGACCTCGCCGCCCAGGTCGAGCGGTGCTACCTCAACGTCGACACGGCGCTGGCCGGGGTCGGCGCCTCGTTCGCCGACGTGGTCAGGCTGCGGGTGTACGTCGTCGACTGGACCCCGGACAAGATGGCGCTGTTCGCGGCGGGCGTCGCGCGGGCCGCCGCGACGCTGGGCATCACCCCGCTGCCGCCGGGCACCCTGCTGGGCGTCGCGGCGCTGGCCTTTCCCGAGCACCTGGTGGAGGTCGAGGCCACCGCCGTCCTGGACTGAGTCCGACACCGACCGCCCCCCGGTTCACCCGGTCCGGCGCGGCGCGGGCCGGGCGTGATGGCGCTCGCGCGCGGGTCGCGCGTCGAGCTGGCGGGGCCCTGGTGGCTGACATAGCCTGATCCGAAATGCCCGAGATGCCTGCTTTTCTGCGGTATCCCGAACGGGCGCGGAGCGAGAGGGTGAGTGCCGTGACCACCTCCCAGGACGAGCCGGCGGCGGAGCGGGCTCGCGCAGAGTCCGCCACCCGAGGGGAGCCGGAGTTCCGCCCGTACCGCCATCCCGCCGCCGGCTGGGGTGCGGCGAAGAGCGTGAGCCGATTCCTGGTGCGGGAGGGCGCCCTGGTGGACGGGCCCCGGGCGATCGCGCGGATGAACCACGAGAACAAGGGGTTCGACTGCCCGGGCTGTGCCTGGCCGGACGACCTCAAGGGCCTGCACCTGGACATCTGCGAGAACGGCATCAAGCACGTCACCTGGGAGCTGACCCGCAAGCGCGTGGACCGGGAGTTCTTCGCCGCGCACTCGGTCGCCGAGCTGTCCCGGTGGAGCGACCACGACCTGGAGGACCAGGGCCGGCTGACGGAGCCGATGACGTACGACCCGGACAGCGACCACTACGTCCCCATCTCCTGGAAGGACGCCTTCGCGCTCGTCGGCGAGACCCTGCGTGGGTTGGACTCCCCACACCAGGCGTCGTTCTACACCTCGGGCCGGCTCGGCAACGAGGCCACCTTCCTCTACCAGCTGCTGGCCCGGGAGCTGGGCACCAACAACCTGCCCGACTGCTCCAACATGTGTCACGAGGCCAGCGGTCGCGCGCTCCAGGCCGCCCTGGGCACCGGCAAGGGGACGGCCGACCTGGCGGACTGGGAGAGGGCGGACGCGCTGTTCATCCTCGGCGTCAACGCCGCCTCCAACGCGCCGCGCATGCTGACGGCCCTGACCGAGGCCCACCAGCGCGGCGCCCAGATCGTGCACGTCAACCCCCTGGTCGAGGCAGCCGCCACCCGCGCGATCATCCCGCACGACTTCCGGGCCATGGCCACCTACCGCGCCACCCCCACCAGCACCCTGAACCTCCAGCCCCGCGTCGGCGGTGACATGGCCCTGCTGCGCGGCATGGCCAAGGCGATCCTGGAACAGGCGCCGTCCGACCCCGGGGCGCTGGACCGCGAGTTCATCGACCGTCACACCGTCGGGTTCGCGGACTACCGCGCCGTGTGCGAGGCCACCACCTGGGAGACGATCGAGGCCCAGTCGGGGGTGGGTCGCGCCGACATCCTGCGAGCGGCGCGCGTCTACCGCGAGGCGGACCGCACCATCATGAGCTGGTGCCTTGGTGTCACCCAACACGAACACGGCGTCGACACCGTCCGTGAGATCGTCAACCTCCTGCTGTTGCGCGGCAACCTGGGCCGCGAGGGCGCGGGCCCCTCCCCCGTACGCGGCCACAGCAACGTCCAGGGCAACCGCACCTGTGGCATCAACCACCGCCCCGACCAGCACTTCCTGGACCGCCTCGGCGAGGCGTGCGGGATCGACCCACCACGCGAGCCGGGGTTGGACACCGTCGGCACCCTGCGCGCGATGCACCGGGGCGAGGTCAGGGTCTTCGTCGGCATGGGCGGCAACTTCGCGCTCGCCGCGCCCGACACCGCGTACACCTTCCAGGCCCTGCGCACCTGCGACCTGACCGTGCAGGTGAGCACCAAGCTCAACCGCGGCCATCTGGTACACGGCCGCCGGGCGCTCATCCTGCCCTGCCTCGGTCGCACCGAGAAGGACCACCAGCGGGCGGGGGTCCAGCGCACCTCCGTCGAGGACTCGATGAGCATGGTCCACCTCTCCCTGGGCATGAAGCGCCCGGCCTCCCCGCACCTGCTGTCCGAGCCCGCCATCATCGCCGGCCTGGCCCGCGCCGCGCTGCCCGACAGCGCCACCCCCTGGGAGTGGTACGTCGAGGACTACGACCGGGTCCGCGACACCATGGCCCGCGTGCTCGACGGCTTCGAGGACTTCAACCGTCGCGTACGCCTACCGCTCGGCTTCCGCCTTCGCCAGCCCGCCCGCGAACTGGTCTTCCGCACCCCCTCCGAGCGCGCCGAGTTCTCCACCGCCGACCTGCCCGACGTCGTCCCGGCCCCGGGCACCCTGGCCCTGGGCACCATGCGCTCGCACGACCAGTGGAACACCACGATCTACTCCGACGACGACCGCTACCGGGGCGTGCGCAACCTGCGCACGCTCGTCTTCATGAACCGGGACGACATGCGCGAGCGCGGACTCACGACGTTCGACCCCGTCGACATCACCAGCACCGCCAGGGACGGTGGGCGACGTCACCTGCGGGGCTACCTGGCCATCGCGTACGACATCCCGCGCGGCTGCGCGGCCGGGTACATGCCCGAGATGAACGTGCTGTGCGCGCTCTCCGACTACAGCACCCAGAGCGACCAACCCATCATGAAACACGTGAAGGTCACCATCACGCCGGCCGCCTGACGACGGCCCGCTGGCAGCGCGGCCCCCTCCCCATGCCAACCTCCCGGCGCCCGGGCACGCCTCGGCGGCCTCCTGCGCGGTCGGTGGGCCGGGGGTCAGTAGGGGTGCTTGTCACACTTGCACTTCCACGCCCGGTAGGCGGTGTCGCCGAGCTCGGGGTGGACCTGGCGGATGCGGATGAGGCGCTCGTCGAGTGGCTTCTTGAAATCCTCGTACTGGTAGGCGTCGCTGAACCCGATGTCCTCGGTGGCCTTGAGGTCGCAGGCGAAGTAGACGGCGTCCAGCCGCGCCCAGTAGATGGCGCTCATGCACATCGGGCAGGGCGCGCCGCTGGTGTAGATCGCGCAGCCCTTGAGCATGCGTGCCCGGTACTCGACCTTGTCGGGCGATCCCTCCTCGCGTCGGATGAGCTTGAGGGTGCTGGTGTTCTGGCGGTTCCGGGCGATCGAGGGGGCCGAGGGGTTGAGCACCTGGACGGCCTTGCGGATGGCCTCCACCTCGCCGTGCGCGGTGGGGTCCCCGGTCAGCAGGACACGGTTCTGACCCCGGGCGACGATCTTCCCGTCGCGGGTGATGACCGCCCCGAAGGGGCCACCCCAGTTGTTCTCCACCGACTCGGTGGCCAGCCGCGTCGCCTCGGCCATGAACAGCAGGTGCTTCGACATGCCAGGTCTCCGTCCCGGCCCGCGTGGACCGTCGCACAGCCTTGCCCGTTGACTCCTTTTACGACCATATGCGCTGAGGTAGGGACGGCAACTCCATCGCGCCGCTCCGCCCCGGACGGAGCGGGCTCGGCAGTGGCCACCCACCCGGACCACCCCGGCCAGCCCCTCCGGCCCCGGTGTCCGAAACCCACTCCACCGCACCGGCTTGTCGTGGCGCGGAGCCGGCGCTCACCCGGCGCCCGTGACACCCGCGCGCGTCGGCACGCCCTCCGCCCGGGGTAGTCCGCGCCGGGGGCAGAGGCCAAAGTTCAGCGTGCTCGGTCCACGCTGTCGAACCTTCGGGAGGACAAGGTGTCCGTACGACCGTACGTCACGGCGATCGCCGTGCTCGGGCTGCTCGGCGTCGCCGCCGGCGCCACACAGGCCGCACCGACCCACGACACGACCTCGGCCAGCACGACGAAGCACGGCGCCGCGCCCCGTGGCGTCGACGACGGGAGCTTCGAGTACCCCACGGCACCCGCGAACAACTTCACCAACGTCACCACGGGCCAGTCGATAGGCCCGTGGACCGTCACCCAGGGCAACGTCGACCACATCGGCCGCAGCTTCTGGCAGGCGGCGGAGCGCTTCCAGTCGGTCGACCTCAACGGCGGCGCGCCCGGCACCATCACCCAGTCCTTCCCGACGACACCGGGCACGACGTACGCGATCACCTACGCGCTCGCCGGCAACCCCGGCGGCACACCGGTCAAGACGGGCCGCGTGGTGGTCGACGGCCAGACCGTCCAGGACTTCACGTTCGACGTCACCGGCAAGACCACCACGAACATGGGATACGTGGGACGACAGGCCACCTTCGTCGCCCGCTCCACCTCCACGACCCTGTCCTTCGCCAGCACCACCGCCAACAGCGCGCACGGCCCGGTGGTTGACGACGTGGTGGTCCGGGCCTCCTGCTGTTCCTGTTCCTGCGGGAAGGCGGCGACCGACAGACACTGACCACCCTCCCACGACCCCGCCGGCGGCGGGGTCGTGGGAGCGACCGCCGGTCCGCGCGGACCGGCCCGGGGCCCCGACGTCAACCAGCGTCGGGGCCCTCGCGCGCCCGCGTGCCGGCGTGCGGGCTCGGGTGGCACGCGTGCCGGGTCGCACGCGGGTGGGTGGGCCGCCCGTCAGGCGGCCGGGGTAGCGCGCGGGCCCCCAGCGGGCGGCGCGCTCCCGCGCCCACGGCGGCGCGGCGGCCACGACCCACCCAGACGCGGGCCAACGCCGGCGCACGCCCTCACGAGCGGGTGTGGCCGACCGCAGCGGCGACCGACCAGAACACCGGACCAGAACGCCGCCCGGCACGCCGGCCGCGCTCCCCACCTCGCACCCCCAGCCCCGCCCCGGCCGGCGGCCTCGCCCCACCCCGGCCGTGTGAACGGGGTGAGGCCGAGGGTGGCGAGGCTGGACAGGCGGCTGACAAAGCTCAAGTCACCCGGCCTTGCCCGAGCGCCGGGTGCGGCCCGCTCACACCCGGCGCCACCGGCGCTGTCCGGTGGCGCCGGCCGATGGTGACAGCCCACCCCGGGGGTCGCCGTCCTCACCCTGGCGTTCCCCGGCGTTCCCCGAACCCGGCCCGGGAGTGGAGCGGACCGCCGAGTGTCCGCCCCGCGTACGCCGTTCGCCGGAAGCCCGACGACACCCCGGCGTACGCCACGGCCCCGCCGGGCGACGACCCCGGCCACAGCTCCCGACGCGGCCGACCCGCGCAAAGCGACTCTTCGCCAGGTCGCGCACACCCGGGCGCGCGGGCCGGCCAGACCGGATTCCGCCAGCCCAGGCGCGGGCCGCGCGGGTGTCTACTCCCCTACACCAGCGGTGAGTTGGGCACTGGCACCCGATACTCCGCGCTCAGGCGTCACCGGCCGTCGGGTCGGGCAGCAGCGGGAAGAGTCGGGCGATGAGCGCCACCGGCTGGGCGTCGGCCGGCCGGGTGGCCGGCTCCCGCTCACGGTCCTGGTAGGGCGCGAGCGTCCGGCGTACCGCCTCGGCGACCGCGCCCAGTTCGGCGGGGGTCAGATAGACCACCGCACTGAAGGCGTCGTCCTGTCGCCAGGCGGCCGGGGCACGGTCGCGGCGGGTGAGCCAGCGCTGGTAGCTCTCGTCCTCCAACCCACGGGCCAGTTGCCCAAAGCCCGCCCCCAAGGGCCCGGCCGCCGAGGGTGGCTCCGGGGCACGCAACCGCCACGGGCGGGCCCGGCCGCCGGTGTGCGGAACCTCCTCGATACACCCGTAGCGGGCGAGTTGCCGCAGGTGGAACGAGCACAGCCCGGAGCTGTACCCCAGCCGCCCGGCCGCCTCGGTGGCCGTGACGGTGCCTGCCTCGGCGAGCAGGTCCAGCAGGGCCGTACGCACCGGATGCTCGGCGAGGCGGTCGCCAGCGGGCGCGCGGCCAAGGGCCGCCATGGGCCCGGGCTCCGCTTGGACACCTTCTTCAGTCACTTTGCAAAGTCTGCTACTTTGCAAAGGGCTTGGCAAGCGGCCCCGACCGTCCGCCCCGCAACACGCCTCGTCGACCTCGCGAGGGAAGGGATGATGTCCGCGGTGTCCGTTCGTGACGACCGACCCGGCCGTATCGACCGGCGGGTCCGGGTCCAGGGCAAGCCCGTCGACGCCTACCCGCCGCTGCCGCCCGAGGCCGCGCGCGGCTCGGTGCGCCGGATCACCGTGTGGGGCGAGGAGGTGCTGCACCAGCCGTGTCGGGAGGTGACCGAGTTCGGCACGCCCGAACTCGCCGCCCTGATCGACGACATGTTCCTGACCATGCACATCGCCGACGGCGCCGGCCTCGCCGCCAACCAGGTCGACGTCGGTCTGCGGATCTTCGTCTACGACTGCCCGGACGACCACGGCGTACGCCATGTCGGGCACATCCTCAACCCGGTCCTGGACGAGCTTCCCGCGACCGGCCGGCACCTCGTCGAGGAGGGTGAGGGTTGTCTGTCGGTGCCGGGGGCCAGCACGGACCTTCCCCGCCCTGACCGCGCCGTGGTGCGCGGCGTCGACCAGTGGGGTCAGCCGCTGGTCATCGAGGGGACGGGGTACTTCGCCCGGTGTCTCCAGCACGAGGCCGACCACCTCGACGGACGACTGTACGTCCACCGGCTCGCCAGGCGGGACCAGAAGGCCGTGCTACGGCAGATGGCCGACCGCTGCGAGGAGGTCTTCGCGCGGCGGGCCAGCAGGGCGGCCCGACTCGGCCGCTGAGCCCGGCCGCCCCCGTACGCCACGGACGCACGGCCCAGCGGGGGCGGCGGGTTGGCGGGTTGGCAAGGGTCGCTCAGGACGGGTGCTTCGGGTCGTGGGTGGTGAGCTCGTCCACCGTGCGTCGTAGGTGGGCGCGTTCGGGCTCGGTGCCGGCCAGCGCGAGTGCCTCCCGGTAGGCCGCCGCCGCCTCGTCCCGCCGGCCCAGTCGGCGCAGCAGGTCCCCCCGAGCCGCCGGATACGGGTGGTATCCGCGCAGTTGCCGCTCGTCGGCCAGCGCGTCGAGCAGGGCCAGACCCGCCTCGGGTCCGTCCCGCATCGCCACCGCCACCGCCCGGTTCAACGCCACGATCGGCGAGGGTGTGAGCGCGAGCAACACGTCGTAGAGCGCCACCAACTGGGGCCAGTCGGTGGTGGCGAGGTCGGCCGCCTCGTCGTGCAGGGCCGCGATGGCGGCCTGCACCCCGTAGGGCCCCGCCGGTCCACCCCGCAGTGCGCGGACCACCAGGTCCCGGCCCTCCTCGATCATCGGCCGGTCCCACCGGGTGCGGTCCTGCTCGGCCAGCAGCACGAGCGCGCCGTCCGCGTCGGTGCGGGCCGCGCGCCGCGCGTGCGTCAGCAGCATCAGCGCGAGCAGCCCGGTCACCTCCCGCTCGGCGGGCAGCAGCCGGCGCAGGATGCGCGCCAGCCGGATGGCCTCCCCCGCCAGGTCGAGCCGCTGCAGGTGCGGACCCGAGCTGGCCGCGTACCCCTCGGTGAACACCGAGTAGACGACCTGGAGCACCCCGGGCAGCCGCTCGGGCAGTTCGTCGGCCCCGGGCACCCGGAAGGGGATGCGCGCCTCGCGGATCTTCTTCTTGGCCCGCACGATCCGCTGGGCCATCGTCGCGGGCGGGACCAGGAAGGCCCGCGCCACCTCGGGGGTGGTCAGGCCGGCCAGGCAGCGCAGGGTGATGGCCACGCGGTCCTCGGCGGCCAGGGCGGGGTGGGCGCAGGTGAAGAACATCTGCAACCGCTCGTCGGGCAGGTCGTCGCCGACGTCGGCGGGCGGGGCGGGGTCGGCCCGCTCCGCCTCCGCCTGGAGCAGGGCCAGTCGCGCGGCGTACGCCTGGTCCCGGCGCAGCCGGTCGACGGCCTTGCGGCGGGCCGTGGTCAGCAGCCAGGCCCCCGGTTTGGCGGGCACTCCGTCGCGGGGCCAGTGCGTCAACGCCGCTTCGACGGCCTCGGAGGTGACCTCCTCGGCCAGGTCGAGGTCGCCGAAGCGGCGGACGAGGGAGGCGAGCAGCCGGCCGCGCTCCTCCCGGAACACGGCCTCGACCGAGGCGCGCGCGGGCGCTCGGCCGGCGGACTCGCCCGAGGTGTCGGGCGTGGCACGCGGCTCGTCTCCCATGGCTCAGGCGCCGAAGTCGGCGATCGGGCGCACCACCATCGACCCGCTACCGCGCGCGCCGGGGCAGCGGGCGGCCCAGTCCAGGGCGATGTCCAGGTCCGGTACGTCGATGACGTAGAACCCGCCGAGGACCTCCCGGCTCTCGGCGAACGGCCCGTCGGTGACGGTGCGCTTGCCGTCCTCGCCCACCCGGACCGAGGTGGCGGTCACGAGATCGGCCAGCGACTCCCCCGAGACGAAGATCCCCGCGTCCTTGACCTGCTGGTCGTAGACCATCCAGTCCTCGACGGTGCACTCGGCGGCCGAGCCGTCCTCGCCGACCGCGCCAGCGTTGATCAGCAGCATGTACTTCATGGTCCGACTCCTGTCAGGTCCTGTGTTCTTCTCGCACGGCGAGTCGCCGTACACCGTGACGACGAACGGGCGAGGCCCCGATCGACACGGCTTCGAGGATTTTCTGCGGGCACGTCCCCGGCACGGCTCGGACACACCCCGGCACGCCCCGGGCAGGGTCGCGGCACGCCCTCCCCGACGGCGTGCGCGGGTGCGGCGCCCGGCCCTGTCAGGCGACCCTACGCGGCGTGGCCGGGCCCCGCGCGAGCGCCGGAGGCAGACGGGGCGGGGGTGGCGGCCGGCCGGCGAGGGGGTGGGTCAGCGGAAGGCGGCGACGTTCTCCGTGACCCACTGCCGCACGGTGCGGGCCGGGGCGCCGGTGAGCCGCGGGACCGTATCGCGCACCCGGGCCAGGTCGGCGTTGACGTCACCGCCGGTGACGTCCAGGACCGCGTCGGCGGCGTCCGCGCCGAAGACCGCGACCATCCACGGGCGCGCCTGCTCCCGGCTGACCTGCTCGAACGGCACCTCCCGGCCCAAGGCGGCGCCGATGGCCGCGACCTGTTGCCGGGCGGTCACCGGCGCCGGCCCGGTCAGGGCGTACGTCTGGGACCGGTGACCCGGCTCGGTCAGCGCGAGGCGGGCCACCGAGGCGATGTCCGCCGGGTGGATGGTGGGCAGCGCCGTGTCGGCGTACGGCGCGCGCACGGTCCCGTGCTCGCGGATGGTGGTGGCCCACAGCAGGGTGTTGGAGGCGAACTGCGTGGGCCGCAGGATCGTCCAGGCCATACCGCTGCCCTGGAGCAGCCGCTCGACGGCCAGGTTCCCGGCCGCGGGACCCAGGTGTGGGTGGGTCTGGACCGTGATCGAGGAGACCAGCACCACGTGCTCCACGCCCGCCCTCCTGGCGGCGTCCAGCAGATCGGCCTCGGGTCCCAGGCCGGGCACGAGGAACAGTGAGCGCACCCCGTCCAGCGCGGCCGGCCACGTCGCCGGCTCTGCCAGGTCACCTTCCACGGCCGTCACCCCCCTCGGAAGGTCGGCCCGCGCGGCGGCGCGCGTCAGCCCCCGGAGCGGCCCGGCGCCGTGCGCGTGCAACTGTGTCAACAGCGCGCCGCCGATGTTTCCGGTAGCTCCGGTCACCAGGATCATGAGAACGCGCCTCCCGCGGTTGGTTGATCGTCTGGGTGGCACGCTAGAAGTTGCACCAAGCTTCAGGTCAAGGCGAGACCGGCCGCGCCATGTCACGAGCGGGCGCGGGGGCGAGGGGTGGTGGGCGCGGAGAGGGCGAGCGCGGTCCGCCTCGCGTACGCCGGCGGGTACGTCGTGTCCCCCGCGAGCCGCGCGGAGTGCGTCGCGCGGGAGCGCGCGGAGCCCGGATGATCAGCCGTGGTCGAAGACGACCAGCGGCCGATGGGAAAGTGAGCCAAAAAGAAAGGGAAAGGAGGCTGTCCGCTCCTTTCCACTCTCAACTTATAGCGCACCGGGGGGCTTGCGGCAAGGCCCCCGGTGTCCTGCAGAATCACCGGCCGTGGGGCAATGACCTGCGGAAACGGAGAGCACTGAGTGCACGTGTGGGTATCGACGTACGCATCGCGCGGGGGCGCCGCCGCGGTGGCGGGATACGTGGCGCCGGCGGGACAGGCGGGCGCGCCGGCGGGCGGGGGCGTACCGCCGGGCGGCGCGTGGCCGCCGGCCGACACCGGCGCGCCACCGGGGCCGCGCCTCGTGGAGCCCCGGCCCCCCGCATCGCCCGCCCTGCCCGACCCCCCGCTGAGCCACCCGCGATCCCACCTCGGAGCTGATGCCGTGAACCCCCTGAAGACCAGCGCGTTCGCCCTGTCCGACCGCCTCGCCCCCAAGGCCGACCCGACGCTGATCGCCGACGACGAGCGGCACTTCGCGGCCATCGCGGACTGTCTTGAGCGCACGATCGCCGAGATCTCCGACCAGCTCGACGCCGAACGCCGGGCGCCCGGTGGCGTGGGCCGCGAGGCGATGGACCGGGACACGGAGATCCACCGGTTGGCCGGCCGGTTGCGCGCCCTGCGCCGCTTCGGGCTGGACCTGTGTCTGGGCCGCATGGTCGGCGCGGACGACACCGAGCCCGTGTACGTCGGGCGGCTCGGCCTCACCGACAGCACGGGGCGTCGGCTGCTGCTCGACTGGCGCTCCCCGGCCGCCGAGCCGTTCTTCGGTGCCACCCACGCCCGGCCGATGGGCCTGGCCAGCCGTCGCCGGTACCGCTGGAGCGGTGGCCGGATCAGCGACTACTGGGACGAGGTGTTCGCCGCCGACGCCTTCGCCGGGCACGCGGCGCTGGACGACCAGTCCGCCTTCATCGCCAGCCTGGGAGGCAACCGCTCGGCGCGGATGCGCGACGTCCTGGGCACCATCCAGGCCGACCAGGACGCCGTCATCCGCGCGGGCTCGCGCGGTGCGCTGGTGGTCGACGGCGGTCCGGGCACGGGCAAGACCGTCGTCGCCCTGCACCGCTCCGCCTACCTGCTCTACGCCGATCCCCGGCTGGGCCACCGCCGGGGCGGTGTCCTCTTCGTCGGCCCACACCAGCCGTATCTGGCCTACGTCGCCGACGTGTTGCCCAGCCTCGGCGAGGAGGGCGTACAGACCTGCACCCTGCGCCATCTGGTCCCCGAGGGGGCCGACGCGCGGGTCGAGGCCGATCCGGCCGTGGCCCGGCTCAAGGCGTCCGTGGCGATGGTGCGGGCCGTGGAACCGGCCGTCGCGCTCTACGAGGAGCCGCCCACCCGGGGGATGACGGTCTCCACTCCCTGGTCCGAGCTGTGGCTGGGCCCGGACGACTGGGCCGCCGCGTTCGAGGCACCCGAGCCGGGCACGCCGCACAACGAGGCGCGCGAGCAGATCTGGGCGGAGCTGACCGCGATCCTGCTGGACAAGCACGACGGCGACGATGTCTCCCCCGACCTGTTCGGCAGGTCGCTGCGGCAGGACAGGGAGCTGGTCACGGCCCTTCACCGGGCGTGGCCGATGATCGAGGCGACCGACCTGGTCGGCGACCTGTGGTCGGTGCCCGCCTATCTGCGCCGGTGTGCTCCCTGGCTCGGCCCCGACGAGGTGCGTCTGCTCCAGCGCGCGGACCCGCACGCCTGGACCGTCTCCGACCTGCCGCTCCTGGACGCGGCCCGGCAGCGGCTCGGCGACCCGCGGGCGGCCCGGCGACAGCGTCAGCGGCAGGCGGCCCTGGCCGCCGAACGCCGGCGCATGGCCGACGTCATCGACACCGTCCTGGCGGCCGACGAGGACGGCGAGGGCGCGGTGTCGATGCTGCGCGGGCAGGACCTCCAGGACAGCCTGGTCGACACGGACGCGCTGCCCGACACCGACCCGGACCGGCTCGCCGGCCCGTTCGCGCACGTCGTGGTGGACGAGGCGCAGGAGTTGACCGACGCGGAGTGGCAGATGCTGTTGTCGCGCTGCCCCTCGCGGAGCTTCACGATCGTCGGCGACCGCGCCCAGGCACGGCACGGGTTCACCGAGTCCTGGCGCGAGCGGCTGGAGCGGGTCGGGCTCGACCGGGTCACCGTCAGTTCGCTGAGCATCAACTACCGGACGCCGGAGGAGGTCATGACCCAGGCCGAGCCGGTCATCCGGGCCGCGCTGCCGGACGCCAACGTGCCGACCTCCGTACGTGCCAGCGGCATCCCGGTCGAACACGGGCCGGTCGCGCGGCGGGACGCGATCCTGGACTCCTGGCTGGCCGCCCACACCGACGGGATCGCCTGTGTCATCGGCGACCCCACGTTCCGGGCGACGCCCCGCGTCCGGTCGCTCAGCCCCGAGCTGGCCAAGGGCCTGGAGTTCGACCTGGTCGTCCTCGTCGAACCGGAGGCGTTCGGCACGGGCATCACGGGAGCCGTGGACCGTTACGTCGCGATGACCCGGGCCACCCAGCGGCTCGTCGTCCTCACCGATGCCTGACCCCGGCCGGGGAAGGTGCCAACCCTTCCCCGGCCGGACGGCGGCATGGGCACGTCGACTCCTCGTCACTCGATGGCGCTGTTGAAGAACGGCACCGCCAGTCCGAAGGCCGCGACCCCTGCCAGCACGGCCTGGGCGAGCACCACCCCGGTCAGGGCGGTCAGGATCGCCGCACCGACGCCGACCAGGAGCGCCAGCAGCAGGATCAGCGCGGTGCGCGCGGTCATCAGGGACGGGCCCACGATCGGTTCCTCCAGGTACCTCAACGCCCCGTGCCATGAGGTGCGTTCGCCGGGCACTCGCACCGGCCTGGGGCAACAGTGACGTACGCGGTGGGGCGTTTCCGGCCGGATACGGGGGTGTTTCCGCGGGTGGCAACGGAATGTGTGACGGGAACGCGCGTCCCGGCGCGCTCGGCGGCACCGCACTGGTGGCCAGCGGCACACCCGGTCGCCGTCGGTCGGGTCCGGCTACGCCCCGCCGCCGGCCACGTCGGCGGGCAGCATGACGAGCGCGGTGGTGCCGCCGGTGTCCGAGGGTCGGAGCTGGACGCGTATGCCGTGCCGCAGCGCGAGGCGGCCGACCACGACCAGGCCCATGCGGCGGGAGACGGAGAGCTCGGCGGTGGGCGGCGAGGCCAGCCGCTCGTTGATCGCCGTCAGGTGCTGGGGCGCGAGGCCGATCCCGGTGTCGTGTATCTCGGCCAGCACCCGTCCGTCGGGCAGGGCGTGGCAGAGCAGGCGCACCGTGGTCTGTGGGGACGAGAACGAGGTCGCGTTCTCCAACAGCTCGACCAGCAGGTGGATGAGGTCGTTGACCACCCGGCCGACGATCTCGACCCCGGGCACGGCGACCGCCTCGATGCGCTCGTACTGCTCGACCTCGGAGGCGGCGGCGCGCAGCACGTCGGCCAGCGGGACCGGCCCGCTCCAGGGGCGTCTGGCCTCCTCGCCCGCCAGGACCAGGAGGTTCTCGCCGTTGCGGCGCATCCGGGTGGTCAGGTGGTCCAGTGTGAACAGCGCCGAGAGCTGGCCCGGGTCGACGGCGCGCGACTCCAGGTCGGAGATGAGGGACAGCTGCCGTTGGATGAGTCCCTGCGACCGGCGCGAGAGGTTGCCGAACATCGTGTTGACGTTGCCCCGCAGGAGCGCCTGTTCGGCCGCGAGCCGGACCGCCTCGCGCTGGACCTCGTCGAACGCGCGGGCCACCTGGTTGATCTCCTTGCGGTCGTGGATACCCAGGGAGGCCACGGAGATGTCCACGTCACGCGGGTCGGGTTCGGAGAGCTGGGCGACCAGTTCGGGCAGCCGGACGCGGGCGACGTCCTGGGCGACGTCCCGCAGGTGCTCCAGGGCCGCCGCGTCCTGGGCGGCGGTCAGCCGCAGGCGTTCGATCTCTTCGTGCGCCTGGGTGAGGTCCTTCAGGTGCTGCCCCTCGCGTCCGGACGCCTGGGCGATCCGGCGTCGCTCCTCGCGCAGCCGCTTCTCCAACTCCTCCCGCTCGACCTCGTCGTCCACCTCATGCAGTCGGGCCTCCAGCTCTCCGCAACGGCGCTGCGCGGCGTCCCGGTCCGCCTCCGCCTCGCGCACCTGGGACTCCAGCCGGTCGATCTCGCCGCGCAGGTGGGCGCACTCGGCCTCCAGGGATGCCACGCTGCGCCGCTGGACCTCCAGGACGGCGCCCCGCCCGGCGACCTCCCGCGCGTTGGCCGCCCGTAACTCCCGTGTCTGCCGTTCCAGTTCGGCCAGTTGGCGGCGCTGGCCGGCCACCTCCCGTGCCAGCTCCGCTATCTGGAGCTCGGCCTGCTCCCGCTCCAGTACGGCCTCCTCCAGCCGGTCGCTGGCGAGTTGGGCCCGGTAGCGCCCCGGGTGCTCCGCGAGCAGGGCCTCCCGGTGCAGGCGATAGACGTACGCCTGCATCTCCGCGGTCACCTCCTGGTCGTAGGCCCGGCAGGCGGACCTGAGCAGGGCGTCCAGGAACGCCTTCTCCGGAATGCGGGTGGCCGACAGGTAGCGGGAGACCGAGGGCGCGCTGATGTGGTGGTAGACGGCGAACTGTCGCACGGACTTGCCCGCCGCCTTGAACAGGCCCCGCATGACGACGGTGAAGTCCCGCAGCTCGGGGCGCAGGTCCTCGGGCAGTGGCTTGAGCCCGGGCACCTCCCGCGCCCCCTCGAACGGCAATCCGCCGTCGTGCGTGTACTCCGTGCCAGCCTGCCCCGCGTCACTCACTGTCCACTCCCCCGGCAACTCTTCACCCCGTCGGCATAGCGTCTCATCACCCCCGCCTCCGTGGCCCCGTTCGCCATGTTCGGTCGGCGGGTTGGCAGGTTCACCCGGTGATCGCCCGTCGACGGGTTGGCCGGCCCGTGTCGCGGCGGCGCGCGCGGCGGTGGTGGTCGCCGGCGCGCGAGCCGCGCCCAGTACGCTCACATCAGCCCGGCTCCGTCCGGCAGCCCGACCCGATGACGAACGCAGGAGTGAACATGTCCTTCCACGACGTGGAGATCGGCGCCCTCTCCGGCGGCCCCGCCAACCTGGCCCAGTACCGAGGCAAGGCCGTCCTGGTCGTCAACGTCGCCTCGCGGTGTGGCCTGACCCCGCAGTACGCGACGCTGGAGAAGCTGCACGAGCGGTACGCGGCGCGCGGCTTCACCGTCCTCGGGGTGCCGTGCAACCAGTTCGCCGGCCAGGAGCCCGGCACCGCCGAGGAGATCGCCACCTTCTGCTCGGCCACCTACGGCGTCACCTTCCCGCTGACGGAGAAGGCCGACGTGAACGGCGCGCGGCGGCACCCCCTGTACGCCGAGCTCGTCGGCACCTCGGACGTCGAGGGTCACAGCGGTGACATCCGCTGGAACTTCGAGAAGTTCCTCGTCGGCCCCGACGGCGCCGTCACCGCCCGCTTCGGCCCTCGCACCGAGCCGGACGCCCCCGAGATCACCTCGGCCATCGAGGCCGCCCTGCCGGCCTGATCCGCCACCGGCGACCCGCCACCGCCGTCGCGGGCCGACGGGGGGGGCGGGTCGCGGGCGGGGCGGGGTGTGGGCCCATGGGCTGCGGGTCGCGCGCTCGCTAGGCTGGCGCGCGCATCGTCGCGCTGTCCTGTACGGAGGGGCCTTGGACATCCGCACCGCTCAGACGCTCACCTGGCAGAACAAGATCGAGAAAGGGTTCAACACCACCGACGTGCCGCTGGAGTTCGGCCTGCTGACGGCCGAGGTCGGCGAGGCGTTCACCGCCTGGCGCAGGTCACTGCCCGACTTCGGCGAGGAGCTCGCGGACGTGTTCCTCTACGTCGCCGCCCTCGCCGAGATGAACGGCCTCGACCTCGGCCAGGAGGTGGCACGGAAGATCGAGAAGAACCGGCACCGCGTCTACGCGACCGACGCCCAGGGTGTGCCCGTGCGCGTCGGCGACGACCAACCCGCCGACTCGCCGCCACCCGCCGCCGACTCGCCCCGCCCCCACCGCCGAGCCGGCCCCTGACCACCCCTGGCCGGGGATGACTCAGGCGGACGCGGCTCGCCGCGCCCGCGTCCGCGTCAGGTGACGCGCGGTCAGGGCGAGCACGGCCGCGCACAGCGCGAGGGCGAGCGTCCCCCCGTTCAACCACGCGTAGCTGGGGTCACTGGAGTACACGGAGCCGTCGGCGCGCACGCAGTCGAAGCGCAGGGGCAGATAGGCGGTCCGGTGGTGGGTGAGGCCCTCGGTGGTGGCCGTGTCGAACCCGTCGCGGCAGGCCGGCGCCGGGGTCGCGGCCGCGCCGTCGTCGACCTGGAGGTCGGACTCCAGCACCGCGAAGAAGCCCAGGCAGTAGAGGGAGGCCGCGGCGGCGGCGCACAGGGTCGCCGCACGACGCGCCAGGTGCACGGCCCAGGGCTCAGGCCGCCCCGGGACCGCCATGGCGATCACGCCCACCGCGGCGATCAGCGCGCCGACGGCACACGCCCCGGAGACACCCAGACCGATCACCACAGGCGCTCAGCCCCGCGCGGTCGAGGGTGGCGGGAGGGCCGCCGGCTGGCAGGTGGGGGCGGGGTGAGTGGGGTGACAGGCATGCGGCAACCCCACCCGACACCGTCCGGTCGGGCTGTGACGGAGGCCACCTTTCCGGCTACAGCAGTGTCACAGGCGGCCCGCCCTCCGCGAGACGCCCACCGATGTCCCCGGCCGCCCTGGCCCACTCCGCTCCGCCCCGCCCCGCTCGCCCCGGCGCCAGACCGTCCCGGCCCGGCCGGGCCCCGCGTGGGTGTGGCGCGTACCGTGCGGGCCGGGTCTCATATCGTGGGTGACCGGGTCCGGGCACTGGCCAAGATGTTTATATGGGCGTCACACTTACTTGCCCCGCGTGCGGCAACGGCGCCGAGCGCTCATCGATGAACCGGGCCCGAGCGAGCCATGTGCCCGTGCCGGCCCCGGTCACCGCCGCGCCAGAAAGGCACTCTGTGACGACGCGACCCGACGTGCAGCACGTACTCGGCGATCTCCTGGCCGAGATCGAACAGCGCAACCCCGCTCAGCCCGAGTTCCACCAGGCCGTGCACGAGGTCCTGGAGACCCTGGCGCCGGTGCTGGCGGCCCGCCCGCAGTACGCCGAGGCGGCCCTGATCGAGCGGCTGTGCGAGCCGGAGCGACAGGTCATGTTCCGGGTGCCGTGGCAGGACGACCGGGGGCGAGTACGGGTCAACCGGGGGTTTCGCGTCGAGTTCAACAGCGCCCTGGGCCCGTACAAGGGCGGGCTGCGCTTCCACTCGTCGGTCAATCTCGGCGTCATCAAGTTCCTGGGCTTCGAGCAGATCTTCAAGAACGCGTTGACCGGGCTCGGCATCGGGGGCGGCAAGGGCGGCAGCGACTTCGACCCGCACGGGCGCAGCGACGCCGAGGTCATGCGGTTCTGCCAGTCCTTCATGACGGAGCTGTACCGGCACATCGGCGAGCACACCGACGTGCCGGCCGGTGACATCGGCGTCGGCGGCCGGGAGATCGGCTACCTCTTCGGCCAGTACCGCCGCATCACCAACCGCTGGGAGGCCGGTGTCCTCACCGGCAAGGGCCAGGGTTGGGGCGGTTCGCTGATCCGCCCGGAGGCCACCGGGTACGGCAACGTGCTGTTCGCCGGGGCGATGCTGCACGAGCGCGGCGAGGACTTCGAGGGTCAGACGGTGGTGGTCTCCGGCTCGGGGAACGTGGCCATCCACACCATCGAGAAGCTGCGCGCTCTCGGCGCGAACCCCGTGACCTGCTCGGATTCCTCCGGGTACGTCGTGGACGAGAAGGGCGTCGACGTCGCGCTCCTCAAGCAGGTCAAGGAGGTCGAGCGGGGTCGCGTGGACGCGTACGCCGAGCGGCGGGGCTCCTCGGCCCGCTTCGTGCCCGGCGGGCGGGTCTGGGACGTGCCCGCCGATGTGGCGCTGCCGTCGGCCACCCAGAACGAGTTGGACGAGCAGGCCGCCACCGCGCTGATCCGCAACGGCGTGAAGGCGGTCTCCGAGGGGGCGAACATGCCCACGACGCCCGCGGCCGTGCACCTGTTCCAGCAGGCGGGTGTCGCGTTCGGCCCCGGCAAGGCGGCCAACGCGGGCGGAGTGGCGGTCAGCGCGCTGGAGATGGCGCAGAACCACGCCCGCACCTCGTGGACGGCGCGGCGGGTCGAGGACGAGCTGACGCACATCATGAACGACATCCACGCCACCTGTCACGAGACCGCCGACCGCTACGGCGCCCCCGGCGACTACGTGACAGGCGCCAACATCGCCGGCTTCGAACGCGTCGCTGACGCGATGCTGGCCCAGGGTGTGATCTGAGCCCACCCGTCGAACGGCTTCGGCACGCCGTCCGCGTCGGCCACCGGGCCCGGTCGACCACGCCCCGCCCCGGGGGCCGGGGTCGACCGGGCCGGACCGGCCGCCCCGGGCCCGGCGGGCGTTCAGTCCGCCAAAAGGCGCGCGGGGTTCACCCGGGTGATGGCCTGGACGGCGCCGCGTGTCAGGCCCGCGGCCTGGAACCAGCGGGCGCTCGCGGTCAGCCACCCGCGCACGTCCGGCTGGTCGGGCTGGCCCAGGTCGGAACTGAAGACCACCCGGGGGTGTGCGGCGACGACAGCGCCGAGGTGGTCCGCGTCGTGGTGGCCCAACAGCAGGGTCAGGGCGGTGACTTCGACGTACAGGGCGGGCACGTGCGCCAGGTCGGCGAGGTCCTCGCGGGTCAGGCCGGACAGCGGGTGGGTGGCGTGGGTGAGCAGCAGGCGCGGCAGGCCGAGGCGCACGGCCTCGTCCACGACGCGGAGGGTCGCCTCCCGGTCGCAGTGCCCGGTCGCCACGACGACGGGCAGGTCGCGGGCGGCCCTCAGCACCTCACGCACCTCGTCGCGCAGCCGCCCCTTTGGGTCGAGGACCCGGCGGGTTCGCCACCGCCCTGGGTCGAGCCCGGGGTGGAACGGGGTGCGGCGCAACGTCGAGGCGTGCGCGGGGCCGACCAGGGTGGGCAGGTGGACGACGAGGCGCGCGGGGCTGTCCGGCCCGTGCGCGTAGACGGCCGCTTCCACGACCCGAGGGTGCGGGCCGCCGGCGAGTTCGTTGAGGACCAGCGTGCCGGAGACCGGCAGGCCCTCCTGGCGTGCCTCCCAGGCGCGGGCGGCGGTCGAGGTGAGGTGGCTCTTGAGCACCACCCAGCCGTCGACCTCCGCGTACGCCCGGCCCGCGCCGGCCGAGGTCAGGCGGCGGCGGTACAGATCGGGGCCCGCGTGGTAGTGGACGTCCACCACCTGGCGCCCGGCCAGGTCACCCATGGGAGGGTGGGAGGTCGTCGTGGTCCCAGGGGTGGGCGTAGCCGAACTGGCGGCGCGCCGCGTCCAGGCGCTGGTCCGCGTCGAGTGCCCGGGCGATCGCCGTCTCGGTCCGCTCCACGCGTTCGGCTCGGGTCGCGACGTCGGCGGCGTGCTCGGCGGGCACCACCAGGACCCCGTCGTCGTCGGCGACGACGATGTCGCCGGGGCGCACGGTGACCGCGCCGATGACCACGTCCTGTCCCGTCGCCGCCAGTTCCACCCGGTTCTTGCCGCTGACCATGGTGACGCCCGTGCTGAACAGCGGATATCCCGTGGCGCGGGTCTCGGCGATGTCACGGGCCGAGCCGTGCAGGGCGGTGGCGCGTATCCGGCGCCGCCGCGCCAGCCTGGTCAGGAGCGAGCCCCAGGTGGTGCAGGTGGTGCTGCCCGCGTTGTCGACCACGACGAACGCGCCCTCGGGTACGTCGTCCAGGTAGTCGGCCGCGTTGCGAAAGCCCGGCTCGGCGCTGTCGAGGGGCCGGTAGGTGACGGTGAAGGCGCGGCCGACCGCGCGGGCGCCGGGAACGCGCGGGGTGAGGCCGGCGAGGGCGCCGCCGACTCCCAGGCTGTCGAGCGCGTCGGACACGGACGCGGTGTCCAGACAGCCGAGCCGGTCGACCACCTCGTCGGGGGTGGGTGCCTCCTCCTCGCGCGGGGCGAGCTCCCTGGCCACCGCCCGGGCGACCTGCCGCGTGGTGCTCGTGCCACCCAGGTCGTAGGTGAGGGTCGTACGCCGTCTGACGACGGTGCGCACCGCCGCCCGCAGCGCGTCGCCGGGCACGCTCAGATCCAGGTGGTCGAGCAGTTGGGCCAGGCTGAGCAGCATGGCCATGGGGTTGGCCCGGTCCTGGCCGGCCATGCCCGGGGCGCTGCCGTGCACGGGTTCGAAGTAGCTGCCCCGGTCGCCGATGTTGCCGCTGGGCGCGAGGCCGAGGCCGCCCATGACGCCCGCGCCGAGGTCGGAGAGGATGTCGCCGAACATGTTCTCCGCGACCACCACACCGAACCGCTCGGGTCGGCGCACCATCCACAGGGCGACGGCGTCCACGTTCAGGATCTCCGCCTGGATGTCGGGGTGGTCGCGCGCGCTGAGTTCCAGGCGTTCGCGCAGGTGGTTGCCGCTGTGGCGCAGGACGTTGGGTTTGTCGACCAGGGTGAGTCGGGTGTGCCCCCGGGACCGGGCGTAGGCGAATCCGTAGCGCAGCAGCCGGTCGATGCCGTACTCGGTCTGCAGGCGCAGCGTGACGCTGGTCGCGCGCGGGCCCGAGGCGCGGGCGTTGGGGTGGGCGCGGACCAGGTTCCACAGCGCGTCGTCCAGGCCGTGGGAGTCGAAGCCCGCGTACAGCCCCTCGGTGTTCTCGCGGATCACCGTGAAGTCGAAGCGCCCGCCGGTCAGGTCGCTGATCGGGCGGACGTTCGCGTACAGGTGCAGGCGTTGGCGCAGTTGGACGACCGGGGAGACGAAGGGACGGCCGGTGCCCCGCAGTTCGTGGGTGAGTTCGGCCTCGGCCTCACGCGGCGGCTTGCTGGTGACGGCGCCGAGCAGGCAGGTGTCCGTCTCGGCCAGAAGCCGCCAGGTGCGCCGCGGCACCGGGTCTCCCTCCTGGCGCCAGCATTCCCAGCCGATGTCGCCGAGGCGTGGTTCGAGGGGAAGGCCCAGGGTGTCCAGGATGTCGAGGGCCGTGGCGGTGACTTCCGGGCCGATGCCGTCACCCGGCAGTACGGCGATGCTCTTCATGGGTGTCCCTTCTCTCGTAGGAAGGCTCCGACCAGGGCGGACACCTCCGCGGTGTGGGTGAAGTGGGGGCGCATGCCGGCGCGTTCGACGATCGCCACCCGGTGGTGGGGCGCTGCCACGGTGTGGCGTGGGGTGACGAGTTGGGAGCGGCCGCCGACGATCTGTAGCAGTGGCCCGGGGTGGGCGCGCACCACCGGCCCCAGGTCGACGTCGCGCAGCAGCCGCATCCCGGCGGCCAGTCGGCGCCCGGCGCCCGGGGCGGGCGCCGTGAGGGTGTGCTCGCCGTCGTCGGGGCGGTGGTCGTACGGTCTGACGCGCCGGCCCAGGAGGGCGAGGGCCCGGTCCGGGCGACCGCTCGCCGCCAGGTCGGCGATCTCCGCGAGCCTGGCTTCGAGGAGGGCGTCGGTGCGGGCCGGCCCGGAGACGAGCAGCGCGGCCGTGTCGGGGTGGGTGTCGGGGAGCAGGGCCTGGGCGACCGCGCCGCCCAGCGCGTTCCCGCAGAGCAGGTCGACGGGGCCGTGGCGGGTCAGCAGGGGACGGCAGCGGGCGGCGAGGGCGGTCAGGGTGGGGGTGTGCTCGTCCCACAGGGCGAGTGTGTCGACCACGGTCACCCGCAGGCCGGCGCGTACCAGGGCCCGGGTGACCGGGGCGAAGAACGCTCCGTCGTCCCAGCGGGGGGTGACGGGGGCGAAGACCAGTGCGTGTGCCGTGCCGGCGGCGGCCCGGGGTCCGAAGACCGCCGTCGGCACGAGGGATCGGGTGGGGGTCATCGGGGGGCGGCGAGGGCGCGCGCGGTGGCGATGCCCGCGCGGTGGTCGCCGCCCGCCAGGTCCGCACGGTGCTCGACCGGCAGGTCGTAGCGGCCCAGGACCAGGTCGGGCAGCGGCAGCGACGGTGTGCCTTCGGGGATGGTGGCCAGGAGCAGGTCCGCCAGTTCCAGGGCTGGTCCCAGGTGGAGGGGGTGCGCGGTCTGGGCGTGGCCACGGTCCAGGTGTGCCAGCCACTGCTCGGCGATGAGGTTGCCGGGCCCCTTGCCCATGCCCTGGATCGAGGAGTCCATCCAGGTCGCGCCGGCGGCCACCGCGCTGATCGCGTTGGCCAGGGCCAGTCCCAGGTTGTTGTGCGCGTGCAGGCCGACCGGGCCGCCGGTGACCGACCTGGTCAGGGTGGTGAGGTCGGTGGTGTCCACGGGTGAGAGGCTGCCGTTGGAGTCGGCCAGGTAGACGAACTGGGCGCCGGCGTCGGTGGCGGCGGTGGCGACCTCGACGACGCGTCGGCCCGACCACCGGCTGACGCGGGCGAAGTTCACCCCGACGACGAACCCGAGGTCCCTGGCCTGGCGTACCCGCTCCAGGCCCCGCGCGTAACCCCGGGGCGGGAGGATGACGCGGACCAGGCGCGCCCCTGCCGCGTACATGGCGGGCAGGTCGTCGTCGGTGATGTTCTTCGGGTGCAGGATCATGGCCACCCGGTCCGAGCCGATCTCCCCGGCCACGGCGGCGATGAGGTCGTCGTCCCCGCGTCCGGTGCGCCCGATGTCGGGCAGGGGCAGGAGCGAGCCCTTGCGGTAGGCGATCTCGACCCAGTCGAAGCCCGCCTCGACGCTGAGCAGCGCGTGCCGCAGCACGTAGTCCACGGGAAAGTCGAAGCCGTTGCGGTACCCGCCGTCGCGGAGGGTGACGTCGATGTTGACGATGTTCATGACTCTCCCTGATGGCTGGCGGGGGCGGACGCGGCCGGGATCCGGGTCGCGGCGTGGTGGGCGGCGAGTCGGCCGAAGACCAGGGAGCGCAGCACCGAGGTGGCCGGCGGGTAGGCGTGGTAGAAGAGGCCGGTGGCCTCGCCCGCCGCGTACAGACCGGGGATGGGGGTGCCGGAGGGTGTGACGACGCGGCCGTCGAGGTCGGTACGGATACCGCCGTAGGTGAAGCAGATGGCGGCGGTGACGGGCACGCCGATGAACGGTGGGGTGTCCAGCGGGGTGGCCCAGTTGGACTTGCCGGGCTCGATGCCCACGGTGGCCTTGCCGTCCAGGCGGGTGGGGTCGAACACACCGGGGCGGACGGCCGCGTTGAACTCGGCGACGGTCCTGCCCAGGCGCTCGGCGTCGATGCCGAGCTTGTCGGCGATCTCCTCCAGGCTGTCCGCCTGCTCCGGGGGCACGTCGCTGAGCAGCGCGTTCGTGATGCCGGGGATGGCGAGCGTCTTGGCGTCGGCGATCCAGTACGCGCGCTGCTCCTGGTTCTTCCAGATCTCGTAGCCGACGTGTTCGAAGGTGTTGTCCCAGGTGTCGCGGCCCTCGTCGAGGAACCGCCGCGCCCGGCCGTTGACGAAGATGCCGGCGCTGAAGCCGTACAGGACCGCGTCGGCCTGCTCACTGCGCCGGTCCACGGGTTCGGCGTGGATGCCGTCGAACTGGCCGGCGGTGTCGGCGCCCAGCTCCAGGGCCATGCGCAGCCCGTCGCCCCGGTTGTGGGTGAGGCCGGGGGCGATCAGCGGCAGGTCGCAGGCCCGGTCGCCCAGGTAGCGGGTGAGCATCTCGGGATTGCCCTCGAAGCCTCCGCAGGCCAGCACGACGGCGTGACCGGCCAGCCGCCGGGTGTGGCCGTCACCGGTGCGGACCAGCACGCCGCTGACGGCACCGTCGTCGTGGGTCGTCAGGCGCAGCGCCTGCGTCGCGTAGTGGAGGTCGACGCGCGGGTCGCTTTCCAGGGCGGCGCCCAGGTGCTCGACGAGAGAGGCGCCGCCGCCGCGGAGGCTGGCCGGCGGTGTCATGGAGGGGGTGCCGCCGTCGAAGGTGTGCGGCAGCGGGAAGTGTGCGAAGACGACCTCGACGCCGTGCCGTTCGACGAAGGCGAGGGTCTGTCGGGTCTCGCGCTCCACGACGTGGCAGTACGCGAGGTCGGCGAGGCCGCCGGAGACCCGGTCGACGTGTCCGGCCCAGTCGGTGTCCAACCGCCTGTCCCGGTCGACGCGCAGGAACGCGCCGGTCCAGCGGGTGGCGCCGCCGCGCTCGCGCCGTTCGGCCCGTTCGAGGACGGCGATCCTGGCGGCGGGTTCGCGGGCCTCGGTGGCTTCGGCGTAGGACAGGGCGGCTGACAGGCCGGCGGCGCCGAAGCCGACGACGATGAGGTCGTAGTGCGGTGGGTTGGTCGAGCCTGGCATGTTCTCTCCCGGGGAGGGTGGGGTACGGGTGGGCCGTTCGTGGGCGGCGGGGGCTCAGCGGCGGGGTGTGATGACCCGACTCGTGCGGTACAGCCGGTACGTGGCGCCGGTCGTGGTCGCGGCGAACGCCTGGTAGCGGCGGGTGAACTCGGGGTCGGTGAAGATGGCCTCGAACCGCCGCGGGTCGGCCCACGCGGCGAGGTTGACGACGGCGTCGCCGTCGACGCTGGTCAGCAGGCGGGAGCCGCCGAAGCCGTCGGCGGTGGTAGCGACGTGCTCGACCGCGGACGCGAGCGCGGCCACGCTGGCCGCCGCGTCGTGCGTGGTGGCCACGTTGACGAGCAGGACGCTCCCGTCCGGTCGCGCGGCGGTGACCAGGCCGGGGCTCACGTCGCGCCCGTCGAAGGACAGCCGCTGGTAGGAGGCGATGCCGAGTCGGTGCCACGGGTCACTGGCGACCAGCTCGGCCACCTGGGTCGCCTCCAGGTCGGCGGTGACGAGCACGGCGCCGCCGCCCTCAGGCCGGGGGCCGCTGAGCAGGACGCGGCCCTGGTCCGCGTGTGCGCGCAACCAGGCCCGGTGCTCGGCCAGATGAGCGGCGAGGGTCGCGCGCGAGGCGCGGTGGGTGAGGGTCAGTACGTGGATCATCGGAGTCTGCCTCGATGGTGGGAAGGCGGGCGGCGGGCAGGGGCCTGGTCAGGCGGCGGGAGCGGGCGGGCCGCCGGGCGCCGGCGCGATTCTCGTGAGGATCCTCGCCGCGTCGGCCACGACGCCGTGGACGACCTGGGCGGCCGGCGGGACGTCCCGGACCAGGTCCAGGACCTGGCCGGCGAACAGGGCGCGCTGGTCGGTGTCGTCGCGGGCGACGGCGGCGGCCCACCCGGGCTCGATCTCGGTACGGCGGGCGGCGAGTTCCGTCTCCCGCCCGGCCCAGGCGCGCGTGAAGTCGTTACGAACGGAACGGGCCCGGTACGCCGCGTCCCACGGGATACCCCGGACCACATCGAAGCAGCGGGTGTCGACGGTGTCCCCGGCGTGCGCGGCGACCAGGCGGGACCGGAACCCGGCGGAGGCGAGCGACTCCCGGGTCGCGGCGAACCGGGTGCCCATCATGACGCCGTCGGCACCCAGCGCGAGGGCCGCCGCCAGGCCACGGCCGTCCGCGAACCCGCCGGCGGCCACCGTCGGCACCGCGCCGCCGATGGCGTCGAGCACGGCCGGGACCAGGGGCAGGGTGGCCGTCGACGCGTGGTGGCCACCTGCCTCGGCGCCCTGGATCACCAGCGCGCACGCCCCGGCCCGCACGGCGACCAGGGCCTGCTGAGGGTCGTGGACCTGGACGACGACCCGGGCGCCGGAGCCGGCGGCGGACACCACGTACCGCTGGACCTGTGCCGCGTCCCCGAAGGAGAGGGCGACGACCGGTGGGGCGTAACCCAGCACCCGTTCCCACAGGCCAGGCCGTGTGTCGAAGGTGAACATGACGCAGCCGACGCCCCACACGCCGCCGGCCTCGGCCGCCCGGGCCAGGTGCTCGTCGATGAAGGCCGCGTCACCGTAGCTGGCGCCGACCAGGCCCAGGCCGCCCGCCCGGGTGACGGCCGCGGCGAGCTGGCCGCCGGACACGGACCCCATGGGGGCGCAGACCACCGGGTGGTCTATGGCGAGCAGTTGGGTCAGCTTGGTCGATATCACGACGCTCCCCTTTTCCGGTTCATGACATGGCGCGACCCGACGAGCCGACCAGGAGAAGCGGCTTCACACCGCACACGGAATTACGCTGGGAATACGGGAGGGGAATCCGGAGAAGCCGTTTCCGGTTCACGGGGAATCTCGCCTGCCGTACGTTCACGAGATTAGCCCTGCCTTTCCCTGGCCGTCCAAGACGTAAAGCGCGTGACAGCCATAAGCGGGCGCCTATACCGAGCGACGGGAAAAGCCGACGGCATGTGACCGGGGCGGTGGGCCGCCGTGATCACCTGCCGTCGAAAGAGAACGGGGTCATGCGCCGAGGAAGACCCAGCCGCGCTCCGCGGCGACCGATTCCAGCAGGCGCGCGGCGGGGCTGTCACCGAGGGCGAGAACGGCGAACCGCTCGCGCGGCGGCGTGCTGGTGGGCAACGGCCGCCACACCAGGCTCGGCTCGCGCTCCACGGCCGGCCGTGGGCGCAGGGCCACCAGGTCGGTGGTGGTCCGCAACGCGTGCAGGAACAGGGCGTGCTGGTCCTGGTCGACCGGGTGCGGTACGCAGTCCCACCCCAGGCCGGCCAGCTGCGCCGGGACGAACTCGGCGTACCCCGGCGCGCAACCCTTCTCGTACCACAGCAGGCGCTGGCCGGCGAGGTCCGCCCACTGCGGGGCGGGGCCCGCCGCCAGCGGGTGCTCCCGTGCCACGACGAGGCCGAGCGGCTCGTCCCGGACGACGGCGCGCACCACGTGCGGCAGCGGGATCGGCAGGCGCACGATGCCGAAGGCGATCTCGCCGTGGCGCAGGAGTTCGCCCTGCCGGGCCGCCTCCACCGAGCGCATGCGCGGCGTGGCCCCGAGGTCCCGGCCGCCGTCCGAACGGTGCGCGGACAGCGCGTTCTGCACCTCGACGAGAACCTCGGCCGGCACTCCCCCACACACTCCGACGGGCCGGTCCAGTGGCGTGGGAGTGGCAGCGGCGATAGCCGACCGCAACTGGCTCGGAATCCCCTGAATTTCGTGCAGAAAGGCCCGCCCGCCGGCGGTGAGTTCCACGCCGCGCGAGCCTCGGATGAACAGCGCGCTACCGACGCGCTGTTCGAGGCGTCGAATTTGCTGACTGAGGCTCGGTTGCGATATTCGCAGCTCCTGTGCTGCCGCCGAGACGGTCCCGGCCCGCACCACCGTCAGGAAATACCGCAGGTGTCGCAGGTCGAAGTTGTCGACATCGCGCGCGTCGACCGTCGCGCGCAGTAGGACGTCGTCCGTCGGGCTCGGCCCCGGTGTGCCGAGGCTCGCCCGTTCGAAGGGGGCCCGCCCCGCTCGTTCGTCCACCATGCTGGTTCACTTCCCCCACGTGTCGCCACCCCTGCCCCGCGCAGGGATGCGCCCGCCCGCCCCCGCGCGGAGGGTTCGGGTGGAGCGCGACGGCGCCCACGGACGACACCCGGCCCGGCGCCACCTCCGCCTCTCGGCGCGTCGAGCCACGTCTCCGCCTGTCTCGACGGCGCCGTACGCGGCGGCCGGCAGGCGCAGGCGCGGAGGCCGCACGTCCGGCGCGGGCGGCGGATCAGCGAAGCCCGAGGCGACGCCACCGACGGCGACCCCGACACCCGCGCCCGGGGCGGCGGGCTCGATCATCGCCCCGGGCGTCACCGCCCGGCTGGACCGCTCACCCTCCGGGCCGGCCGGGCGGAATCTCCCCAGGACCACAGCCCCTCCAGCGCGCGGAGCCGGGAGGGTTCACCCCCGTGAACGCCGTACGCGAGGCCGCCGCCCGGAGGCGTACCGCACTCCCGAAGCCCCGGACCTTGGCCACGGTCCCGGACTCTCCCACCATCGGCCGGGGACTCCTCCCCGGCCGGCCCTCCCCCGCCATGGTCGACGCGAAACCGGCGGACGAGCACCGACACCGCCGGCCGGTCGCCAGATGGGCCGGCCGGGGAGCGGGCGCGCGGCGCCGCAGCGGGGTGGAGGGGAGCAGGGCTTCGGTGCGTCAGCGACGAACCGGCCACCCCGTCACCGCGCCGACCCACGGCACGGACGTCCGGGCGGGCGGGGAGGCCGATCGAGCGGGTCAACGCGGGCCCGGCGCGGCGCGGCGCGACGTGCGGCGAGCGCGTGGGCCCGGGAGCCGGGCGGAGGCGTCGGGCGCGGCCGACCGACGGTCGACCGGCGAGCGACAGGCGACGCCGGTCGCGTGAGGCCCCCACCGGCGGGGGCGCGACCGGCGAGGGCCTCGGGTGGGAACGTTGCCCTGCGGCCCGCTCGGCGCGGACACTCGGTGGACGCGATCGGCAGCGGCGTTCGGCGGGGGTGGTCGGGGGTCGGGGGGCGCGTCGGCGGAGGCCCTCGGTGGGGGCCGTTCCGACGGGGGCGTCCAGCGGGGGCGAGCGTCCGCGGGTGGTGTGGTCCGACGTGGCGGGGAGCGGTGTACGAGGCGATCGGTCGACGTCCACGCGCCGTCAGGCGGGGTCGGTCACCTCACGCCGGGTGGCGAGGACCATCAGGCCGCCGATGCCGGCGAGCGCCGCGAGGACAACGGCGAAGACCGTGGCACCGCTGGTCAGTCCGGTGGCGTCGCTCAGGTACCCGGCGGAGACGGGCAGGATCCCGGCCGGGATGTAGCCGCCCACATTGAGCGCCGCGTTGGCCTCGGCGAGACGGCGAGGCGGGATACGGGAGTTGAGTAGCGAGAGGCCGCCAAGTTGTCCCATGCCCTGGCCGGCGCCGGCCAGCATCGCGGAGACGACAAGGGCCGGCACGGCTGAGGCGTGCACGGCGATGACCAGCGCGGCCATGCTCAGAGCGGTGCTGACCGCCCCGGCCGTGAGGAGGGTGCGGCGGCTCAGGCGCTGGACGGCGAACTGCACCCCGGTGGCGGCGAGGAACATCACGAACGCCATGGCCCCGGCGACGATCCGGTTGGTGGTGTCCAGCAGGCCGGACAGCAGTGAGGGGCCGAGCGAGAGCACGAAGGACGTGGCGGTGATGCCGGGGGCGAACACGGCGATGCCGAGGGCGAGATGGCGACCGCTGCCCTGCGGGACACCGGGCACGCGCACCCATGCGCCCTTGACCCGCGTCTCGGGACGGCGTAGCGGCATCCGCAGCACGCACCACACCGCCGTGACCAGGAGCACGCCTTCGACGGCGAAGACCGTGACGGTCGGCCCGGGAGCCAACTCGGAGAGCAGGCCGGCGAGCAGCGGGCCCAGTCCGGCGCCGAAGACCATCGCACAGGACGCGAGCAGGGCGGCGAGCCGCTTGCGCTCGGGGCCCGCGACATCCGTCACCGCGGCCATGCCGGCCGAGACGACGGCGCCCACCGCGATCCCGGCGCACAGCCGCGCCACGACGAGGGCGACCACGCTGGTGGCGGTCGCGAAGACGAGGCAGGCCACGAGGGCGAGCGCCAGCGCGGGCAGCAGCACGGGTTTGCGGCCGACCCGGTCGGAGACCACGCCGGAGACCAGCAGCGACCCGACGAGCCCGACGATGTAGAAGGCGAACACCACGGTGAGGGTGCCCTTGGAGAATCCGATGTCGCGCTGCCACAGCACGTACAGCGGAGTCGCCGCGTTCGAGAGCACGAACACCGCCGTGACCGGCCACGCCGCCAGCCACACCCACCACAGCGGCGCACCAGGCCGCCCGTCAGCCGCCGCGATCGCGGTACGCCCCCTCCCGTCAGCGGCCTCGACGCCCCCGATTCGAGTCTCGGACATGCCTGCTCCTCCCGTTCCGCATGGCAGCTCTCGTCAGTACGTATTGAGTCGAACTTAGCACGCAGTACGAGATAAGTCGTACAGCCGGACCCGCACGCCACCCAGAGCCCGACACCGACGAGACGGCCGGCCGCCTGGCGCTACGGGAAGGCCCACCAGAAGCCGGCTTCGGCGCGTACGGCGGAGGTGGGCGGGGATCAGCTGGTCGCCCGCTTCCGCTCCGGAGGGACGTGAGGGGCGGGGGCCCGCCCTCGCCGGGCGGGTCCGGACCGGAGCACCCCAGGGGGGTGGCTTGATCGGTCGGGCGGCTGGGCGCCTCAGGCAGCGGTGACACCCGCCCTCCGAGGCGCGAGCCGTCCAGAGCCCGGGGGCTTCCGGACTCTGGGAAGCCGGCAGCACTTCTGTCGGGCGAGGCGCGGTGAGGGCGGCGCCCCTGAAATGTCCGGGGCGGCGGTCACGTACGGATTTCGGGCCGGCGGTTGTCGGTTCGGACAGGGAATGTCGGGCGTTGACCACGCCGCCCATGACGGTGGACTCTCTGGCGATGGAGCCCGTCATCCGACAATGGCTTTCCACCCCTTACGGCGAATACCACCCCGTGCGCCACATCCACCCATCCCGCCGCTTCGGTCCCGAAAAGTCCCGCCGTGACGAATGGCATCTACCGCAAGGTTCATTCCTCGCCGAGCCGACCTCCGGGCATGGCCGGCGGCCTTCCGGACCCCGCCTCGCACCGACGCGGGCTTTGCCGGTGAGTCACACAGGACGATGACGCCACGGCGACCCGGGGCGCATTAAGCGCGGACATAAGGCAACTGGTTTCCGGCTCGGCCACGTCGCCATAGCCCGCCGCGCCAACCCACCGTGCCGCGACTCCCACCCCATCCGACGCCGGCCGCCTCCGGCCCACCGCAGCACCCGCGGGCGCCAGCCCCCGATGGCGCGTCACCCTCATCGACAGCGCGGGCCCCGCCCCGCATCGACCCAACGGCCAACACAAGAACGCCAGCCAGTACCACGGCGCCACCTCCCACCTCCGGCCACCTGGCGACAACGACAGACGCGACAGGGAGGCCGCCACGGCCACCTCGCTCCGCCCCGTAACCGGCACCTGTCCCGGGCGGGCGGAGGGGCCGGGATCATACGCGGCGGACGGCGGCGGCCGGCACACCCTGTGGGCCGCTGGGAATGCGACGACCCACCCGGCGCGGGCATCCTCGCGCGGCCCACTCACACGCCGTGGGGCGCTTCCCCCACCCTCTCCGTTCCAAGCGCCAGAGCTACACCTCCCCCTTTTCTTTTGCCCTACCTCCCCTTTCGCAGAGGGATAGCGAGGAAATCCATCACCCACGCGATCCCCATTCCCCCGAACGCGAGGTACGGCCATCCCCTTCACGACCCGTTAACCCCACCAAGAAATCCCTCACTATTCGATGGCGGCCCGTTCCGCGGACAGGGAATCGACAGTCAGCGATATGCCGACAGCACATCACCATTGTCCCGAAAGGCGCACTCGCATCGCACGGGCCGCCCCCTCAGCAGGAAGATCCTTTTTAGCGCCCCGCCTCATCCCGTCTCGCACATGGGCCGCCTCCCGATCCGCCCCGAGCGGCGCGGAGCAGGCACCCCACACGTTCGGACACGCGGGCACGCCCGACGCGGGACGAGGGCGAGCGACGCGCACCGCCGCGAGCCAGGAGGTCCACCAGGCACGGAAGAGAAGGCGTTTTTGCGCCAATCCCAAGGCACGCTGATCCGCCCCAGCGTTACTCCTCAGTAAACACCTGACGCGTTACCAGCAGTACGCCCAGCACCACGGCAAAGCCGTTTCCGGAGCGCGGCGTGACGCGGCGCCAGCGAGTCCCGGCCGCACACGAATAAACAATTCCTTTACGTATAAATGTTTGACCGCTCGAACGCCGTTCCCCCTGGCCGGCGACACCGTCGGATCCCCCGTCAACCTCGAGGCGACCCAGCAAAAGCACAGGTCAGCGACGTGGACACGGGACCCGTCCAGGCGACCGGGCCGCGTCAGCTCACGGCGCCATATCAGCACTTGAACGACAGTTCCACCCCTTCACTTTCACGTTCCGGTCAGTACGCTGGCATCCATCGGGGAAGAACACGTGACCAGGCGTTAGGGCGTAACCCGCTCTCCGCGTCGCGTCATCATGTTTCTATGGACAACATTCGGGGGTCTTTTCGACCGTGGATTATCCAGTGCATTTCCACGTCCTTGGTCCGGTCGGAGCAAGTGTTCACGGCAGTCCGGTAAACCTCGGCTCGGCCCGCCAACGCGCCGTCCTGTCCGCCCTGCTCCTCGTGCCGGGCCATCCGATGACGGCGGAGCAACTCACCGAGGCCGTCTGGCCACGCAGAGCGCCCAGCGCGGCCATGGCGAACCTGCACAGTTACGTGTCCAATCTGCGGCGCACGCTGGAGCCGCACCGACCACCGCGCAGCCGGGACAACGTCCTGCGCCGCGAGGCGGCGGGTTACGTCCTGGCGGCCGATCCGGAGAACATCGACGCGGTGCGCTTCGAGCGGTTGATGCAGGAGGGACGACGTCTGCTGGCGGCGGGCACGTCACAGAAGGCGTGCCGCTTGCTGGAGCAGGCCCTGGCACTGTGGCGCGGGGGCGCCCACCCGGAGGTCAGCGACTACTCGCTGGGGGCCCAGGTCGCCGCCCGGTACGAGGAGTTGTGGCTGCTCGCGCTGGAGAGCTACTGGGAGGCGCGACTGGCGGAGCCGGGTGACCTTTCGGTGATAGCGGCCGAGCTGTCGGCCCTGAGTGCCCGGTTCCCGACCCGCGAGCGCTTCAACCTGTTGTTGATGAGGGCGCTGTGCCACGCCGGACGCCGCGCCGAGGCGATCGACACCTACCACCGTGCGCGGCGGGCGCTGGCGGACGAGTACGGCATCGATCCGGGCGAGGAGCTGCAGAAGCTGTTCCGACGGATTCTGTGCGGCGACCCGACGGCCGAGCGCCGTCACCCGAGCCGGGTGTCCCGCACGTCCTACGTCCCTGTGTCGCGCACCACATAACCTCAGAACCTCCACACGAGCCGTGCCCCGGTGGCGCGGAATCGACGCTGGCCCACCCCGTTCCGCCTGTTGGCGGGCCCCGGGGTGGGCCAGCGTCGTTTGCGTTTCAACAGCCGTAAGAAGTCTCCAAGTTGGTTCCAAGACGACTCCAAGAACCCCGTGGCAGGGTGCTGATCAGCGCGTGGGACGAGGCGTACGGGGCCACAGGTTCGCTGCTCCCCGCCTCGCGCGCGGGGACAAATGATCACCGTAGGCAGCAGGGGACGTGCGAGGGGGCACAGCCCGGAGACCGGGCTTCTGACAAGGACTCAGGTATCTCTCCCAGCGGCCACGACCGATGCCGTACGCCCCGCTCGGCGACGGACCCGCCACCTGCCCCGCTCACGGAATCCATTGCACAGGAGTCGTCACCTTGCCCGGTGGACCGGATGGGTGAGTCGAGTTGATGAGGAAGCCCGTGCCCCAGACAAGCCGTCACGTCGATCCCGTCGTCATCGTCGGACTCGCCACCCACCGGGAGGCGGGTGACGTGTCCGCCGGCGACGAGGACCGCGCGTTCTTCGGTCTGCCGGCGACATCCGAGCTGACCGCCGACCGGTCGCTGGCCCTGCGGCTCGCGTGGACCGCGCTGGAGGACGGCGGGATCGTGCCCGGCGCGCTCGCCGACGGCAGGGCAGGGGTGTTCCTCGCCTCGGCCGAGGACGGGCTCGCGGAGTTCGTCGCGGCGGGGCTCCGGCTGGACGGCCCCCAGACCACGGTGCGCCCGACCGACGCGACGACCGCGGACCACGACACCGTCCTGGCGGCCGTGACGCGAGGCGCCGACGGGCTGCGGCGTGGTGACATCGACCTGGCGCTGGTCGGCGCGATCGGGCCGGGCGCCGCCGAGGTCGGCGATGCCGTTCTGGTGCTCAGGCCGCGTTCCCGGGCGGTCAGGGACGGGGACCGCATTCACGGCGCCTTTCCCGACACCGACACGGCGGGCGAGTGCTCCACCGGCGAGCCACCCACCGAGTCCGCGGCGCTACACGACACCACGGCTACGGCTACGGCTACGGCTACGGCTACGGCTACGGCTACGGCTACGACACGGGGTACCCCGGCGGCCGAGGCACTCGTTGGTGTCGGGGCACGGGGTGACGTGGCCGAGGTACTCGCCCTGGTCGGCGCGGTTCCGGCGCCCGCCGCGCCCAGTCCGACCACGGCGGCCGTGCCAGCGGAACCGGCCGACCCGGCTCAGGTGCCGCTTCGCACGGCGCCCCTGGTCCCCCTCCTCCTCTCCGGGCACACGGACGCGGCTCTGCGGACCGTCGCCGGTGACCTGCACACCCTGCTCGACAGCTCCCCCGGGCTCGATCTCGCGGACCTCGGGCTGTCGCTGGCCACCACGCGTACCGCGTTGGCACGGCGGGCCGTCGTCCTGGCCGCCAGCCGTGCCGACGCCCTCCACGGCCTGCGCGCCGTGGCCGACGGCACCTTCGCCCCCACCGTCGTCAGCGCCACCGCCCAGCGCGACGGCGCGGAGGTCGCCAGGGGTACGGACCCGCGCCCGGTGCTCGTCTTTCCGGGGCAGGGCTCCCAGTGGCAGGGGATGGCGCTGGACCTGCTGGGGTCCTCCGAGGTCTTCCAGCGGCGGATGCGGGCCTGTGCGGACGCGCTGGAGCCACACGTTCCCTGGGATGTGCACGAGGTGCTGCGCGGTGCGCCCGGGGCCCCCGAGCTGCGAGCGGTCGACGTCGTACAGCCCGTGCTGTTCGCCGTGATGGTCTCGCTCGCCGAACTGTGGCGCGCGTGCGGTCTGGAGCCGGCCGCCGTGGTGGGCGCCAGCCTGGGCGAGATCGCCGCGGCTCACGTGGCCGGGGCGCTCACGTTGGAGGAGGCCGCCCAGGTGGTGGCGTTGTGGAGCCAGGCGCAGGCCGGGGCGACCGGGGACGGCGATCTGGCCTCCGCTCTGGCGTCCCGCGCGGAGCTGGAACGACGGCTGGCCCGGTGGGGCGACCGGCTGCACTTCGCGGGCTCCAACGGTCCGCGCTCCGTGCTGTTCAGCGGCGACCGCGAACCGGTGGCCGGGCTCCTGGCCGAGCTGACGGCCGACGGGGTGCGTGCCAAGCGGCTCGGCAACGACCTTCCGGCCCACTCCCCCACACTGCGCCTCGACAGCGAACTCCTGCTCGGCGGCGTGGCCGGGCTCGTCCCGCGCGCGTCGTCGGTGCCCTTCTACTCGTCGTTGACCGGTGAGCGTCTGGACACGGCCGGCCTCGACGGCCCGTACTGGCAGCGCAACATCACCCACGAGATCCGGTTCGAGCAGGCCACCCGGGCCCTGCTGGCCGCGGGCCACCGGACGTTTCTGGAGGTGAGCCCGCACCCCGTGCTGCTCGGCGGCGTGCAGGAGACCCTGGAGGACGAGGGGTTGCGCGCGCACGCCACCGTGGTGGGCTCCCTGCGTCGGGACCAGCCGGGCGTGCCCGCCTTCCTGCACTCCCTGGCGGAGTTGCACGTACGCGGCGTAGCGGTGGACTGGAGCGCCGTGTTCCGAGGCTCGGGCGGCCGGCGGACGGAGCTGCCCACCTACCCGTTCGGGGCACGTGCGGCGGGCGGATCGACCGCGGCCGGCGACGACGGGCCCGCTGACCGGCTCCGCCGCGAGCTTGTCCTACGCTCCGCCGGCGAGCAGCGAGTCTGGCTGACGGACCTGGTGTGCTCCCAGGTCAGTGCGCTGCGCGGGGTGGCCACCCTGACGGCGGGGGACACGCGCCGGCCGTTTAAGGAGCTCGGGTTCGATTCGATCACCGCCGTCGAGCTACGCAACCAACTGGTGGCGGCGACGGGGCTGCCGCTGCCGATGACCCTGCTCTTCGACCATCCGACGGTCGAGACGGCCGTCGAGTACGTGCACGGTGCGCTGCTGCGCCCGGCGCCCGAGGCTGCCACCGACACCCAGGCCGGGCCGGAGCCGGGAACCGTCGACGAACCGATCGCCATCATCGCGATGAGCTGCCGTTTCCCCGGTGACGTCGCCACCCCGGACGAGCTGTGGCGACTGGTCACGGACGGCACGGACGCCATCTCCGCGTTTCCGGCGAACCGGGGTTGGGACGCGGTGCACGACCCCGATCCGGACCGCCCCGGCACGACGTACGTCAGCGAGGGTGGCTTCCTGCACGATGCCGACCAGTTCGACGCGGGCTTCTTCGGTATCGGTCCGCGCGAGGCGTTGGCCATGGACCCGCAGCAGCGGCTTCTGCTGGAGACGACCTGGGAGGCGTTCGAGCGGGCCGGCATCGACCCGGCGACACTGCGCGGCAGCCGGAGCGGGGTGTTCGTCGGTGCGATGACGCAGGACTACGGCGAGCCCATGCACCTGGCGTCCGAGGAGGTCAAGGGACATGTGCTGACCGGGAACACCGTCAGCGTGCTGTCCGGGCGGCTGTCGTACGTGTTCGGGTTGGAGGGCCCGGCCATCACGGTGGACACCGCCTGCTCCTCCTCCCTGGTCGCCCTCCACCTCGCCGCCCAGTCACTGCGACGCGGCGAAAGCACCCTGGCCCTGGCCGGCGGAGCCGCCATCATGGCCGCACCCGGCATGTTCATCGAATTCAGCCGACAACGCGGCCTCTCCCCCGACGGCCGCTGCAAAGCCTTCGCCGCCACCGCCAACGGCACCGGCTGGAGTGAGGGCGTCGGCGTACTCCTCCTCGAACGCCTCACCGACGCACAACACAACGGACACCAGGTACTCGCCGTCATCCGGGGCTCCGCGACCAACCAGGACGGCGCGTCGAACGGGCTGAGCGCGCCCAGTGGTCCGGCGCAGCAGCGGGTCATCCGCCAGGCACTGGCCGACGCACGCCTGAGCCCCGACGAGGTCGACGCCGTCGAAGCCCACGGCACCGGCACCCGCCTCGGCGACCCCATCGAAGCCCAAGCACTCCTCGCCACCTACGGCCAGGGCCGGGCGGACGACCGGCCGCTGTGGCTGGGCTCGCTGAAGTCCAACATCGGGCACACCCAGGCCGCAGCCGGCGTCGCCGGAGTCATCAAGATGGTGCAGGCGCTACGGCATGGCGTGCTGCCGCGCACGCTGCATGTGGACGAGCCCACGCCGCACGTCGACTGGGACTCCGGCGCCGTACGCCTCCTGACCGAACAACGCACATGGCCCCACACCCAACACCCCCGCCGAGCCGGCGTCTCCTCCTTCGGCATCAGCGGCACCAACGCCCACGTCATCCTCGAAGAGGCCCCAAAGCCGACCCCAGAACTCATGTCGGAGACGACCGCCCCCGGGACGGTGGCAGCGGATGGCGAGAGCGCGACAGTTCAGACGGGTGTCGTGCCGGTCGTCCTCTCGGCCCGCGACCCGCAGGCCCTCCGCGACCAGGCCGCCCAGCTCGCCACGTACATCCAGGAACGCCCCGACGCCGATCCGTACGCCGTCGCCCACACCCTGCTAACCGCGCGAGCCACCCTCGAACACCGCGCCGTCCTCCTAGCCCCAGACCGTGACCACCTACTCGACGCCCTCGACGCGCTGGCTGAGGGGCGGGAGCACCCGGGTGTGGTGACGGGAGAGGGAAACCACGGCCGCCCCGTCTTCGTCTTCCCCGGCCAGGGCTCCCAGTGGACCGGCATGGCCACCGACCTCCTCGCCACCTCGACCGTCTTCCAACAGTCGATAGTCGAGTGCGAGAACGCCCTGGCCCCCTACGTCGACTGGTCGTTGGCCGACGTCCTCACCAGCGGCCAACCCATCGAACGCGTGGACATCGTCCAACCCGCACTCTTCGCCATCATGGTCTCCCTGGCCAGGGTCTGGCAGTCCCTGGGCGTCCAACCCACCGCCGTCATCGGACACTCCCAAGGCGAAATCCCCGCAGCCGTCATCGCCGGCGCCCTCACCCTCAACGAAGGGGCTCGGGTCACCGCCCTGCGTAGTCAGGCCATCCACACCACCCTCACCGGGCGTGGCGCCATGGCCTCCCTCACCCTCACACCCGAAGCCGCCCAACAACTCCCCGGCCCCTGGGGCGAGCAGCTCCACATCGCCGCGCACAACGGACCCCACACCACCGTCATCGCCGGCGACACCCAAGCCATCGAAACACTCCTCACCCACTGCGAAACACACGACATCCACGCACGACGCATCAACGTCGACTACGCCTCCCACAGCCCCCACGTCGAAGCCATCAGCGAACACCTCGCCACCGCGCTGGGAGACATCAAGCCCACCACGAGCGACATCCCCTTCTACTCCACCACGACCGGCCAATCCCTCGACACCACCCAACTCACCGCCCACTACTGGTACACCAACCTGCGCCAACCCGTCCTCCTCACCCACGCCACCACCACCGCACTGGACAACGCACACACCACCTTCATCGAAATCAGCCCCCACCCCATCCTCACCACCGCACTCCACAACATCACCGAACAAGCCGCCACCAGCGCCGAACCCGCCACCATCACCGGAACCCTCCGACGCGACCACGGCACCTGGACCCAACTCCTCACCCACGCCGCCCACCTCCACACCCACAACACACCCATCAACTGGCACACCCTCCTCCCCGCAAACCCACCACACCTCGACCTCCCCACCTACCCCTTCCAACGCCAGCACTACTGGCTCACCGCTTCCTCCGCCGGTCGCCGCCTCGGCGACGACTCGACTGGTCATCCGTTTCTGCTTACCCGTACGAACCTTGCCGCCAGCCAGGAGACGCTTTACACGGGAGAGATCTCCACCGACACCCATCCCTGGCTCACCGACCACGCACTCTGGAACACCCCACTCCTCCCCGGCACCGCACTCCTCGAACTCACCCTCCACACCACCCACCACACCGGACTCCACCACATCAACGAACTCACCCTCCACACACCACTCACCCTCACACCCCACCAACCCCGACACATCCAAATCCACATCGCCAACCCCAACACCAACGGACAACACCCCCTCACCATCCACTCGCGCCCGCAGGGTGCGGAGGACGGTGCGTGGGTGCGGCACGCGGTGGGGCTCGTATCGGCGACGGGGGCTTCGCCGGACGACGGGGCGTGGCCGGATCGGGGCGTCGCACTCGCCGATGTCGGTGAGCTCTACGGGCGGCTGGCCGAGGTGGGGTTCGACTACGGGCCCGCGTTCCAGGGGCTGCGGAGGCAGGCGCGGGTGGGTGACGACCTGATCGCGGAGGTCGAGCTACCGGGGCCGTGGCGTTTGGACGCCGAGCGCTTCGACCTGCACCCCGCGCTGCTGGACGCGGCCCTGCACGCGACGCTGTTGGAGGGTGCGGACCAGGTGCGGCTGCCGTTCACCTTCAGCGGGGTGACGCTGCACGCCACGGGCGCCACCGAGTTGCGCGTACGCCTGGCACCGACCGGACCGGACACGGTCGCCGTGCTGGCGTCGGATGCCGGGGGGCAGCCGGTCATCTCGATCGACGCGTTGACGCTGCGGTCGGTGACCGCCGAGCAGTTCCGCGCTGTGGCCAGTGGCTTGAACGACCCGTTGTACCAGGTGGAGTGGGTTCCGGCGGTGGTCGAGCCGGCGCCGCCGGGCACCGGGCGGCCCGTGCTGGTGGGGTCCGCGGCGTCGCTGCCCGACATCGCGGACGCGGCCCCGGAGTGCGTGGCCGCCGATCTCGACGCGCTGGTCGCCAGCGTCGCCGCCGGCGACCGGGTGCCGGACACGGTGTTGGTGCCCTGTCTGCCCGAGGTCGGGGCGCGGGATGTGGTCGGCGACCACCTTGTCGAGATCGCGCACACGGCCGTGGGTGAGGCGCTTGAGCTGGTGCGGTACTGGCTGGCCGAGGAGCGGTTCGCGGCATCCCGGCTGGTGCTGCTCACGCGCGGGGCGGTGGCCGTCGATGACGAGGACGGCGCCGTGGATCTGGCGCGGGCGCCGTTGTGGGGGTTGCTCAGGGCCGCGCGGTCGGAGCATCCAGGCCGGGTGGCGGTGGCCGACCTGGACGACGACCCCGACTCGTACCGGGTCCTGCTGGGCGCGCTCACGTCAGGGGCATCGGACGAACCGCAGCTCGCGGCGCGCGCGGGGCGGCTGTTCGCCCCGCGTCTGACCAGGGTGGCCCCCACGGCCGGGGGCGGGGTGAGCCCGTTCGACGGCACGGGGACGGTGCTGATCACCGGCGGTACCGGTCTGCTCGGCTCGCTGCTGGCCCGCCATCTGGTCACGGCGTACGGCGTACGGAGCCTGCTGCTGCTCAGCCGTCGCGGACCGGCCGCCGAAGGGGTGGAGCGGCTGCGCGCGGAGTTGGCGGAGCTGGGGGCGCGGGTGACGGTGGTCGCCTGCGACGTCGCGGACCGTACGGCGCTCGCCGCCGCTCTGGAGGCTGTGCCCGCCGCGCATCCGCTGACCGGTGTGGTGCACACGGCCGGGGTGTTGGACGACGGGGTGGTCGCCTCGTTGACGCCGGAGCGCGTCGCGACGGTGTTGCGGCCGAAGGTCGACGCGGCGTGGAACCTGCACGAGCTGACGCGCTCGTACGACCTGCGGGCCTTCGTGCTCTTCTCGTCGGCTGCGGGCACGCTCGGCCAGGCGGGGCAGGCGAGCTACGCGGCGGCCAACGCGTTTCTGGACGCCCTGGCGTATCACCGTCGCGCGGCCGGGTTGCCCGCTCTGGCGCTCGCCTGGGGACTGTGGGCCGAGGCGGGTGGGATGACCGGCCATCTCGCCGAGGCCGACCTGCGGCGGTTGGGTCGTACGGGCCTGGCGCCCATGCCGTCCGAGCGGGGGCTCGCGTTGTTCGACCTGGCGGTGCGGGCCGAGGCGGACGCGCGGGCCGCGGCCGAACCGACGGCCGCCGGCGGGTCGGAGAGCGGGCGGGCCGCGCTGGTGCCCGCCATCCTGGACTTCGCCACCCTGCGCGCCCAGCCCGAAGTACCGGCCCTGCTGAGGCAGCTGGTGCGCGTCGCGACCGCGGCGCCGTTGCCGACGGCCGGGCGGGCCCAGGCGGCCACGGTCGGGGAGCGGCTCGCCGGGCTGGCGCCCGACGAGCGCCGCCAGGCGCTGGTCGACCTGGTACGGAGCCAGGTGGCGACCGTGCTGGGGCATGCCACGGTGGCCGCGATCGACCCCGGACGTGGCTTCCTCGATCTGGGTGTCGACTCGCTGACCGCGCTCGACCTGCGTAACCGGCTCGGCGCCGAGGTCGGGCGACAGCTGCCCGCCACTCTCATCTTCAACCACCCCACCCCCCTCGCCACCGGGCGCTTCCTGGCCGCCGAGCTCTTCCCCGGCGACGACGCGCGTCCCGGCGACGGTGGACCCGACCCGGTCGAGGCCGACGAGCAACCGGACGAGGCGGAGTTCCGTCGGGCGTTGGCGGCGATTCCGCTGGCCCGGTTCCAGGAGGCAGGGCTGGTACGGACCCTGCTGGGGCTCGCCGACGCCGACGGCGCACAGGGTGCGGCGCCCGTGGCGGAGGAGCAGGGCAGCGCGCTGGACGCGATGAACCTGGACGACCTCATCCGGGTGGCCCTCGGTGACAACTGATCGTTCATTCCACGAGGTTCGGAGTTATCGATGACCGCATCGAGCGAAGAAGTCGTCAAGGCGCTGCGGGCCTCCCTCAAGGAGGTCGAGTCCCTGCGGCAGCGCAACCACGCGCTGACCACAGCGGCCTCCGAGCCGATCGCCATCGTCGGCATGGCCTGCCGCTACCCCGGGGGTGTGAGCTCACCGGAGGAGCTGTGGGAGCTGGTGGCGAGCGGGAGTGACGCGATCTCCGGATTCCCCGAGGACCGTGGCTGGGACGTCGCCGAACTCTACGACCCGGACCCGGACGCCGTCGGCAAGAGCTACACCCGTTCCGGGGGCTTTCTGAGCGGCGCCGCCGACTTCGACCCGGAGTTCTTCGGGATCAGCCCGCGCGAGGCGACCGCCATGCACCCACAGCAGCGCATCCTGCTGGAGGTCGCGTGGGAGGCACTCGAACGCGCCGGGCTCGACCCCACCTCGGTCCAGGGCAGCCGTACGGGTGTGTTCGCCGGTGTGATGCACCAGGACTACGCCGCCCCGCTGCACGAGACACCCGACGACCTTGAGGGCTACCTGATGACAGGCAGCCTGGGCAGTGTGGTCTCGGGCCGCATCGCCTACACCCTGGGCCTTGAGGGACCGGCCGTCACGGTGGACACGGCGTGCTCGTCGTCGCTGGTCGCGCTGCACCTGGCGGGCCAGTCGCTCCGGTCCGGCGAGTGCTCGATGGCCCTGGTCGGCGGCGTCACGGTGATGACCACGCCGGTCGGGTTCGTGGAGTTCAGCCGACAGCGCGGGCTCTCCCCCGACGGCCGCTGCAAGGCGTTCGCCGCGTCCGCCGACGGCACCGGCTGGGGCGAGGGTGTCGGCGTCCTCGTCCTGGAACGCCTCTCCGACGCCCAGCGCAAGGGTCACCAGGTACTGGCCGTACTGCGCGGCTCAGCCATCAACCAGGACGGCAGCAGCAGCGGCTTCTCGGCGCCCAACGGCCCGGCACAGGAACGGGCCATCACCCAGGCCCTGGGCAACGCCCGGCTGGCCTCGGTGGACGTGGACGTGGTGGAGGCGCACGGGACCGGCACCACCCTGGGTGACCCGATCGAGGCGCAGGCGCTGCTGGCCACCTACGGTGTGGGACGGCCCGCCGACCGGCCGCTGTGGCTGGGCTCGTTGAAGTCCAACGTCGGTCACACCCAGGCCGCCGCCGGTGTTGGCGGGGTCATCAAGATGGTGCAGGCCATGCGCCACGGCGTGCTGCCACGCACGCTGCACGTGGACGAGCCCACGCCGCACGTCGACTGGGAGGCCGGTACCGTACGGCTGCTCACCGAAGAGCGGGAGTGGCCCGAGACGGGGCGCCCGCGTCGGGCCGCCGTCTCCTCGTTCGGCATCAGCGGCACCAACGCCCACGTCATCCTGGAAGAGGCCCCCCAGCAGGAGGTCGTCCCGGAGGACGGGGGCCCGACCGTCGATACGGGTGTCGTGCCGGTCGTCCTCTCGGCCCGCGACCCGCAGGCCCTCCGCGCCCAGGCCGCCCGGCTGGCCGCGTACATCGAGGAACGCCCCGATGCCGATCCGTACGCCGTCGCCCACACCCTGCTGACCGCGCGAGCCACCCTCGAACACCGCGCTGTCCTCCTGGCCCCAGACCGTGACCATCTGCTCGACGCGCTGCAGGCCCTGGCCAAGGGTGACGAACACCCCGGCGTCATCACCGGTAACGCCAACCACACCAAGCCTGTCTTCGTCTTCCCCGGCCAAGGCTCCCAATGGACCGGCATGGCCACCGACCTCCTCGCCACCTCGACCGTCTTCCAACAGTCGATAGTCGAGTGCGAGAACGCCCTGGCCCCTTATGTCGACTGGTCGTTGACGGATGTCCTCACCAGCGGCCAACCCATCGAACGCGTGGACATCGTCCAACCCGCACTCTTCGCCGTCATGGTCTCCCTGGCCAGGGTGTGGCAGTCCCTGGGCGTCCAACCCACCGCCGTCATCGGACACTCCCAAGGCGAAATCCCCGCAGCCGTCATCGCCGGCGCCCTCACTCTCAACGAAGGGGCTCGGGTCACGGCCCTGCGTAGTCAGGCCATCCACACCACCCTCACCGGGCACGGCGCCATGGCCTCCCTCACCCTCACACCTGAAGCCGCCCAACAACTCCCAGGGGCGTGGGGCGAGCAGCTTCACATCGCCGCGCACAACGGACCTCATAACACCGTCATCGCCGGCGACACCCAAGCCATCGAAACACTCCTCACCCACTGCGAAACACACGACATCCACGCACGACGCATCAACGTCGACTACGCCTCCCACACACCCCACGTCGAAACCATCCAGTCACAGCTCATCGACGTACTCGCCGACCTGAAGCCGCGCAACAGCGACATCCCCTTTTACTCCACCACCACCGGCCAATCCCTCGACACCACCCAACTCACCGCCGACTACTGGTACACCAACCTGCGCCAACCCGTCCTCCTCACCCACGCCACCACCACCGCACTGGACAACGCACACACCACCTTCATCGAAATCAGCCCCCACCCCATCCTCACCACCGCACTCCACAACATCACCGAACAAGCCGCCACCAGCGCCGAACCCACCGAACCCGCCACCATCACCGGAACCCTCCGACGCGACCACGGCACCTGGACCCAACTCCTCACCCACGCCGCCCACCTCCACACCCACAACACACCCATCAACTGGCACACCCTCCTCCCCACTCGTGCGCCGCGACTCGACCTCCCCACCTACCCCTTCCAACGCCAGCACCTCTGGATCTATGACGAGGCAGCCGATGGCGTGGGGGGTGGCCAGGTTCCGGGAGACGAGGCCGACGCGGGGTTCTGGGCCGCGGTGGAGGGTGGTGATGTCGGCGCGCTGACGGAGACGCTTCAGATCGAGGACGAGGACGGACGTTCGTCGCTGTCCGCGCTGTTGCCGACGTTGTCGGCCTGGCGCAGGCAGCACCGTGATCGCGACGCGGTCGACGGGTGGCGTTACCGGATCGCCTGGAAGCCGGTGGGGCGGGTGTCCTCCGCGCCGCTGTCCGGGACCTGGCTCGTGGTGCTCGCCGACGGGCAGGACACGGACCCGTGGGTCGCGGAGGCGCTGCGTGTGCTCGGTGGCCACGGCGTCCGCGTCGTACCGGTGGAGTTGACCGAGTCGGACGCCGACCGCGAGGCGCTGGGGGCCCGGCTGCGGGACGTACTCGCCGAGGCGGGGGGCGCGGAAGGGGAAGCCGAGACGGCGGGTGTGCTGTCCTTCGTGGGGTTGGACACGCGTGCGCACTCACGGTACGGCGCGCTGGCGACGGGGGTGGCTCTGACGCTGACCCTGGTTCAGGCCCTGAGCGATCTCGGGTCGCGGGCGCCGCTGTGGAGTGTCACCCGAGGTGCGGTGTCCACGGGCCCGTCGGACGCTCCGGCCGATCCGGTACAGGCACAGGTCTGGGGACTTGGCCGGGTGGTCGCCCTGGAGCATCCGGCGTTGTGGGGCGGGTTGGTTGATCTGCCGGCGAGCCTGGACGCGCGGTCGGGCGCGCTGCTGCGGCAGGTGCTGTCCGGTGCGACGGGCGAGGACCAGGTGGCGGTGCGTTCGGCCGGGTTGCTCGCACGGCGGATGGTGAGCGCGGCGGGCGGCGGGCGGCCGGCCCGCCGGTGGCGGCCTCGCGGCACGGTACTGGTCACGGGTGGCACCGGGAGCCTCGCGCCACGCTTGGCAGACTGGCTGGTCGCCCAGGGGGCTGAGCACCTGGTGTTGGTCAGCCGGTCGGGACCGGCCGCGCCCGGCGCCACGGAGTGGGTGAGCGACCTCGAACGGCGTGGCGTGGCGGTGACCGTCGCGGCGTGCGACGTGGCCGACGACGACGCGGTGGCGAGTCTGCTCGACCGGCTGCGAACGGAGGGGCACACGGTACGTACCGTGCTGCACGCGGCCGCGTTCATCGAGTTGGCACCGGTGGGTGAGACGACGTTGCCGAGCCTGGACTCGGTGTTGGCCGCCAAGGTCAACGGTGCGGTGCGGCTGGCGGAGTTGCTCGATCCCGAGGAGTTGGACGCGTTCGTTCTCTTCTCTTCCATCGCCGGCTTCTGGGGCAGTGGTGACCACGCGGCGTACGCGGCGGCGAACGCGGCCCTCGACGCGCTGGCGGAGCAGGGTCGGGCCCGTGGAGTGCCGATGACGTCGGTGGCCTGGGGGGTGTGGGAGGACGCCGTACACACCTGGCGGAACCTCGACGGGGTGGACGTCCAGGAGACCCGGGAGCGGGTGCGTCGCCAGGGGCTGCCGCTGATGCCGGCCGAGTTGGCCGTCGCCGCGCTCCAGCAGTCGCTGGACCACGACGACACGCTGGTGGCCGTGGCCGACATCGACTGGGGTCGCTTCGTGCCCCTGTTCACCTCGATGCGCGCGAGTCGGTTGCTCGACGAGTTGCCGGCGGCCCGGCGGCTGCTGGACCGGCCGGCGGCCGAGGATGACGCGGCCGGGAGCGGTGTCACCGCGCGGCTGCGCGACCAGCTGGCCGCGCAGCCCGTGGCGGACCAGGAGACGACGCTGACCGAGCTGATCACCCGGCATGCGGTGGTGGTGCTGGGGCTCGGCTCGGCGGAGTCCGCCCGTCCGGACCGGGCGTTCAAGGACGCGGGGTTCGACTCCCTGACGTCGGTGGCGCTGCGTAACCGGCTCGCGGAGGCGACGGGGCTCCGGCTGCCGGCCACCCTGGTCTTCGACTATCCGACGCCCTTCGCGCTGGCGGCCCATCTGCGTGAGCTGCTGGTGGAGACCACCCCGGTGGTGCCCGTGGCCGACCAGGGTGTGCCGCCGGTGGCCACTGTGGCGGACACCGATGACGACCCGATCGCCATCATCGCCATGGCCTGCCGCTTTCCCGGCGATGTCGCCAGCCCCGACGACCTGTGGCGGTTGATCAGCGACGGTGGGGACGCCATCTCGCCGCCGCCCACCAACCGTGGCTGGGATCTGACCGAAGCCTTCGGCAGCGGCGACGCGGGCACAGCCAACGAGGGCACCGGCCGTCGACGTACCCGGGAGGGTGGCTTCCTGCGGGACGTCGCCGGGTTCGACGCGGCGTTCTTCGGCATCGGCCCGCGCGAGGCGCTGGCCATGGACCCGCAACAGCGGCTGGTCCTCGAAACCTCCTGGGAGACGTTCGAGCACGCCGGCATCGACCCGGCGACGCTGCGCGGCAGCCGTACCGGCTCCTTCATCGGAGCCATGTCGCACGCGTACGGCCCCCGATCGGCCGATGCGCCACCCGCTGTCCAGGACTACGTCATCACCGGCGGCATCACCAGCGTCATCTCGGGCCGCCTGGCCTACACGTACGGGCTGGAGGGTCCGGCCGTCACCGTGGACACCGCATGCTCGTCGTCGCTGGTCGCGCTACATCTGGCCACCCAGGCGCTGCGTACGGGAGAGTGCACGATGGCGCTCGCGGGCGGCGCGGTCGTGATGCCCACGCCGGACGTGTTCATCGGCTTCAACCGGATGGGCGCGCTGTCCGAGAACGGCCGCTGCATGGCGTTCTCCGAGGAGGCCGACGGCTTCGGCCTGTCCGAGGGCGCCGGCATGGTGCTGCTCGAACGCCTCTCGGACGCGCGGCGCAACGGGCACCGAGTGCTCGCCGTCATCCGGGGTTCCGCGACCAACCAGGACGGTGCCTCCAACGGCATCGCCGCCCCCAACGGCCCCTCGCAACAACGCGTCATCCGCGCGGCGCTGGCCGACGCGCGCCTAGCACCCGACGACGTGGACGCGGTGGAGGCGCACGGCACCGGCACCCGCCTCGGCGATCCCATCGAAGCGCAGGCCCTGCTCGCCACGTACGGCCAGAACCGGCCCGCTGACCGGCCGCTGTGGCTGGGATCCATCAAGTCGAACATCGGTCACACCCAGTCCGCCGCCGGCGTCGCCGGAGTCATCAAGATGGTGCAGGCGCTACGTCACGGCGTACTCCCCCGCACCCTGCATGTGTCCAAGCCCACCACGCACGTCGACTGGGCGGCCGGCGCGGTCGAGTTGCTCACGGAGGAGCGTGCCTGGGTACGCGGCGAGACTGGGCCGCGCCGGGCCGCCGTCTCCGCCTTCGGCATCAGCGGCACCAACGCCCACGTCATCCTGGAAGAGGCCCCGGACCTGGTCCCGGAGCCCGCGTCGGAGACCACCGACACGGAGACGGGACCAGACACCCTGAGCGCACCAGGCGAGGTGGGTGTCGTGCCGGTCGTGCTCTCGGCCCGCGACCCGCGGGCCCTCCGCGCCCAGGCCGCCCAGCTCGCCACGTACATCCAGGAACACCCCGACGCCGATCCGAACGCCATCGCCCACACCCTGCTGACCGCGCGAGCCACCCTCGAACACCGCGCCGTCCTCCTGGCCCCAGACCGTGACCACCTACTCGACGCCCTCCACGCCCTAGCCAAGGGTGACGAACACCCCAGCGTCATCACCGGCAACGCCAACCACACCAAGCCTGTCTTCGTCTTCCCCGGCCAAGGCTCCCAATGGACCGGCATGGCCACCGACCTCCTCGCCACCTCAACCGTCTTCCAACAGTCGATAGTCGAGTGCGAGAACGCCCTCACCCCCTACGTCGACTGGTCGTTGACCGACGTCCTCACCAGCGGCCAACCCATCGAACGCGTCGACATCCTCCAACCCGCACTCTTCGCCGTCATGGTCTCCCTGGCCAGGGTGTGGCAGTCACTGGGCGTCCAACCCACCGCCGTCATCGGACACTCCCAAGGCGAAATCCCCGCAGCCGTCATCGCCGGCGCCCTCACCCTCAACGAAGGGGCTCGGGTCACCGCCCTGCGCAGTCAGGCCATCCACACCACCCTCACCGGGCGTGGAGCCATGGCCTCACTCACCCTCACACCCGAGGCGGCCCAACAACTCCCCGGCCCCTGGGGCGAGCAGCTTCACATCGCCGCGCACAACGGACCTCATAACACCGTCATCGCCGGCGACACCCAAGCCATCGAAACACTCCTCACCCACTGCGAAACACACGACATCCACGCACGACGCATCAACGTCGACTACGCCTCCCACACACCCCACGTCGAAACCATCCAGTCACAGCTCACCCAGCAACTCGCGGGCCTCAAACCCACCCCAAGCCACATCCCCTTCTACTCCACCACCACCGGCCAATCCCTCGACACCACCCAACTCACCGCCCACTACTGGTACACCAACCTGCGCCAACCCGTCCTCCTCACCCACGCCACCACCACCGCACTGGACAACACACACACCACCTTCATCGAAATCAGCCCCCACCCCATCCTCACCACCGCACTCCACAACATCACCGAACAAACCAACCAACCCACCACCATCACCGGAACCCTCCGCCGCGACCACGGCACCTGGACCCAACTCCTCACCCACGCCGCCCACCTCCACACCCACAACACACCCATCAACTGGAACACCCTCCTCCCCGCAAACCCACCACACCTCGACCTCCCCACCTACCCCTTCCAACGCCAGCACTACTGGCTTGCCACGCCTACCACCACGCACCACGACGCCCACCCCGCCGATCATCCGTTCCTGTTCACCCGTACCGCGCTCGCCGCTGGTCAGGGTGTGGTCTATACCGGGGAGATCTCCACCGACACCTATCCCTGGCTCACCGACCACGCACTCTGGAACACCCCACTCCTCCCCGGCACCGCACTCCTCGAACTCACCCTCCACACCACCCACCACACCGGACTCCACCACATCAACGAACTCACCCTCCACACACCACTCACCCTCACACCCCACCAACCCCGACACATCCAAATCCACATCGCCAACCCCAACACCAACGGACAACACCCCCTCACCATCCATTCAGCCCCTCGGGTGTCTCAGGGCGACGAGGTGGAGTGGACGTGTCACGCGACGGGGTCGCTGTCGGCGGTCGCGGAGGCGGGAGTGCCGGGTGGGGGCGTGGGGGTGACGTGGCCGCCGGAGGGGGCGGAGCCGGTGTCGGTCGAAGGGATCTATCCACGGCTGGCGGAGGACGGGTTGGTGTACGGGCCGGCGTTCCAGGGGCTGCGTGCCGCCTGGCGGCGGGGCGTGGAGGTGTTCGCCGAGGTGCGGCTACCTCAGCCGCAACGGGCCGACGCCGACCGGTTCGACCTGCACCCCGCCCTGTTGGACGCGGCCCTGCACGCGACGATGCTGGACGGCGTGGAGCGGGTGGTGCTGCCGTTCTCCTTCAGTGGGGTGACGCTGCACGCCACGGGCGCCACCGAGTTGCGCGTACGCCTGACGCCGACCGGGGCGGACACGATGTCCCTCGCGGTGGCCGACGGGCGTGGCGTGCCGGTGGTCACGGTCGACACGCTCGCGGTACGCCCGGTCGATCAGCGGCAGTTGGCCGTCTCGGGTCGGACGGCCTTGACAGACTCGCTGTTCCGGTTGGCGTGGCACGCGGTGCCCGCCGGTCAGCCGGCGGAGCGGGGGGCGCACTGCGCCGTGGTGGGGGTCGACGGTCTCGGGGTCGGCGCGTCGCTGGTGGCGGCCGGAGGTGTGGTGACGGCCCACCCGACGCTGGCGGAGCTCGCCCAGGCCGTGGCCGGGGGCGCGACGGACGCGCCGCGCGTCGTGGTCGCCCCGTGGTCGTCGCCGGCTGACGCGGAGCGTCGTTCGGCGGACGCGGCCGGCGAGGCGGTGGTGGGTGTGCTCGACCTGCTGCGGGAGTGGGTCGCGGAGGAGGGCCGGTTCGGTCAGGCGCGGCTGGTCCTGGTGACCCGCGGGGCCGTGGCGGTGTCGGACGGCGACGGGGCGACGGGGAGCGTGTCGGATCTGGCGGGGGCCTCCGTGTGGGGTGCGGTGCGGTCGGCGCAGGCCGAGCATCCCGACCGGTTCACGCTGGTGGACCTGGACGCGCACGCCGACTCGGGGCGGGCGCTGGCCGAGGTCCTGGCCGGGGCCGAGCCGCAGTACGCCGTACGGGGCGGGCGGGTGTGGGTGCCCCGGTTGGAGCGGAGTCGCCCCTCGGTCACGGAGCGGGCCCCGGTGGCGCGGCCCGAGGGGACGGTGGTGGTCACCGGTGGTACCGGCGTCCTGGGCGCCCTCATCGCCCGCCACCTGGTCACCCACCACCACGTACGCCACCTCCTCCTCCTCTCCCGACGCGGACCACAAGCACCCAACGCCACCCAACTCCACCACGAACTCACCCAACTCGGCGCCACCACCACCATCACCGCCTGCGACACCAGCAACCCCCACCAACTCACCACCGCCCTAGCATCCATCCCACCCCAACACCCCCTCACCGGCATCATCCACACCGCCGGCGTACTCAACGACGCCCTCCTCACCAACCTCACACCCCAACACACCCACACCGTCCTCCAACCCAAAACCCACACCGCCTGGCACCTCCACCAACTCACCCAACACCACCACCTCGACTTCTTCGTCCTGTTCTCGGCGGCCGGGGGTGTGCTGGGCAACGCGGGGCAGGCCAACTACGCGGCGGCCAACGGCTATCTGGACGCCCTGGCGGACTACCGCGCGGGGCTCGGGTTGCCGGCGGTGTCGATGGCGTGGGGGCTGTGGGAGCAGGCCAGCGAGATGACCGGCGGGCTGGATCAGGGTGACCTGGCGCGGCGGGCCGGTGTGCTGCCGCTGTCCTCGGCGGACGGGCTGGCGCTGTTCGATCTGGCGCTCGGACAGGACCGGCCTCTGGTGCTTCCGGTGCGGCTCGACCTGGCGGCGCTGCGTGCTCGCACCGGTCCACGGCCGGCGCTGCTGCGCGCCCTGTTGGGCGCTACCGCGCCGCCCCGTGCGGTGGCCGGCGGTGCGGCGGCGGTCGTGTCGGACAGCGCGCCGGAACCGGAGGGCGTCCAGGCGTTCGCCGCGCTACCGCCGGCCGAGCGGGCGCACGCGCTGCGCGAGTTGGTGCGTAGCCAGGCGGCGTTGGTCCTGGGGTACGCGACGGCCGACGCCATCAGCGACGAGCGTGGTTTCCTCGACGCGGGTTACGACTCGCTGCGAGCGGTGGAACTGCGTAACCGGCTGGCCACGGCCACCGGTCTGCGGCTGCCCGCCACGCTCGTCTTCGACCACCCCACGCCGGCGGAGGTGGCGTCCCGCCTCGGGGAACTGCTGCGCGAGCGGGAACGCCCGGACCTGGGTGGGGTGCTGGCCCGGCTCGACGGGATGGCGGCGGACCTGTCGGCGGTGGCGGCGGACGAACCGGCGCGGGAGCAACTGGCCGGGCGGCTGCGCGCGTTGCTGGCTGACGTGGTGGACGCGGGCGGGGAGCGGGGTGGGCCCGGCGGGGAGCGGCCCGCCGAGGAGGGTGACGAGTTCGGTGAGGTGTCACTGGACGAGCTCCTGGACATCGTCGACGACGAACTGCGCGGCTGACGTGAACGACGGGACCCATCACCTCGCGGGGGAGACGCACACCAGCATGACGAGCGACAAGAAGGTTCTCGACACCCTCAAGCGGCTCACCTCGGACCTGCGCCGGACCCGGCAGCGGCTGCGGGAGGTCGAGGAGGCCGACAGCGAGCCGATCGCGATCGTGGGCATGGCCTGCCGCTTTCCCGGCGACGTGGCCTCGCCCGAGGATCTGTGGCGGGTGGTCACGGACGAGCGGGACGCGATCTCGGCGTTCCCGACGGACCGGGGCTGGGACCCTGACCTGTACGACCCGGACCCGGCCCGGCACGGCGGCGTCTCCGTGCGCGAGGGTGGCTTCCTGCATGACGCGGCCTCCTTCGACCCGGGGTTCTTCGGGATGAGCGCCCGCGAGGCGCTGGCCACCGACCCGCAGCAGCGGCTGCTGTTGGAGACCTCGTGGGAGGCGGTCGAGCGGGCCGGCATCGACCCGGTGGCGTTGCGCGGCAGCCACACCGGGGTGTTCGCCGGGGTCATCTACCAGGACTACGCGGCACGGCTGCGGCACGCGCCCGGCGAGTTCGAGGGCTATCTGGGGAACGGCAGTACGGGCAGCGTGGCATCCGGTCGGGTGGCGTACGCGCTCGGGTTGCGGGGGCCGGCGATCAGTCTGGACACGGCCTGCTCGTCGTCGCTGGTCGCCGTGCACCAGGCGGCGCGGGCGCTGCGCTCGGGTGACTGTGCGCTGGCGCTGGCCGGTGGGGTGACGGTGATGGCCTCGCCGATGGCGCTGGTGGAGTTCAGCCGGCAGCGTGGGCTCGCGGGTGACGCGCGCTGCAAGGCGTTCGCGGCCGGGGCCGACGGCACGGCGCTGGGTGAGGGTGTGGGCATGCTCCTGCTGGAGCGGCTGTCGGACGCGCGGCGTGCCGGGCGGCGCGTCCTCGCGGTGATCCGGGGCAGCGCCGTCAACCAGGACGGCGCCAGCAGCGGGCTCACCGCGCCGAGCGGCCCGGCGCAGCAGCGGGTGATCCAGCAGGCGCTGGCCGGGGCGGGGCTGGCCGCCTCCGAGGTGGACGCCGTCGAGGCGCACGGCACGGGCACCACCCTGGGTGACCCGATCGAGGCGCAGGCGCTGCTGGCCACCTACGGTCAGGACCGGCCGGCGGACCGGCCGTTGTGGCTGGGTTCGGTGAAGTCCAACATCGGGCACGCGCAGGCCGCCGCCGGGGTCGCCGGGTTGATCAAGACGGTGCTCGCGTTGCGACACGGTGTGCTGCCGCGCACCCTGCACGTCGACGCGCCGAACCCGCACGTGGACTGGTCGGCCGGTGCCGTGCGGCTGTTGACCGAGCGGCGGGCGTGGCCGGAGACGGGCCGCCCGCGCCGGGCGGGGGTGTCCTCGTTCGGGGTCAGTGGCACCAACGCGCACGTCATCCTGGAGCACTCCCCCGATCCGCGGCCCGAGCCCGGGACGGTGGCGGTTGGGGGCGGTGGCGGCGCGTCCGGGCCGGGTCCGCTCGCGCCGTTGTCGGGTGGCGTGCCGTGGGTGCTCTCCGGGCGCGGCGCCACGGCGCTGCGCGCCCAGGCCGAGCGGCTGGCCGCGTACGTGGCGGAGCGCCCCGAGTTGACCGCCGTGGAGGTGGGCGCGGCGCTGGCGCGTACCCGTTCGACCTTCGACCACCGGGCCGTGGTGTGGGGCGCGGACCGTGACGCGCTGGTGGCGGGGGTGCGATCGCTCGCGGCGGACCGTGACGCGCCGGGTGTGACGCGTGGGAGTGTCCGCGCCGGCGAGCGGGCCGTGTTCGTCCTGGCCGCCCCCGCGCGGCTGGACTGGGCCGCCCGGCTGGCCGACACCTCGCCCGCGTTCGCCCGGCGCCTGGGCGAGTGTGACGAGGCGCTGAGCGGCTTCGCTGACTGGTCGGTACGGGACGCGCTGCGCGGCGAGCGGCCCGAGACGACGACACGGAACGCGCGGGTCGTGGACGGGGCGGTGCGGTGGGCGGTCGTGGTGGCGCTGGCCGGGCTGTGGGAGGAGTACGGCGTGCGGCCCGCGGCTGTCATCGGCGTGGGTGCCGCCACGGTCGCCGGGGCGTGTGTGGCGGGCGCGCTGTCGTTGAAGGAGGGTGCCCGCGCGGTGACCTCGGCGGCCCCCACGCCGGTTGACCCGGCGGGGGCCCGAGTGCCCTTCCAGGCGGCGCCAGAGGACCCGACGGACGCCGTACGCGAGGCGCTCGCGCGCGGCCACACGCTGTTCGTGGAGGTCAGCGAGCGGGATGCGGTCGCGCCGGCGCTGGCCGCCGTGGCCGGCGATGGTGTCCGGGTGGTCGCCTCGCCCACCGGTGGGGCCAGCGGTGCCGACGGGCTGCCGGCCACACTGGCCGCACTGCACGCCCACCGGTTGACGGTGGACTGGTCGGCGGCGTTCCCGAGCGGGACGCCCGAGGTCGAGCTGCCCACCTACGCTTTTCGCCGCCGGCGCTACTGGTTGGACGACGGCCCCGAGGACGTCGACGTGACGGCGGCCGGGCTGGCCCCGGCCGGCCACCCGCTGCTCGACGCTGCGGTGCCGCTGCCGGACGGGGACGGGGTGCTGTACACCGGACGGCTGTCCGCGCGGTCCCACCCGTGGCTCGCCGACCACCGGGTCCTTGGCCGGGTGGTGCTGCCCGGCACCGCGGTGGTCGAGCTGGCGTGCTGGGCGGGTGAGCGGGCCGGGTGCGGGCAGCTCGCGGAGCTGACGTTGGTCGCCCCGCTGGAGCTGCCCGGCCCGGACGCCGGCCCGACGGAGGGCAGCGCCCTGCGCCTGCTGGTGGGGGCCTCGGACGCCACGGGCCGGCGCGCGTTCGAACTCTCCGCGCGCCCGTCGGCCGACGCGGACGGCCGGTGGACCCGGCACGCGGTGGGGACACTGGCTCCCGCCTCCGGCTCGGTGGGCGCGGCCCTCGACGTGGCCGAGTGGCCGCCGCGCGGTGCCGAGCCGGTGAGCCTTGAGGGGTTCGCGGAGCGCACGGCGCGGCTGGGTATCGGCGCCGGGCCGGCGTTCGACGGGCTGCGGGCCGTGTGGCGGCGCGGCGACGAGGTGTTCGCCGAGGCGGCCCTGCCGGCCGCCGTTCAGGCGCGGGCCGGGCGGTTCGGGGTGCATCCGGCGCTGCTCGACGCCGCGTTGCGGGCCGTGCTCGCCACGGCGCCCGCCGAGGCCACGGAGCGGCTGGTCCCGTACGCCTGGCACGGGGTGCGGGTGCACGCCACCGGGGCCGACACCCTCCGCGCGCGGATCACCCCCGAGGGCCCGCACGCGGTGCGGGTGACAGCCACCGACGCCAGCGGCGCCCCGGTGCTGTCCGTCGCCCGGCTGGAGTCCCGGCCGCTGCGGGCCCCGCTGCCCGCCGCGTCGGGGTCGCTGTCGCGTACGCACTGGGTGCCGGCCGCCCCGGCCGGGCGGGCGGCCGGCCCGCTCGCGGTGCTCGGCGCCGCGGACGCGCTGCCGCTGGCCGTGGACGCGGCCTACCCGAACCTGCCGGCGCTGGTCGCGGCGGTGGCCGCCGGCGCGCCGCCGCCCGAGGTCGTGCTGTGGCCGGTGCCCGTGCCGCCGGGCGCGGAGTCCGCCAGGCTGCCGGACGCGGTCCGCGCCACGGTGGGTGAGCTGCTCGACCTGGCGCGGGCCTGGGTGGCCGCGCCGGGGCTCGCCGCCTCGCGGCTGGTCGCGGTCGTCGAGGAGCGGACCGGTGTGGCGGCGGCGGGCCGCGCTCTGGTGGGCGCCGCGGTCCAGGGGCTGCTACGCGGTGTGCGGGCGGAGCACCCGCACCGGTTCGGCCTGCTGACGCTGGCCGGTGCGGCCCCCGGGGTTGCCGCGCCCGCGCTCGCGTCGCTGGACACGGAGCCGGAGATGGCTCTGCGCGACGGTCGGTCACTGGTGCCCCGGCTGACTCCGGTGCCGACGGCGGACACCGGGGAACTCCCCGGCTCGGCCCACGGCACGGTGCTGGTCACGGGCGGCACGGGCACGCTCGGCGGGCTGGTCGCCCGGCGGCTGGCGGCACAGGGCGCACGCCGGCTGTTGCTGGTCAGCCGGCGCGGGGAGCGGGCACCCGGGGCGCCGGCCCTGGCGGCCGAGTTGGTCGCGCTGGGAGCGGAGGTCGCGTTCGCCGCGTGTGACGTGGCCGACCGGGACGCCCTGGCCGCCGTGGTGGGCGCGATGCCCGCCGGGCAGCAGCTGACGGGCGTGGTGCACGCGGCCGGCGTCGTCGACGACGGCTTGGTGGCGACGCTGACACCGGAGCGGTTCGCGGCGGTGGCGCGGCCCAAGCTGGACGCGGCCTGGCATCTGCACGAGCTGACGGCCGATCTGGACCTGCGCGAGTTCGTGCTGTTCTCCTCCGCCTCCGGACTCTTCGGGCCAGCGGGCCAGGCGGGTTACGCGGCGGCCAACGCCTGCCTGGACGCCCTCGCCCGACACCGCCGCGCCCAGGGCCTGCCGGGCCTGTCCCTGGCCTGGGGCCTGTGGGCTGAGCGCAGCGAGCTGACCGGCGGGTTGACCCAGCGCGAACTGGAGCGCATGGGCCGCGACGGGGTCCGGGCCCTGGCCACCGCGGACGCGCTCGACCTCTTCGACCGGGCCCGGCGAGTGAGCGACGAGCCGGTGCTGGTCCCGCTGCGCCTGGACGGCGAGCGACTTCGGGAGCGCGGCGCGAGCCGCCGGATCGCGCCGCTGCTGGCCGAGCTGGCCGCGTCGTTCACACCACCCGTGGCGACCGACCCGACCACCTTCGGCCCGACCACCACCAGCCCGGCCGTCGACCGCCCGGCCACTTCGGGTGCGGCCCCCTCCGACTCCACCGCGCCACCCACCGCGACAGCCCTACCGGCTGGGGACGCCGAACCCGCGCCACTCGTGGCCGGCGCCGCGCATCCCGCCGGGCACCGGTTGCGGGCCATGCCTGAGCAGGAGCGGCTACGGGCCCTGACCAGCCTGGTGCTCACCCAGGCGGCGGTGGCACTCGGCGAGGCGTCGGAAGGCGGGATCGACCCGGACCTCGGCTTCGTCGACCTGGGCTTCGACTCCCTGGCCAGCCTCGATCTCCAGGCGGCGCTGCACGAGGAGACCGGCGTGGAGCTGCCCAGCACGCTGATCTACGACCACCCCAACGCCACCGCGCTGGCCGCCCATCTGTGTGCCGAGCTGGGCGCGCGGCAGGACACCACCGAGGTCGCGCCGGCGCTGGCCGAACTGGATCGCCTGGAGGCGTTCCTCACGCCGTTCGCCGCCGACGCCGAGGCGCGCGGGTCGATCGCCCACCGGCTGCGCGACCTGCTGTCCCGCTGGGCGGACGCGCCACGGGAGACAACGGACAAGCCCGACCTGGCGGCGGCCAGCGATGACGAACTCTTCGCCGCTCTCGACCAGTTGCGCGGCTCCGACCGCGACACTCCCCCGAACCCGAACCGGCTTTAGGAGCAGGCGCAAAGTGTCACAGGAAGAGAAGTTTCGCGAGCATCTGCGCTGGGCCACGGCCGAACTCACCGAGTCCCGGCGGCGGGTGGCCGAGTTGGAGGAAGCCGACCGAGAGCCACTGGCCATCGTCGGGATGAGCTGCCGGTTCCCCGGTGGCGTCGACACCCCGGAGGAGCTGTGGGACCTGGTGTCCACGGGCCGGGACGCCATCGGCGTACCGCCGGCGGAGCGCGGCTGGCAGCTGGCGGACTTCTACGACCCGGACGGGGCGCGGCCCGGCACGTCGTACGTGTGTGAGGGTGGCTTCCTGGAGGGCGCGACCGGGTTCGACCCGGCGTTCTTCGACATCAGCCCACGCGAGGCGCTGGCGATGGACCCGCAGCAACGCCTGCTCCTGGAGACCGCGTGGGAGGCGTTCGAGCGGGCGGGCATCGTCCCGGCGACGCTGCGCGGCTCCCGGGTGGGTGTCTTCGCCGGGCTGATGTACCACGACTACGCCACGCGCCTGGGTGACGAGGTGGACGAGTCCGTCGCCGGGTTCCTGGGCAGCGGCACCGCTGCCAGCGTCGCCTCGGGCCGGGTCGCCTACGTGCTCGGTCTGGAGGGGCCGGCGGTCACGCTGGACACGGCGTGCTCGTCATCGCTGGTCGCGCTGCATCTGGCGGCACAGGCCGTACGCCGGGGTGACTGTGCCATGGCGCTGGCGGGCGGGGTGACGGTGATGGCCACGCCGACCACCTTCGTGGAGTTCAGCCGCCAGGGCGGCCTGGCCAGGGACGGCCGTTGCAAGTCGTTCGCGGCCTCGGCCGACGGCACCGCCTGGGGCGAGGGCGCGGGCATGCTGCTCATCGAGCGACTGTCTGACGCCCGCCGGGCGGGCCGCCCGGTGCTCGCCGTACTCCGTGGGTCGTCGGTCAACCAGGATGGTGCGAGCAGCGGCCTGTCCGCCCCCAACGGCCCCTCGCAACAGCGCGTCATCCGGCAGGCGCTCGACGCGGCCGGCCTCTCCCCCGACCTGGTCGACGCGGTGGAGGCGCACGGTACGGGTACGACGCTGGGTGACCCGATCGAGGCCCAGGCGCTGCTGGCCACCTACGGCCAGGGCCGGGCGGACGACCGGCCACTGTGGCTGGGCTCGCTGAAGTCCAACATCGGGCACACCCAGGCCGCCGCCGGGGTCGGCGGGGTCATCAAGATGGTGCAGGCCATGCGCCACGGCGTCCTGCCACCCACCCTGCACGTCGACCAACCCACACCCCACGTCGACTGGGCCAGCGGCGCCGTACGCCTGCTCACCGAAGAGCGGGAGTGGCCGGAGACCGGCCGTCCGCGCCGGGCCGGCGTCTCCTCGTTCGGCGTCAGCGGCACCAACGCCCACGTCATCCTGGAGCAGGCCCCGGACCGCGAAGCGGAGCCGGCAACGGAGCCGGCCGGTGCGCAGGCTCCTGAGCCGGATCGGCCCGTGGCCTGGCCGGTGTCCGCCCGCTCGGGCACGGCGCTGCGCGCCACCGCGAGCCGGCTGCGGGACGCCGTGGCGGCCCACCCGGAGTGGTCGCCGGCCGCCGTCGCGCACTCCCTGACGGCAGAACGCTCCACCTTCGAGCACCGCGCCGTCGTCCTCGGCACCGACCGTGCCGCACTCCTCACCGGCCTCGACGCGCTGGCTGAGGGGCGGGAGCACCCGGGTGTGGTGACGGGAGAGGGAAACCACGGCCGCCCCGTCTTCGTCTTCCCCGGCCAGGGCTCCCAGTGGACCGGCATGGCCACCGACCTCCTCGCCACCTCGACCGTCTTCCAACAGTCGATAGTCGAGTGCGAGAACGCCCTCACCCCTTATGTCGACTGGTCGTTGACGGATGTGCTCACCAGCGGCCAACCCATCGAACGCGTCGACATCCTCCAACCCGCACTCTTCGCCATCATGATCTCCCTCGCCAGAGTCTGGCAGTCCCTGGGCGTCCAACCCACCGCCGTCATCGGACACTCCCAAGGCGAAATCCCCGCAGCCGTCATCGCCGGCGCCCTCACCCTCAACGAAGGCGCCCGCATCACCGCCCTACGCAGCCAAGCCATCCACACCACCCTCACCGGCCACGGCACCATGGCCTCACTGTCGCTGACCGCCGAGGCGGCCCAACAACTCCCGGGAGCCTGGGGCGAGCAGCTCCACATCGCCGCGCACAACGGACCCCACACCACCGTCATCGCCGGCGACACCCAAGCCATCGAAACACTCCTCACCCACTGCGAAACACACGACATCCACGCACGACGCATCAACGTCGACTACGCCTCCCACACACCCCACGTCGAAACCATCCAGTCGCAGCTCACCCAGCAACTCGCGGGCCTGAAGCCCACGACGAGCGACATCCCCTTTTACTCCACCACCACCGGCCAATCCCTCGACACCACCCAACTCACAGCCGACTACTGGTACACCAACCTGCGCCAACCCGTCCTCCTCACCCACGCCACCACCACCGCACTCAACAACGCACACACCACCTTCATCGAAATCAGCCCCCACCCCATCCTCACCACCGCACTCCACAACATCACCGAACAAACCAACCAACCCACCACCATCACCGGAACCCTGCGCCGCGACCACGGCACCTGGCTCCAACTCCTCACCCACGCCGCCCACCTCCACACCCACAACACACCCATCAACTGGACCCATCCCGCCCCCGGCCCGATCCACCGGCATCTCGACCTTCCCACCTACCCCTTCCAACGCCAGCCGTACTGGTTGGCGGCCTCGGAGGCGGTCGGGGATGTGCGGTCGGCCGGGTTGGACGCGGCGGGGCATCCGTTGCTGGGTGGGGTGTTGTCGCTGGCGGGTGGGGGCGGTGACACGGTGCTGGTCGGCAGGGTGTCGGTGCGGTCGCAGCCGTGGTTGGCCGACCACGCGGTGTGGGGCACGGTGTTGGTGCCGGGTGCGGCGCTGGTGGAGTTGGCCGTCCGGGCGGGCGACCAGGTCGGGTGTGACGTACTGGAGGAGTTGACGCTCGCGGCGCCGCTGGTCGTCCCCGCCGGGGAGACTGTCCGGTTGCAGCTCACCGTGGGGGCGCCGGAGGAGGGTTCCGGGCGGCGGCCGTTGACGATTCACTCCCGGCCCGAGGAGGCCGAGGCCGATGCGGCGTGGACCCCGCATGCGACCGGCTTTGTCGGTACCGGTGCCGGGCGGCCGGACTGGGATCTGGCGCAGTGGCCGCCGGTCGGTGCGGAGGCGGTGGACCTGGCGGGGTTCTATCCACGGCTGGCCGCGAGCGGGCTCGGCTACGGGCCGGTGTTCCAAGGGGTGCGCGCCCTGTGGCGGCGGGGCGATGACCTGTTCGCCGAGGTGCGGCTGCCCGATGACCAGCGGGAGTCGGCGGGCGGGTTCGGTCTGCACCCGGCGTTGCTGGACGCCGCGTTGCACGGCGCCGCCGACCCCGACGCCCCGGTGCGGCTGCCGTTCGCGTGGAGCGGGGTGCGGCTCTACGCGTCCGGGGCCAGCGCGCTACGGGTGCGGCTGACGGGCGACGGCGCGGGGGGTCTGGCGCTCACGCTGGCCGACGCGGCCGGGGCCCCGGTGGCCGAGGTGGCCTCGCTGGTGGGCCGGGAGGTGACCGAGGAGCAGGTGCGGGCGGCCGGCGTCGATGACCGGGACGCCGCGCTGTGGGTGGACTGGGTGGAGCCGGGTGTGTCAGGTGACACGTCCGAGTCCGGCTCCCCGTGGGCCCTGGTCGGCCCGGACGACCTGGCGCTGGGTGGGGCCCCCGCCGTGGGGCCGGCGCCTGCCGCGTACGCCGATCTGGCCGCGCTGGCCGACTCCGGTGCGGTGCCGGACACGGTGTTGGTGACGTGCGTTGGCTCGGGGGTCGCCGACGCGGGCCTGCCCGACGCGGTGGGGGACGCGGTCGAGCGGGTGTTGGGCCTGGCGCGGGCGTGGCTGGCCGACGAGCGGTTCACCGGCAGGCTGGTGGTGGTGACGCGGGGCGCGGTGGCGGCCGGTGGTGGCGAGCCGGTGCGGGATCTGGCGCACGCGCCGGTGTGGGGGTTGCTGCGGTCGGCACAGACGGAGAACCCGGACCGGTTCGTGCTCGCCGACCTGGACGGGCACGAGGCGTCGCGGGCGGCGCTCGCCGGTGCGCTCGCCTCGGGTGAGCCGCAGTTCGCGCTGCGGGCCGGGCGGCTGTTGGTACCCCGTCTGGTGCGGGACGCCGCCGGGGAGGCGTTGGTGCCCCCGGCGGACGGGGAGCCCTGGCGGCTGGACACCCGGGGCAAGGGCACCCTGGAGAACCTGGCGCTGGTGCCCTACCCGGAGGCCGCCGCGCCGCTGGCGCCCGGGCAGGTGCGGATGGCGGTGCGCGCGGCGGGGATGAACTTCCGGGACGTGCTGTTGGGCCTGGGCATGGTCGATCAGGACGTGATGGGTGGCGAGGCGGCGGGCGTCGTCCTGGAGGTGGCGCCCGATGTGCGGGACCTGTCGCCCGGTGACCGGGTGATGGGCATGGTGCCCGGTTCGTTCGGGCCGGTCGCGGTCGTGGACCGGCGGCTGCTCGTCGCTCTGCCCGCGCGGTGGTCGTACACCGAGGGCGCGTCCGTGCCCATCGCGTTCCTCACGGCCTACTACGGCCTGGTGGAGCTGGCCGGGCTGCGGGCGGGTGAGTCCGTGCTGGTCCACGCGGCGACCGGAGGTGTGGGGCTGGCCGCGCTGCAACTCGCGCGCCACCTGGGTGCCGAGGTGTTCACGACGGCGAGCCCCGCCAAGTGGCCGACGCTGCGGGCCCTGGGCGTGCCGGACGAGCGGATCGCGTCCTCGCGGTCACTGGACTTCGAGGAGCGCACGCGCGCCGCGTCCGGCGGTGTGGACGTGGTGCTGAACTCGCTGGCCAACGCGTACGTGGATGCCTCGCTGCGGCTGCTGAGGGAGGGTGGTCGGTTCGTGGAGATGGGCAAGACCGATGTGCGCGACGCCGCGCGGGTCGCGGCGGACCATCCGGGCCGGTCCTACCTCTGGTTCGACCTGATCGACGCCGGATACGAGCGGATCGGGCGGATGATGGGCGCGCTGATGCCGCTCTTCGAGGCGGGCGCCCTGCGGCCGTTGCCGACGGTCACCTGGGACGTGCGGCGCGGGTTGGACGCGTTCCGCTTCATGAGTCAGGCCCGGCACATCGGCAAGGTGGTCCTGACCATGCCGCCCGCGCCCACCAAGCGGGACGGGACGGTGGTGGTCACCGGTGGTACCGGCGTCCTGGGCGCCCTCATCGCCCGCCACCTGGTCACCCACCACCACGTACGCCACCTCCTCCTCCTCTCCCGACGCGGACCACAAGCACCCAACGCCACCCAACTCCACCACGAACTCACCCAACTCGGCGCCACCACCACCATCACCGCCTGCGACACCAGCAACCCCCACCAACTCACCACCGCCCTCGCATCCATCCCACCCCAACACCCCCTCACCGGCATCATCCACACCGCCGGCGTACTCAACGACGCCCTCCTCACCAACCTCACACCCCAACACACCCACACCGTCCTCCAACCCAAAACCCACACCGCCTGGCACCTCCACCAACTCACCCAACACCACCACCTCGACTTCTTCGTCCTGTTCTCCTCGTCGGCCGCCGTCCTGGGTGGGCCGGGGCAGGGCAACTACGCGGCGGGGAACGCCTTCCTGGACGCGCTGGCGCAACACCGGCGTGACCAGGGGCTGCCGGGTGTGTCGGTGGCGTGGGGGCTGTGGGAGCGGGAGAGCGGGATGACGGGGCACCTGGGCGCCGCCGATCTGACCCGGCTGCGTCGGGCCGGGACGACGCCGCTCACCGACGCCGTGGGGCTCGACCACTTCAGCGCGGCGCTGCGGGCCGACCGGGCCGCGCTGGTGGCGATGGGGTTCGACGCGCGTGCGGCCCGCGAGGCACTCGGGGCGCAGCGCGTGCCGCCGCTGCTGCGGCAGTTGGTGGGCGCGCCCGCGCGGCGGGTGGCCGTCTCCGGGGCGGAGGCGGCGGACGGGGCTCAGGCGCTGGTCCGCCGGCTGGCGGCGGTGCCCGAGGCCGAGCGCGGCCGGTTGCTGCTGGGGCTGGTGCGGGAGCAGACCGCACTCGTGCTGAGTTACGCCTCCGGTGGGGAGGTCGGCCCCGAGCAGGCGTTCAAGCAGCTCGGTGTGGACTCGTTGACGGCGGTGGAGCTGCGTAACCGGCTGGGCGCGGCCACCGGTCTGCGGCTGCCCGCCACGCTCGTCTTCGACCACCCCACGCCGGCCGCGCTGGCCGGGCGGTTGCGTGCGGAGCTGACCGAGGCGCTGGGCGAGCCGGCCGAGGCGGCTGGCGCGGGGGCCGGTGTGGACGCGGTCGACGACGCGGAGATCCGCCGGTTGCTGACCAGCCTCGCGCCGGCCCGACTGCGCGCGGCCGGGCTGCTCGGTGCCCTGCTGGAACTGGCCACGGCCGACCCCGCGCCACCGGTGGACGGATCGGCGGACGGTGTGGCGGCGGACGACCTGGAGTCGATCGACGCGATGGACGCCGACGACCTCATCGGCCTGGCCTTCGGCAGTACCGACCTCTGATCGCGTTCGGACGGTGGAGAAGACGATGACCGCACCACAGACACCCGCTTCACACGAACGCGTCCTGGAGGCGCTGCGGCACTCGGTGAAGGAGAACAAGCGCCTCGAACTGCGCAACCGCGAGCTGACCGAGGCGCGGCACGAGCCGATCGCGATCGTCGGCATGGCCTGCCGCTTCCCCGGCGGCGTGCGCTCGCCCGAGGACTTCTGGCAGTTGCTGAGCGAGGGCCGGGACGCCGTGAGCGAGTTCCCGGCCGAGCGCGGCTGGGACGTCGAGGAGTTGTACGACCCGGACCCGGACCGGCCGGGCCACAGCTACGTGCGGCACGGGGCGTTCCTGCGGGACGCGGAGCGCTTCGACGCCGCGTTCTTCGGGATCAGCCCGCGCGAGGCGCTGGCGATGGACCCGCAGCAACGGCTGCTCCTGGAGACCGCGTGGGAGGTCTTCGAGCGGTCCGGCATCGACCCCGCGTCGGTGCGCGGCAGCCGCACGGGGGTGTTCGTCGGGGCGTCCCCGCTGGGGTACGGGGCCGGCTCGCAGGCCGCTTCGGAGGGTGCGGAGGGCTATCTGCTGACGGGGACGACGGTCAGTGTCGCCTCCGGGCGGCTGGCCTACGCCTTCGGTCTCGAGGGTCCCGCGATGACCGTGGACACCGCGTGCTCCTCGTCGCTGGTGACGCTGCATCTGGCGGCCCAGGCGCTGCGGGCGGGCGAGTGCACGGCGGCGCTGGTGGGTGGGGCCGCGGTGATGGCGGCGCCGCACATGTTCGTGGAGTTCAGCCGGCAGCGCGGGCTGGCGCCGGACGGCCGTTGCAAGGCGTTCGCCAGTGCGGCCGACGGCACGTCCTGGGGCGAGGGGGTCGGGCTGCTGTTGGTCATGCGGCTCGCGGAGGCCCGTCGCGCGGGCCACCGGGTGCTCGCCGTGCTGCGGGGCAGTGCCGTCAACCAGGACGGCGCGTCCAACGGGCTCACCGCGCCCAGTGGTCCGGCGCAGCAGCGGGTCATCCGCCAGGCGCTAGCCGACGCACGCCTGAGCCCCGACGAGGTGGACGCCGTCGAAGCCCACGGCACCGGCACCCGCCTCGGCGACCCCATCGAAGCCCAAGCACTCCTCGCCACCTACGGCCACAACCGACCCACCGACCACCCCCTGTGGCTGGGGTCGGTGAAGTCCAACATCGGGCACACCCAGTTGGCCGCCGGGGTCGCGGGGATCATCAAGACCGTGCTGGCGATGCGGCACGGTGTGCTGCCGCGCACCCTGCACGTGGACACCCCGGCCGCGCGGGTGGACTGGTCGCGGGGCGCGGTGGAGCTGCTCACCGAGGCGCGGCCGTGGCCGACGACCGACCGGCCCCGCCGGGCCGGCGTCTCCTCCTTCGGCATCAGCGGCACCAACGCCCACGTCATCCTCGAAGCGGGGGACCCGGCCGACGGGGACGCGGGCGAGCCGGCCACCGGTCCGGCCGTCACCGGTGCCGGTGTCACACGGCGCGCGGCACTCGCGGACCCCGCGACGGCCGTCACCCCCTGGCCGCTGTCCGCCGCCAGCGCCGAGGCGCTGCGCGCACAGGCCCGTCGGGTGCGGGAGGCCGTCGCCGCGCGTCCGGACTGGGAGCCGGCCGAGGTGGCCTGGTCGCTGGCCACCACCCGGGCCGACCTCGCCCAGCGGGCCGTCGTCGTGGGCACCGGGCGTACGGAGTTGCTCGCCGGGCTCGACGCGCTGGCCCGGGGGGACGCCGCCGCGCACACCGTGCTGGGCGAGGCGACACGCGGTGGCGGCCTCGCGTTCCTGTTCACCGGGCAGGGTTCCCAACGAGCGGGCGCCGGACGGGAGTTGTACCACTCCTTTCCGGTCTTCGCCGAGGCGTTGGACGGGGTCTGCGCCCTGCTGACCGAGCGGACCGGGCTGCCGCTGCGCGAGGCCCTGTTGGCCGACGAGGGCTCGGCCGCCTATCCGGAGCAGACACGACTGCTGCGGCAGACGGCCTGGGCGCAGTGCGCGCTGTTCGCCCTGGAGGTGGCCCTGTTTCGGCTGGTGGAGTCCTGGGGGGTGCGCCCGGACTTCCTGCTCGGCCACTCGGTGGGCGAGCTGGCCGCCGCGCACGTGGCCGGGGTGTTCTCGCTGGAGGACGCGGTGACGGCGGTGGCGGCGCGGGGTCGTCTGATGCAGGAGCTGCCGTCCGGCGGGCTGATGGTGGCCGTGGAGGCCACCGAGGAGGAGGTGGCGACCCTCCTCGCGGAGGGCGACGGGACGGCGGGCATCGCCGCGGTCAACGGTCCGACCTCGGTGGTCGTGTCGGGTGACGCGAGCGGGGTGCGGCAGGTCGCTGACGCGCTGCGCGAGCGGGGCCGGCGCACCAAGGAGCTGAGTGTCAGCCACGCCTTCCACTCGCCGCACATGGACGGCATGGTGGCCGCGTTCCGCGCGGTGATGTCGACGCTGACGGCACACGAGCCGACCGTGCCGCTGATCTCCAACGTGACCGGGGTACCGGTCACCGCGGAGCAGATCCGCTCGGCCGACTACTGGGCGCGCCACGCCCGGGCCGCCGTGCGCTTCCACGACGGCGTCCGCCACCTCACCGGGCAGGGTGTGCGCACCTTCCTGGAGCTCGGGCCCGACAGCGTGCTGTGCGCGATGGCCCGCGACAGCGCCCTGGACGCGCTGGACGCGAGCGCCGACGAGGTCGCCGCGGTGTCGCTGCTGCGCGCCGGCCGGCCGGAGTCGGCGACGGCGCTGTCCGCCCTGGCCACGCTGCACGTGCGCGGACTCGGGTGCGACTGGCGGGCCTGCCTCGGCGACGTCGCCGCGCGTGTCGAGCCGGCGGTACGGGTGGAGCTGCCCACCTACCCCTTCCAGGGCGAGCGCTACTGGCTGCCCCCGCACTCGACCGCCGCCGAACCCGCCGACCTGGGTCTGGACGCCGCCGGGCATCCGCTGCTGGCCGCCGCGCTGGCTCCGGCCGACGGTGACGGCCTGCTACTGACCGGCCGGCTGTCGGTCCGTACGCATCCGTGGCTGGCCGACCACGTCGTCCTGGACACGGTCGTCGTGCCGGGCACCGCCTACCTCGAACTGGCTCTGTACGCGGGACAGTTGACGGGTTGCCCGGGCGTCGACGAGCTGGACCAGGAGAGTCCGCTGATCCTGCCGGCGGACGGCGCGGTGCGGGTGCAGCTCAGTGTGGGCGCGCCCGACGGGGACGGTCGACGGTCGCTGGCCGTGTTCTCCCGTCCGGACGGCGACGACAGTGGGCCCTGGACCCGGCACGCGAGTGGCTTGCTGGCCGCCGCGAGCGCGACCCGGGCCACGGCCGACTCCGCCGGGCTCGACGGGGCCTGGCCGCCGCCGGGCGCCGTGCCCGTGGACATCGCCGACTTCTACCGGACGGTGGCCCTGGACGGGTTCAGCTACGGGCCCTCCTTCCGGGGCCTGCGGGCCGTGTGGCACGCGGGCGAGACCGTCTACGGCGAGGTGGAGCTGCCCGAGGCGCACCGGGCGGAGGCCGCCCACTACGGCGTACACCCCGCCCTGTTGGACGCCGCGCTGCACGCGGGTCTGGTGGGCAACACCGGCGACCAGGTGCTCCTGCCCTTCGCCTGGAACGGTGTACAACGCGCGCGCACCGGTGCCGCCCGGCTGCGCGTACGCCTGACCCCCGTCGGGCCGGACGCGATGTCACTGCTGGTGACCGACGAGGGCGGCGCGCTCGTCGTGGCGGTGGCGGCGCTGCGGGCGCGCCCGGTGTCCCTGGCACAGTTGCGGGCCGCGGCCGGCACCCCCGCCGGGGACGCGTTGTTCCGCGTCGAGTGGACCGCCACCGGGGCGGACGGTGCCGGGCCGGACGTCGCGGACGGGGCGAGTGCGTCGGACTGGGCGCGGGTCGGACCCTACGACCCGCTGGTGGACGCGGTGTCCGAGGAGGCCGGCACCCCGCTCGATCGCTATCCCAGCCTGGCCGCCCTCGCGGAGGCCGTGGCCGAGGGCCGACCGCTGCCGACGACCGTCCTCCTGACCTGCCCGCCCACCGCCGCCGACACCGGCCCCCACGCGGAAGGCACCCTCGCCGTGGACACCCCCGCGGCGGCCCCGGCCGACGCCGGCACACCCAGCGCGGACGTGGTGGACGTAACCCCGTTCACCCCGGCCACCCCCGGCAGGGCCGCTCCCGAGCCCGGCGTTCCCGGGGCGGCCAGGGAGGCGGTGGAGTGGGTCCGTGGCGCGCTCGTCGCCTGGGTGCGGGACACGCTCTTCGCCGACTCCCGACTGGTCGTCCTCACGCGCGACGCGGTGGCCACCGGGCGGGGCGAGGACGTGCCCAACCTGACCCAGGCGCCCGTGTGGGGCCTGGTGCGGGCGGCCCAGGCCGAGCATCCGGGCCGCTTCGTCCTGCTCGACCTCGGCGCGGGCGCGGCCGTCCGCCCCGCGCTGCGCCTGGCCGCCGCCTCCGACGAGCCCCAGCTCGCCGCGCGGCCCGCCGGCCCGCTGGCACCACGGCTGGTCCGGGTGCGGGCCGCCGTCGCGGACCCCGCGTCCGGGCCGCCACGCCTGGGAGACCGCGCCGGGACGGTCCTCGTCACCGGCGGCACGGGCGCCCTCGGCTCGCTGCTCGCCCGCCACCTGGTCGCCGAGCACGGCGTACGGCATCTGCTGCTGCTCACCCGGCGTGGCCCACAAGCCCCCGGGGCCGAGCACCTGACGGCCGAGCTCACCGCCGCCGGGGCGCGGGTGACGGTGGCCGGTTGTGACGCCTCGGACCGCGCGGCGCTGGCCGACGTGTTGGCCGCGATCCCGGCGGAGCGTCCGCTGACCGCGGTCATCCACGCGGCCGGGGTCGTGGACGACGGGGCCCTGGCGGCGCTCACGGGCGAGCGCTTCGACGCCGTGCTGCGGCCGAAGGCCGACGCGGCCTGGTGGCTGCACGACCTCACCCGGGACCTGGAGCTGGACGCGTTCGTCCTGTTCTCCTCGGCGGCTGCCACCCTCGGCGGTGCCGGGCAGGGCAACTACACCGCCGCGAACTCCTTCCTGGACGCCCTGGCCCAGCACCGTGCCGCCCACGGTCTGCGTGCCCTCTCGCTGGCCTGGGGGCCGTGGGAGCAGCGGGCGGGTATGGCGGGCGCGCTGGACGAGGCGGCCCAGCGCCGCATGCGCCGCTCCGGCGTCCTCTCGCTCGCGCCCTCCGACGGGCTCGCCCTCTTCGACACCGCGCTGGCCGGGGACGAGCCGACGCTCCTCCCGGTCCGGCTGAACCTCGCCGCGCTGCGCGGCGCGGCCGACGCCGTGCCACCGCTGCTACGCACCCTGACGGGCTCCCCCACCACACCGGGTGCCGCGACCGACGGCGTGTCGGCCACCGCCGAGTGGCACGAGCGACTGGCCACGGTGGCCGACGAGGAGCGCGAACGCGTCCTGCTCGACCTGGTGCGCGGCACGGTGGCCGCCGTGCTCGGCCACCCGGACGCGACCGCGGTACCGGGCGAACGGGCCTTCAACGACCTCGGGTTCGACTCGCTGACCGCCGTGGAACTACGCAACCGGATCGCCACCCGCACCGGGCTGCGCCTCCCGGCCACGCTGGTCTTCGACCACCCCACGTCCCGCTCGCTGGCCCGCTACCTGGACGGCGCGCTCCCCCGGGAGGGGGCGGCCGACACCGAGCCGGTACTGGCCGAACTCGACCGGTTCGAGGCCGCGCTGGCCACCATCACGCCCGACCACCCGGACCATCCACGGATCGCCACCCGACTGCGCGCCGTCCTGGCCCGCTGGGACAGCGACCGACCGGCCCCCGACGACGCCGCCACCACGGGCGGTGGGCTCGCGGACGACGCGGCCGACGACGAGGTCTTCGACTTCATCACCAACGAACTCGGGATCTCCTGACCGGCCCGAAGCCGCCTCAACCCACCGAATCCCACGCCTTCTCCTGTCCCTCCCGACCTTTCCGAAAGGGTGGCGCCGCCGTGGCGAGCGAGACCGAGGAAAAGCTCCGCTACTTCCTCAAGCGGGTGTCGACCGACCTCCAGGAGACGCGCCGCCGCGTCCAGGAACTGGAGTCCGTCGAGGGCGAGCCGATCGCCGTCGTGGGCATGGCCTGCCGCTACCCCGGCGGCGCCGACACCACGGAGAAGCTGTGGCGCCTCCTCGCGGAGGGCCGGGACACCGCGACCCCCTTCCCCACCGACCGGGGCTGGGACGTGGAGGGGCTGTACGACCCCGATCCGGACCAGCCCGGCACGACGTACGGGCGCGAGGGTTGCTTCATCGACGACGCGGGCCACTTCGACGCGGGCTTCTTCGGTATCGGTCCGCGCGAGGCGCTGTCCATGGACCCGCAGCAGCGACTCCTGCTGGAGACCACCTGGGAGACGTTCGAGCGGGCCGGCATCGACCCGGTCACGCTGCGCGGCAGCAAGACCGGCGTGTTCATGGGCACCGGCCAGCAGGACTACGCCTCACTCGTCCAGCGGGCCACCGAGAACCTGGAGGGCTACCTGCTGTCGGGCGGCGCGGCCAGTGTCATCTCCGGGCGGCTGTCGTACGTGTTCGGGTTGGAGGGCCCGGCCATCACGGTGGACACCGCCTGCTCCTCCTCCCTGGTCGCCCTCCACCTCGCCGCCCAGTCACTGCGACGCGGCGAAAGCACCCTGGCCCTGGCCGGCGGAGCCGCCATCATGGCCGCACCCGGCATGTTCATCGAATTCAGCCGACAACGCGGCCTCTCCCCCGACGGCCGCTGCAAAGCCTTCGCCGCCACCGCCAACGGCACCGGCTGGGGCGAGGGCGTCGGCGTACTCCTCCTCGAACGCCTCACCGACGCACAACACAACGGACACCACGTGTTGGCCGTGGTGCGCGGCTCGGCCGTCAACCAGGACGGCGCCTCCAACGGGCTCACCGCGCCCAACGGCCCGGCACAGCAGCGCGTCATCTGGCAGGCCCTCAGCAACGCCAGGCTCAGCACCGACGACATCGACGCGGTGGAGGCCCACGGCACCGGCACCACCCTGGGCGACCCCATCGAAGCCCAGGCACTCCTGGCCACCTACGGTCAGGACCGGCCCGCTGACCGGCCGTTGTGGCTGGGTTCCGTCAAGTCGAACATCGGTCACACCCAGGCCGCCGCCGGCGTCGCCGGGGTCATCAAGATGATCCTCGCGCTACGCCACGGCGTGCTGCCCAAGACCCTGCACGTGGACGAGCCCACGCCGCACGTCGACTGGGACTCCGGCGCCGTACGCCTCCTGACCGAACAACGCACATGGCCCCACACCGAACACCCCCGCCGAGCCGGCGTCTCCTCCTTCGGCGCCAGCGGCACCAACGCCCACGTCATCCTGGAACAAGCCCCGGAGCCGACCCCGGAGCCCGCCGACGCGTCCGCGACGACCGGCGACGACTACGGCGCGCCGGTGGAGACGGGCGTCGTACCCGTCGTCCTCTCCGCGCGTGGCCGCCGCGCCCTCCGCGCCCAGGCCGCGCGACTCGCCACATACATCGAAGAGCACCCCGACGCCACCCCGCACGCCATCGCCCACACCCTGCTGACAGCACGAGCCACTCTCGAACACCGTGCCGTGCTGCTGGCCCACGACCGTGACCACCTACTGGACGCGCTGCGGGCCCTGGCCAAGGGTGACGAACACCCCAACGTCATCACCGGCAACACCGACCACGCCAAGCCTGTCTTCGTCTTCCCCGGCCAAGGCTCCCAATGGACCGGCATGGCCACCGAACTCCTCGCCACCTCAACCGTCTTCCAACAGTCAATAACCGAGTGCGAGAACGCCCTCACCCCCTACGTCGACTGGTCGTTGACCGACGTACTCACCAGCGGCCAACCCATCGAACGCGTCGACATCGTCCAACCCGCACTCTTCGCCATCATGATCTCCCTGGCCAAGGTGTGGCAGTCACTGGGTGTCCAACCCACCGCCGTCATCGGACACTCCCAAGGCGAAATCCCCGCAGCCGTCATCGCCGGCGCCCTCACCCTCAACGAAGGGGCTCGGGTCACCGCCCTGCGCAGTCAGGCCATCCACACCACCCTCACCGGGCACGGCGCCATGGCCTCACTGTCTCTCACGCCTGAAGCCGCCCAACAACTCCCGGGAGCCTGGGGCGAGCAGCTTCACATCGCCGCGCACAACGGACCTCATAACACCGTCATCGCCGGCGACACCCAAGCCATCGAAACACTCCTCACCCACTGCGAGGAGCGGGAGATCCGCGCCCGCCGTATCAACGTGGACTACGCCTCCCACAGCCCCCACGTCGAAGCCATCAGCGAACACCTCGCCGCCGCGCTAGGAGACCTCAAGCCCACCCCGAGCGACATCCCCTTCTACTCCACCACCACCGGCCAATCCCTCGACACCACCCAACTCACCGCCCACTACTGGTACACCAACCTGCGCCAACCCGTCCTCCTCACCCACGCCACCACCACCGCACTGGACAACACACACACCACCTTCATCGAAATCAGCCCCCACCCCATCCTCACCACCGCACTCCACAACATCACCGAACAAACCGCCACCAGCGCCGAACCCACCGAACCCGCCACCATCACCGGAACCCTCCGACGCGACCACGGCACCTGGACCCAACTCCTCACCCACGCCGCCCACCTCCACACCCACAACACACCCATCAACTGGGACACCCTGCTCCCCGCGAACCCGCCACGCCTCGACCTTCCCACCTACCCCTTCCAGCGGCGGCGCTACTGGGTGGACGCGCGAGCGGTGGACGTCTCGCCGTTGGTCGCACAGGGTGACGACGCGGTGGAGACTGACGCGCCGGGGGCGGAGTTGCGGCGGGAGTTGGCTGACCGGTCCGAGGGCGAACGGGAACGGCTGTTGCTGGACCTGGTGCGTACGCACGCCGTCGTGGTCCTCGGGCTGGACGAGCCGTTGGAGGCGGGGCGGTCGTTCAGCGAGCTGGGCTTCGTCTCGCTCACCGCCGTCGAGCTGCGCAATCGCCTGAACGCGGCGGCCGGTGTGCGGCTGCCGGCCACCGTGGTCTTCGACCATCCGACGCCGGAGGCGCTCAGCCTCCGGTTGCGAGACGCGTTGACGGGTTCCGAGGGGCGGGCGCCGGTGCCGGTGCCGGTGGCTCGGGCGGTGTCCGGGGTCGACGACGATCCGATCGCGATCGTGTCGATGGCCTGCCGCTTCCCTGGCGGCGTGGGCAGCCCGGAGGACCTGTGGCGGCTGGTCGCCGACGGTACGGACGCCATCTCGGTCTTTCCCGGGGACCGGGGGTGGGACGTGGACGGGATCTACGACGCCGATCCGGCGCGCGGTGGCCGTACGTACACCCGGGAGGGCGGGTTCCTCGCCGACGCCTCCGCGTTCGACGCGGCGTTCTTCGGGATCGGGCCGCGCGAGGCGCTGGCCATGGACCCGCAGCAGCGGTTGCTGCTGGAGACGGCGTGGGAGGCGTTCGAGCGGGCGGGCATCGACCCGACGGGCACGCGGGGCAGCCGTACCGGTGTCTTCGCGGGCTCCAGCGGCCAGGACTACCCGCACCTGCTGCTCGGCGCCTCGGACGAGATCGAGGGCTATCTGATGACCGGCAACGCCGCCAGCGTGCTGTCCGGCCGGCTGGCGTACGCCTTCGGGCTGGAGGGGCCGGCCGTCACCGTGGACACGGCGTGCTCGTCGTCGCTGGTCGCACTGCATCTGGCGTGCCAGTCGCTGCGGTCGGGCGAGAGCGAGCTGGCCCTGGCCGGTGGCGTGACCGTGCTGTCCACGCCGCAGGCGTTCGTCAGTTTCAGCCGGCAGCGCGGGCTCGCGCCGGACGGGCGGTGCAAGGCGTTCTCCAGCGCCGCCGACGGCACGTCCTGGGGCGAGGGCGTCGGACTGCTGCTGTTGGAGCGGCTGTCCGACGCGCGGCGCAACGGCCATCCGGTGCTGGCCACGGTGCGGGGCAGCGCCACCAACCAGGACGGTGCGAGCAACGGCCTGTCCGCGCCCAACGGCCCCTCCCAGCAGCGGGTCATCCGCCAGGCGCTCGCCAACGCCCACCTGGCCCCGACGGAGGTGGACGCGGTCGAGGCGCACGGCACGGGCACGCCGCTGGGCGACCCGATCGAGGCGCAGGCCCTGCTCGACACGTACGGCAGGGACCGGCCCGCCGGTCAGCCGCTGTGGCTGGGCTCGGTGAAGTCCAACATCGGGCACACGGCGGCGGCGGCCGGGGTCGCCGGGCTGATCAAGATGGTGAAGGCGATGGAACACGGGGTGCTGCCACGGACCCTGCACCTGGGCGAACCCACCCCGCACGTGGAATGGGACGCCGAGCGGGTGGCCCTGCTCGCCGAACCGGTGACCTGGCCGGACACCGGTCGGCCGCGCCGCGCCGGGGTGTCCGCCTTCGGTATCAGCGGCACCAACGCGCACGTGCTCATCGAGCAGGCGCCGCCCGAGCCCGTGGCGCGGCCGGTCAGGCCGGAGCCGGGCTCGGCGGGCCCGCGTCCGGTGGGTGCCCCGGGCGCGGAAGGGTCACGGGGTGCGGGGGACGCGGGCGCCGGTTCGGCCGTCGCCGCTCCGCCGGTGGTGGTGTGGCCGCTGTCCGCCCGTGGTGAGCGGGGGTTGCGCGCGCAGGCCGCGCGGCTGCGGGAGCACCTGGCCGAGCGGCCCGAGCTGGACCCGGTGGACGTCGCTCGCGCGTTGGCCGCCTCGCGGGCCGGGCTCTCGCACCGCGCGGTGGTCCTCGCCGGCGGCCAGGGCGCCGACGGCGGGCGCGACGGTCTCCTCGCGGGGCTCGACGCGCTGGCGGCGGGCGCGAGCGCGCCGGGGGTGGTGCGGGGCGCGGTCACCGGCGGCCGGACGGCGTTCCTCTTCCCCGGTCAGGGCAGCCAGCGGCCCGGGATGGGACGCGGGTTGTACGAGGCGTTCCCGGTCTTCGCGCGGGCGCTGGAGGAGATGTGCGGGCTGCTGGACGAGCACGCGGACGATCCGGGCCGGCCCGGCCTGTTGTCGGTGCTGTTCGCGGCGGAGGGCACCGCGAACGCCCGGCTGTTGGACGAGACGACGTACACCCAGCCGGGGCTGTTCGCGGTGGGGGTCGCCGCGTACCGGCTGTTGGAGTCCTTCGGCGTCGCGCCGGACTGTGTCGGTGGGCACTCCGTCGGGGAGTTGGCCGCCGCGCACGTGGCCGGGGTGTGGTCGGCCGACGACGCCTGCCGCCTGGTGGCGGCCCGGGCCCGACTGCTCCAGGCGACGCCCGAGGGTGGTGCGATGACGGCTGTCGAGGCGACCGAGGACGAGGTGCTGCCGCTGGTGGCCCGGGACGCGGAGCGGGTTTCGGTCGCGGCCGTCAACGGGCCTCGGAGCGTCGTGGTCTCCGGGGTCGCCGAGGCGGTCGCCCGGATCGCCGCCGTCTTCGCCGACCAGGGGCGCCGGACCAAGGAGCTGCGGGTGGCCAGGGCCTTCCACTCGCCGCTGACGGACGGTGTGTTGGCGGAGTTCGGCGAGGTCGCCGCCGCGTTGGCGTACCGCACGCCGCGTCTGCCGGTGCTGTCCAACGTGAGCGGCGCGCTGGCCGGCGCCCAGGAGCTGAGCACGCCGGAGTACTGGGTGCGGCATGTGCGCGCGGCGGTGCGGTTCCACGACGGGGCCCGGCAGCTGGCCGCCGACGGGATCACCACCGTGCTCGAACTGGGCCCGGGCGGGGTGCTGTCGGCGCTGGTCCGCGACGTGCCGGTGGAGCGGGGCGGGTCCATGGCGGCGGTGCCGCTGCTGCGGCGTGGGCGGCCGGAACCGGAGAGCGCCCTGGCGGCGCTCGCCCACGCGTACGCCCACGGGACGCCGGTGGACTGGGACGCGGTGCTGGGTGGTGCGGGCACGCGCCGGGTCGAGCTGCCGACGTACGCGTTCCAGCGGCGGCGGTTCTGGCCGGCCGGCCCCAAGGCCCCGGCTGGCGCACTCGCCGGCGCGGCCGGCGCGGCGGTGGCCGCGCCGGCGGATAGCGAGGCGGCTGACGACGGGCCGGCCGTGCTGGGGGCGCGGCTGGCGGGCCTGGACGGGGCCGGGCGTCGGGCGCGGCTGCGGGCGCTGGTGGCCGCCCAGGTGGCGGCCGTGCTCGGGCACGAGGCGACCGACGAGGTCGAGGCCGCGCTCGGCCTGCCGGAGCTGGGCATCGACTCGCTCGCCGCCACCGAACTGCGGGACGGTCTGCGCCGGACGACGGGGGTGGCCTTGTCGAGCACCGCCGTCTTCGAACACCCCACCCTGGACGACCTGGCGGCACACCTGCTCGCCGGCTGGGAAGCGCTGGCCCCCACGGCGGCCCCCGAGCCGGCGGCGGGCGGCGCGCCGGAGCCCGGCGCGCCCCGGGCCGAGGAGCCGCCGCCCGAGGAGCCGATCGCCGCGGCGCGGGTGGCCGGGACCGGCCCAGCCACCCCGGGTCCCGACGTCGTCGCGCCCCACGCCCTCGGGGAACCGCCCGTCACGCCCCGCGCGGCCACCACACGCCCCGACCCCGTCGGGCAGGCCCCGTCCGTCGCGCGGGTGTCCGCCCCGGGGTCCGAGTCGGTGGGTCTGCTGGGCTCGCTGGCCGTCCGCGCCGCCCGGGCGGGGCACTTCGCGGAGTTCGACGTCTTCCTGCGCGAGGCGGCCCGGTTCCGGGAGACCTTCGCCGCGCCGTCCGAGCTGACCCGGCACGCCGCGCCGGTGCGGCTCGCGCGCGGGCCGGCCCTGCCACGGCTGGTCTGCTTCCCGTCCTTCGCCGGCAGGTCGGGCGCCCACCAGTACGCCCGGCTGGCCTCGGCCGCCCGGGGCGAGCGGGACCTGTGGGCGGTGCCGGCGCCGGGCTTCGTCGAGGGGGAGGCTCTCCCCGCCGACCTGGACGCGCTGGTGGACCTGCACGCGGCGGACGTCGCGCGCCTTGCGGGTGACGCCCCGTTCGCCCTGCTGGGGCACTCCGCGGGCGGCTGGGTCGCGCATGCCGTGGCCGAACGCCTGGAACGGCTGGGCACCCCGCCGCTCGGCCTGGTGCTGCTGGACAGCTACCCGCCCGACAGCCCGGTGCTCCCCCGCATCCAGGCGGTGCTCGGCACCGGCCTCGCGGCGAGCGGGGACGGGCCCGCCCCGGCCGGCATGGCGCTCGACGACGTCTGCCTCACGGCGATGGGCGGCTACGGCCACCTGTTCGCCGACTGGCGTCCGCGCCCCCTGGCCACCCCCGTACTCCAGGTCCGGGCCACCGACCCGCTGCCCGGCTTCCCCGCCGCCGACTGGCAGCCGACCTGGCCGGCCGCGCACACCGCCCTGCGGGTGCCGGGCGACCACTTCACCGTGCTCGGCGACCACGCCGAGACCACACTGCGGGCCGTCAGCGACCACCTCGGCGGGGCGTCCTGACCCCGCCACGACCCGGCCGCGCCCCCGCGTCTTCCCGTACGACCACGACCGTGCCCACCATCTCACCGACCGCAATCGAGGGTGACCAGCAATGACCAGCACACACGACCACCAGTCCGGCCCGGTCGACCAGGACGTCCTGGACGGCCAGGCCGCGTACCACCCGCGGGCCCTCGCGTTCTACGACCTGGTGGTGTTCCGTGGCAGCGCCCCGCTCTTCTGGCGCTGCTCCCCGCGCAACTTCCTCCGGATGTACGCCACCAGCGTCGGGGCCAAGCACCTGGAGCTCGGGGTGGGCACCGGCTACCTGCTGACCCGCACCCGCTTCCCGGTCTCCAACCCGAAGATCACGCTGGCCGACCTCAACCCCAGCACGCTGGACTTCACCGCGCGGCGGCTGGCGTTCTACGAGACCGACAAGGTCGTCGCCAACGCGCTGGAGCCGCTGCCGGTGCCGGCGGAGAGCCACGACTCGGCCGCCCTCAGCTTCCTGTTGCACTGCGTGCCGGGCAGCCTGCGAGACAAGGGGGTGGCCATCCGGCACGCCGCGGCCGCGGTCCGGCCCGGCGGCACGGTCTTCGGCAGCACCATCCTGTACTCGGGGGTTCCGGTGTCCCGGGCGGGGCGCTGGCTGATGGACAACCTCAACGACAAGGGCGTCTTCCACAACTCCGAGGACGACCTGGAAGACCTGCGGGACCAGTTGAAGCAGAACTTCGACGACTTCGACCTGGTGACGCGCGGCAGCGTCGCGCTCTTCCGGGGACGTAAGCCCGCGTGAGACAAGCCGCCCACCGCGCCAACCTGCCGCGCGGCCTGACCGCGCCACCGCGCCCGCCCCACTCCCGTCGTGCCGACGCCACGGGCGCACCGCACAGCCACTCCTCGCACAGAAAAGGACCCGCCCCCATGGCCGCACGCTGGTATCCGATCGAGGAGGCCGACGACGCCCTGTTCGCCACGGCCCCGCTCTACCACGCCCGTTCGGTGGAGGTGCCCTACTCGGCACAGGAGACCTGGGAGGCGCTGACCGGGGACGGCGTGTCGAGCTGGACCAAGGGCATGAAGCGGCTGACGTGGACCTCGCCCCGGCCGTTCGGTGTCGGGACCACGCGCGAGATCGAGATGGGTGGCGACTTCGCCCTGCGCGAGCGCTTCTTCCGCTGGGAGGAGGGCTACCGCAAGACGTTCAGCGGAGTGGCGGGTACGCGGCCGATCTTCCGGCGGCTGGTGGAGGACTACGTGGTGGAACCGACCGCGTACGGCGCCCGGTTCAGCTGGCGCTGGGCGGCCGAGCTGAACCGGCCCTGGTCGCTCTTCGGACCGGCCCTGGACCGGCTCTCCTTCGCCCCGGTGGGGCGCTCCCACATCGACGGTCTGCCCGGCTACATGGCCACCCAACGGGCTACCGCGCACCGCTGAGGGGCGGGCGCGGCCGCCCGCCGCGCCCCTGGCCTGCCCCTTCCCGGCCATCGAAGAACCGCCACAGGCAAGAGAACCAGGCACGAGAAAGAGGACGTATGTGTGGGATCACCGGGTGGATCGCCTTCCGGCGGGACCTGAGTGCTGAAGCGGCCACGTTGGACGCGATGACGGACACCATGCTGTGCCGGGGCCCGGACGCCGAAGGCACCTGGCTGTCGCGCTCGGCCGCGCTCGGGCACCGTCGGCTGTCCGTCATCGACCTGGCGGGCGGCGCCCAGCCCATGGTCGAGCAGACCCCGGACGGCCCGGTGGTCCTGACGTACAGCGGTGAGGCGTACAACTTCGTCGAGCTACGGGACGAACTGCGCCGCCGTGGGCACGCGTTCCGCACCGCCAGCGACACCGAGGTGGTGTTGCGCGGCTACCTGGAGTGGGGCGAGGACGTCGCGGACCGGCTCACCGGCATGTACGCGCTGGGCATCTGGGACGGCCGCTCGGACAGGCTGGTGCTGCTGCGCGACCGGCTCGGCATCAAGCCGCTGTACTACCACGAGACCGAGGACGGGGTGATCTTCGGCTCGGAGGCCAAGGCCATCCTGGCCCACCCCGAGGTCGAGCCGGTGGTGGACACCGACGGCATGCGCGAGCTGTTCGCGTTCGTCAAGGAGCCGGGGCGCTCGGTGTGGGCCGGCCTGCGTGAGGTCAGGCCCGGGGCGCTGGTGGTGCTGGACCGCTCGGGCCTGCGCGAGCGGACGTACTGGCGGCTGGAGGCCGCCGAGCACCGCGACGACACCGAGACCACGGTACGGCGCGTGCGCGAACTCCTCGAGGACAGCGTCCGGCACCAGGTGGTGGCCGACGTGCCGCAGTGCGTGCTGCTCTCCGGCGGGTTGGACTCCAGCGCGCTGACCGCGCTCGCGGGGCGGCACCTGGCCGAGCGGGGCGAGCGGACCCGTACGTTCACCGTCGACTTCGAGCAGCCCGAGGCGTTCCGGCCCGACGAGCTGCGTGGCTCGCAGGACGCGCCGTTCGCCCGCGAGGTGGTCCAGCACGTGGGCACCGAGCACCACGACATCCGGCTGGACCACCAGGAGTTGGCCAACCCGGAGGTGCGGCGGGCCACGGTCAGCGCCCGGGATCTGCCGTTCGGCTTCGGCGAGGCGGACAACTCGCTGTACCTGCTGTTCAAGGCGGTGCGCGAGCACTCGACGGTGGCGCTGTCAGGCGAGTCGGCCGACGAGATCTTCGGCGGCTACCCGTGGTTCCACCACCCGACGGTGCAGCAGGCCGCCATGTTCCCGTGGGTGACGGCCTCCGGCCTGAGCCCCAAGTCCCACCCCACCAAGCTGATCAGCCCCGACCTGCTCGTCGGCACCCTGGACGTGCCCGGCTACTGGAAGCAGCGGTACGAGCAGTCGGTGGCCGAGATCCCGGTGGTGCCGGGCGAGGACGCGCACGAGCGGCGGATGCGCGAGTTCAGCTACGTGCACCTGACGAGCCTGCTGGGGATGCTCCTGGACCGCAAGGACCGGATGAGCATGGCGGTCGGGCTTGAGGTGCGGGTGCCGATCTGCGACCACCGCCTGGTGGAGTACGTGTACAACACGCCCTGGTCGATGAAGACGTTCGACGGGCGCGAGAAGAGCCTGCTGCGCGCGGCCGTCCAGGACGTCCTGCCGCGTTCGGTGGTGGAGCGGGTCAAGGCGCTCTACCCGCACACCCAGGAACTGCGGTACGTCAGCGAACTCCAGCGCCAGGTGGACGCGTTGCTGACCGACGACCACCGCGCCGTGGAGTTCTTCGACCGGGACGCCCTGACCAAGGCCGCCCGGGGCCTGCCCGAGGCCGTCGAGGCCGACGAGCGCGAGGCGTTCGAGCGCGTGCTCGACCTGGCCGTCTGGCTCGATGTCCGCCGTCCGACCATCAAGCTCTCCTGAGGAGCCAGCGACCATGCCAGTCGACAACGACGTGTACAACCACCTCTCGTGGTGGGACGACAACCAGCCCTTCGCCACCCTGGAGGCGTTCACCCCGCCCCGGTTCGACTACTTCCACGAGGTGCTGACCAGCCGGCTCGGCATCGACCTGACCGGTCAGCGGATGCTCGACATCGGGTGCGGTGGCGGGCTGCTGGCCGAGCGGTTCGCGCACACGGGCGCCCGGGTCACCGGTGTGGACCCCTCGGGCCCCTCGCTGGAGGCAGCCGCCGCACACGCCCGCGCCGAGGGTCTTGGCATCCACTACCAGGAGGGGTTCGCGGAGAAACTGGACTTCCCCGACGCCTCCTTCGACCTGGTGTACTGCTGCGACACCCTGGAGCACGTCTCGGACACCAGCCAGGCGGTCAGCGAGGCCGTACGCGTGCTCAAGCCCGGCGGCTACTACCTGTACGACACGATCAACCGCACCTTCCGCTCCAAGCTCGGCATGATCAAGATGGCGCAGGACTGGAAGTCCGTCCGCTTCGCCCCCAAGGACCTGCACGACTGGAACGGCTTCATCAAGCCCGCCGAGCTGCACGCCCTCTTCCGCACGCACGGCCTGCACAACGAGGACCTGGTCGGCTTCGCCTCCAGCCGGCCCCCGCTGGAGCTGCTGCGCGCGATGCGCAGCCGGGCCCGTGGCGAGATCACCTACGGCGAGCTGGGCCGCAGGTTCCAGCTCAAGGTGGCCAAGGACACCTCGGTCATCTACGGCGGCTACGCCCGGAAGGTCGCCCGGTGAACGCCACGGACCAGGCCATAGCGGGTACCCCCGCCGCACACCCAGCCCGCCCCACGTCACAGGAGGCTCCCAGCGTGCACGTACCGGTACTGATCGTGGGCAACGGCCCGGCCGGCCTGACGGCCTCGCTGGCGCTGTCGCGCTACGGCATTCGGCATCTGGTGGTCGGCAGGTACGAGACGAACGCGAACACCCCGCGCGCGCACCTGCTCAACCAGCGCACCGGTGAGATCCTGCGCGACCTCGGTGTCGAGGAGGCGGTGTTGGCCGCGGCGACGCCGAGCCCGCTGCTGGCCAACCACGTCTTCATGTCCACCTTCGCCGGCCCGGAGGTCAGCCGGCTCGACGCGTACGGCAACGGACCGGACCGCGTCGGCGACTACCGTGCCGCCAGCCCCAGTCAGATGTGCAACCTTCCGCAGCACCTGCTGGAGCCGATCCTGGTCCGCGAGGCCGAGCGGGCGCACGTCGGGGAGCTGCGGTTCGGGCAGGAGTTCCTGCGCCTGACCCAGGACGCGGACGGGGTCACCGCGGTGATCGCCGACCGGCGCACCGGGCAGGAGTACGAGGTGCGCTGCGACTACCTGATCGGCGCGGACGGTGCCAACAGCCGGGTGATGGAACAGGCCGGGCTGACCGTCGAGGGGCAGACCGGGCTGGCGAAGGTGGCGTCCATCTGGTTCGAGGCGGACCTGTCCCGCTACTGCGAGGACCGCCCCGCGATCCTCTACATGGGCGCCGTACCGGGCAACCCGCCCGAGGACGGCCGGGTCTTCGTCAGCATCAGGCCCTGGAACGAGTGGGTCTACCTGCGCTTCTTCGGTCCCGACGAGGAGTTCGACCCGAACGACCACGAGGAGGTGCTGGCCCACATCCGCGAGAGCGTCGGCGACCCCTCGGTCGACATCACGATCAAGCACATCTCGCCGTGGGAGGTCAACGCGGTCGTCGCCCCCCGGTACGCGTCGGGGCGGGTGTTCTGCGTCGGTGACGCGGTGCACCAGATGCCTCCCACCAACGGTCTGGGCCTGAACTCGGCGGTCGCCGACGCGTTCAACCTGTGCTGGAAACTGCGGCTGGTGCTGGAGGGGACCGCCGGGCCCGAGCTGCTCGACACCTACCACAGCGAGCGGCTGCCGGTGGGCGGTCAGATCGTCGACCGGGCGGTGCGCAGCATGCTGGACTTCCTCGGCATTCCGGCGGCGCTGGGCTTCACGGCCGGGCAGAGCGCCTCGGAGCAGTCCGCGCTGCTGCGCGGCCTGACCGACGACACGCCGGAGGCGGACCAGCGCAGGGCGGCCCTGGCCGCCGCGACCGACCGGATCAACTACCAGGTCAACGCGCACGGGGTGGAGATCGGCTACCGCTACCGGTCCGGTGCCCGGGTGGACGACGGCACGCCGGAACCCGTGCAGGACACCGACCCCGAGCTGTACTACCAGGCCACCACCTGGCCCGGGGCCCGCCTCCCGCACGCCTGGCTGGAGGACGGCCGGCGCCGGGTCTCCACCCTGGACGTGGTCGGTCGGGGCCGGTTCACGCTGCTCACCGGGCGCGGCGGCCAGGCGTGGCACGAGGCGGCCCGCGAGACCGCCCGGCTGACCGGGGTCACCGTCACGGTCCGCACGGTCGGCGCGGCGGAGGGGCTGCGCGACCCGTACGGCACCTGGGAGCGCCAGCGCGAGGTCGAGTCCGACGGCTGTGTCCTGGTCCGCCCCGACGGGCACGTCGCCTGGCGCGCCCAGACCAGCGAGGCGTCCACGGAGCTCCCCAAGGTCCTGGCCCACCTCCTGGGCACACCCTCGGAGCGGGCCAGTCGCTGACCGAGCCCACCGCCCCGACCGGCGGCCACGGGCCCACGGGGGGGAGGCCACCGCTTGGTGGTCCACCCCCGTGGGTGTGCCCCCGTGGGCGTGCCCCCGTGGCGTGGTGTGAGCTGATGGCCGGGAGCGGCCGGTGGGCGCGCGTCGTGGCGGGGGGGGCGGGGGCCCGGGCCAGGAGAACCGGGTCAGAGGTAGCTGGCGGTGACGTTGCGGGCGACGTTCTCGCCGGTGCTCAGGCCCTGTTCGGCGTCCCAGCGGTAGTGGACGCCGAGGTAGAGGCGGCTGATGGCGTTCTCGTTGGTGGCGGCCGAGAGCGTGTTGAACCGGCGGGTGACGGCGCCGCCGTCGGTGGTGGCGCTGAAGGCGATGGCGTCGGTCCCGAAGTAGGTCGTGAGCACGCCTCCCCAGGCGCCGGCGAACGTGGCGTGGCCCGAGACGTAGGCGGGGAAGGCGGGCGTGAAGCTGGAGCCGTCCAGGTAGGAGGAGAGCGGGCGCCACGCGGGGTCGGGTGTCGTGGCCGGGTTGCCGTCGTTGTCGGCGAGGTTGATCGCGGACACCGGCCGCCACAGGTCGATCGGCGCGTTGTACTTGGCGTCCCAGGCGACGACCGCGGCGTCGGCCAGGGCGATCGACAGCACGGCGAAGAGCCGCGCGTTCTGGGTGGGGGTCAGCGCCTTCTTGCGGGCGATGATGCGGGCGTGCTGGTAGAGCTGGGAGGTCGGCTTGTAGGTGCCGTCGAGGTCGTTGGCCCAGAAGCGGCCGATGTCGCTCTGTTCCGGGGTCCGCACCACCGTGGTGACCGCCGTGCTGGAGTGCCCGCCGAACACGCGCACCTCGTTGACCTGGTCCGCGTACGGGCCGCTGCGTAACAGGTCCTGGTAGGTGGCGAAGCCACCGGGCGGGCCGGGCCGGAACTGCCCGGGGGTGGACTCGCCGAAGGGGGTCACCCGGCCCCAGTGCGGTGTGACGGCCGGGCCCGAGCCGGTCTCGCGCCAGGCCCCGGGCACGCCGTCGGGGGTGTAGGTCACCGTGGCCGTCGATCCGTCGTTGGCCCGGGCCTGGACCAGTGCCTGTGCCGCCGCCCGGCCCACGGCCGCGCCCTTGTCCTTCTCCGTCTGGGAGCTGGTGTCCTGGGAGAGGGCGAAGCCGTAGTTCCCGTCGAAGGAACCGGAGGGGTAGAGGGCGCGCAGCGCGGTGTACGCGGCGGTGGCGATGGCGGCGTTCAGCGAGGCGGTGCCGAGCACCGGCTGCCTGGCCAGGTAGGGGCGGCCGATGGGCACGATCGAGTTCGCCGCGTCGTACATCGCCAGGTGGGTGATGGCCGCCGCTCGGGCCGCCGGGCCGGGCGCCCCGCCGGTGTCCTTGACGGCGCCTTCGAGGATCTTGCCCCAGTACAGGACGGGCTCGTAGGGAGCGTCGGCCGCGCGGGCCGGGCGCGGGCCGAGCGTCAGCGCGGTGGCGGCCCCGGCGGTCAGGCCGAGGAGAACGGTACGGCGGCGCGGCGCGGCGCCGCCCGCTCTGCCGGCGGCGGATCTGGACACGGTGAACTCCCCCTCTGGGTCTGCGGATCGAGAGGGATGCTCGCGCGCGCTCTCGCGGCTGTCAACGGCGCCCGGAGCTGGCCGGACAGCGCGCGTCGGGGTGTTCGCGGGACCCGGTGGCATCCCGTCCGTCCCACCCGTCCCGGTGGGTTCCCGTGTCCCCTGGGCCCCAGTGGCTAGCCGCCCCGTGCGTCGTCGGTGATCGGCTCCGGCAGGGCCGCGGCCAGCGTGGTCAGGGTGGGCAGGAGGGTGTCGGCCCGGTAGAGGCGTCCGGCGTCGATGCCCTCGGGGGCGGGGTCGGCCGGTATCAGGCGGTCCTCGCCGGTGGTGGCGCGCAGCCACACCGCGATCAGGTGCAGGGCCGGGACGTGCAGCAGTCGCGACTCGGCGTCCACCTCGCGCTCGGCGCCTTCCGCGACGCGCAGGGCCTGGGCGATGCCGGCCACGAACGGCCCGTAGTTCACCTGGCCGAGGACGTGGGTGCCGTCCGGCTCGGGCTGGGTGTCGGCCAGGGCGACGTCCTCGTCGCCCAGCTCGACCACGTACCGCCACAGGACCGGTCGGGCGGCGGCCAGCCCGGCGTCACCGAGCAGTTCGGCGCGCCCCAGTTGGTAGAGCTCCCGGGGGCGGGTGAGGTCGAGATCGGTGCCGCTCCGGGCGCGTGCGAAGGGTGGGATCACCCCGCTGTCCACGAGTCTGTCGATGCCCTCCCGGGCGGCCGTTCGCGATGCCGCTGGGGGTTGTGGGGCGTGGAGTGCCATGTCGCCTCCTCAGCGAGCGGTCGTGAAGTAGGAGTGGGTCCAGGTTCCCGATCCCTGGTAGCGGGTGCGGAGAACGCTGTAGAGAATGGCGGCCGAGCCGTAGATCGGGTCGTCGACGAAGACGACGCCCACCGACTCCCCGTAGCCGACGATGGCCAGGAAGTGCCCGCTGCCGTCGCTCCACCGGACGCGGAGGCAGAGCGGATGGTTACGGACGATCTCGGTCACCGCGTCCGACTCCGGGACGGACGCGTTGACCATGCGGTCGAAGCAGTTGACGATGGTCAGCGGCCGGTCGAGCACGCTGGTCACGTTGCACGGGTCGCCCGCGGGGGAACCGCAGCAGTCGCCGCGGTTGAGGTTGGAGTTCGCCACCCGGCACTGGGTCCAGGGTGTGGACCCGTTGTAGAAGGTCGCGGCGCTGGCCGCGACGGCGGCCCAGCACCAGTTGCTCTTGACCTGCTTTTGCATGGTGAAGGGGAGAGTGGTCACCTTCCGCCTCCTTCCGTCCGGCGGCACGGCGTGTCGCACGACGTGCTGGCGGGACCGGCCCGGCGGAGAACGCGCCCGAGGCGTCAGGGCGGATCCCGTTCACACGGGTGGGCGCGGGAATCGCGGAAGCGCGTGGCGGGGTTCTTAACTCGTCCCGTCGCGGACCGGCCGGTCACGGGATGGCGGGCCGCGGTTCGGCGCCCGGTGGGGCCGCGTCCGGGCGGCGGCCGACGAGCCGAGCGGCTCGTCGCCGGCGCCGGGCAGTCCTCTACTCCAGGATGGAGGACACCCCCGGAACGGACAAGTCGGAAGCGGTACCCGGCTTCGCGCGCTCCGTTGCCCCGCACCGCGCGGGCGGCCCTCTTTCGCGCGGGACGGGAGGCGGTCAGGGTGGGTCCGTGCGGCGGGGCGGGCCCGCGAGGCGGAGGTGGTGGGCCGGGACCTGTGCGGTGAGCGAGGCGGCGGTGGTAGGCGGACGGGAAGGGAGGCCCGGTGGACACGGAGGCGGAAGCGGTGGCGGGGGCTGTGCGGGGTGCGCCGTCCGGTGCGCGGTGGAGCGGGGCGCGAGGCTCGGACGGGCGCGACGTGGTGATCGTCGGTGGTGGGGCGGCCGGGAGCAGTGTGCTGGTGCAACTGGTGGACGCGCTCACGCGCCCCGCCGGTACGGGCGCGGGGGAAGCGCCCGCCGTACGGTCGGTGCGGGTGGTGGACCCGCGCCCGTCGGGGTGGGGGCTGGCCTTCGGTGACAGCGACCCGCTGCTGATGTGCAACAGCGCGGTGGACCTCAACTCCGTGCGGGCTCGGTGCCCGGAGGACTTCGCCGACCACCTTCGCCAGCGCGGCTGGGCGGGGCGGGGCGAGGAGTGCGTGCCCAGGTCGTGGATGGCCGAGTACTGCCGGACCCGCTCGGCCCAGGCCGGCGAGCGGGCCGCCGCGCACGGCGTCACCGTGGACCACGTGGCGGCCACGGCGCGCGCGGTGGAGGTGACGGCGCACGGCTACCGCGTACGGCTGGCCGACGGTCGGTACCTGCCGGCCGACGACGTGGTGCTCTGCACGGGAGTGCACCAGCCTCGCGTCCCGGACGGCTTCGCAGCCTGGCAGCGCCACGCCCGCTATCTGGACAGCCCCTATCCCAGCGCTCGGCTGCGTCGCGCGCTGGGCCGGCGTCCCGGGCGGGTGCTGGTGCTGGGGACGCACCAAAGCGCCGTCGACGCGGCGTTGTTGCTGTGTCGCGACGGGCACCGAACCACCCTCACCTCGCCCTCAGGTCAACTCCCCGCCGTGCGGGCCTCGTTGGCCGCGCCGCCACACGCCCTCCCGGCGTTGGACCGCCTCGCCCGGCTCGACCCCGCCGACCCGTGGCTGGAGGACCGGATAGTACGGCACACGGTCGAGGCGGTCCGGTCGGTCGCGCCGCTGCCGCTGCGTCGGCAGACGTCCACGGCCGACGATCCCGTGCGACGGTTGCGCGAGGAGACGGCGCTGGCCGAGGCCGGCGCCTGCCACTGGGCGCGGGCGTGTGCCCCCCTCATCGACGCCGCCATCGCGCTGGGCGACACCCTGTCCACCGAGCGCACCCACGCGCTGCTGTCCCGCTTCGCGCCGTTCGTCAACCGCTACGTCACGGCCCTGGCGCTGGTCAACGCCCGCCGGCTGGTGACCCACCTGGACCGTGGGACGCTGCGCGTGGCCACCGGGTACCCGTGCGACGTCTCCTTCGTGGACGGGCGGTGGCGGGTGCGGTGGCCCGACGCGGGCGTGCGGGAGTTCGATCACGTCGTCAACGCCACCGGCTTCCGCCCGCCCGAGCTGTTCTGGGATCGCGCGGGGCGGAGCCTGTACCTGGCGGAGCCGCCGCCGGACGCCGCCGCCGTCGACCACCTGGCGGCCGACCTACGCGTCCGCACCGGTCCGGCGGCGGCGCCCGAGCGGGTCTGGGTGGTGGGGGTGGGCACCCATCTGCGGATTCCCTTCGCCAACCACCTGCACCACGTCGTGAGCCAGGCGGGCGAGGTCGCCGACCGCCTGGCGCTACCCGCCGAGGAGCCGACGGAAGCCGGCCCCCACGGGTCCTGACCCGCCGTACGCGAAGCGGCCCGGCCCGGTGGCGGGCTCGCGGCGCGCGGCGGTGTCGTCGGGCGCGCGTACCGGGAGCGGACGTGGTCGTGGCGGACGCCGGCGTGCCGGTGCGGGGGGCGCAGCCTGGTTCCGTCCCGTCCGTCCCGCCACTCACCCCCTGTCGGCGGCCCGTTGTTCGCGGTACGGAACGGGCGTGCCGAACAACCCGTCGCCTGCTGGACTCGGTGGTGTCGCACCGACGGCAGCGGATGTGCGCGCTCGCGGCGCTGTCGTCGACACCGGCGTGTGGGGAGCCCCGGAGTGCCGAGCGTGAGGGTGTGCGGGCGCGTTCGCGGCCCCCCAGCCCGTCCAACGAGAGGGTCATCATGAACTACGGGAAACACTGTGCCGTCACGCTCGCCGCAGCCGCGTTCCTGGCCGCCGGCGCCGTGACCACCAGCTCCGCGACGGCGACACCCGCCGCCGGGCAGCGCGGAGCCCTCGCCTCCTTCGAACACCGGCAGATCGACCTCTCGCGGGGCTGGGGCGAGGCCCGGGCCTGTGGCGTGTGGCGGACGCGCGACGGCGTGGCCTGCTTCCGCACGGTCGCCGAACTCGACCGGCACGCCGCCCTGGTGGAGCGGGGCGCCGACAGGGCGGACCCGCGCGCCCGCTGCGCGTCGCCGCTGCAGTTGGGGCAGGACGAGAACATGAAGGGGCGCGTTCTGCGCTTCTACGACCGTGGGTCCTGGCAGAACCTCGGAGCCTACGGTTTCAACGACGAGACGTCCGCGTACCGCACCGGAGCCTGCACCGCCCACCTGGCCAGGGACGCCAACGGCGGCGGCAACTGGTACCCGGGCTACACCGGCCCCAACCACACCGAGATCCGCCTGCTCAGCGGCTGGAACGACGAGATCACCTCGCTCAAGATCGACTAGCTCGCGCGGCACGGGCGGGCCGGCTCCGGCCGGTCCGCCCGTGTGGCCCTGTCGGGCCCGGCCCGTCGAGGCCGTCAGGGTCGGGGCTTGTGGGCGAAGACCCAGCGGTTGCCCTCCAGGGCGTCGTTCGGCTCGGGCAGCGGGCCGCGTCCGTGCAGGCGCGTGAAGTCGAAGGGGGAACGGGTCTCGGTCGACCAGCCCCGGTCCGCCAGGCGACCCGCCGAGTCGGGGCGTGGCTGGTGGTTGAACAGGCTGAGCAGGTCGATGCCCAGTTGCTGTCGTGTCGCGGTGTAGAGCGCGCTGTCGCGGTACGCCCACAGGTCCTTCTCGACCTTGATCTCGAACGCCAGCGCGCTGCCCGGCGCGCTGAGCCGCTCCACCGTGTCCATCAGATAGGTCTCGGCGGCGCTGGGCAGGTAGAAGAGCAGCCCCTCGGCCAGCCAGGAGGTGGGGGCGTGCGGGTCGAAGCCGGCGTCGATCAGCGCGCTGACCCAGTCGGCGCGCAGGTCGACTGGGACCGGTACGCGGGTCGCCCTGGCGGCGGTCGGCATGCCCGCCAGCACCTTGTGCTTGAACTCCAGCACCCCCGCCCGGTCGATCTCGAAGACCACGCGGTCCTCGGGCCAGTCGAGCCGGTACGCCCGCGAGTCCAACCCCGCGCCCAGCAGCACCACCTGGCGGGCGCCGCCCGCGCGCGTCGAGCGCAGGAGGTGGTCGTCCAGGACCCGGGTGCGTAGGCCGAAGTAGCGGGCGAACCGCCCCCACAGCGGGTTCAGGTCACCCTCGGGAACCTGGCGCGGGCGGACCGGCCAGCCGGCGGAGGCCGGCGCCGCGCGTACGAAGTACTCCGCGTAGGTGTCCCGGGCCAGGCTGTCGGGGCGGTGGGTTTCCATCGCCCGTGCCGCGGCGACCAACAGGGCGGTCAGGCCCACGCCTTCGGCCACCCCTTCCATGTCGGCGTCGCGCTGTGCTGTGTCGACCACGTGAGCTCCCTTGGCGCGTAGAGATGGCGAACGGCGAGGAGTACGAGACGGCGGGGCGTGGGGGACGACGGGGCGCACGGGGCGGTGCCGCGTGCGCGGCGGGCGGCCCGGGGCGCCCCACTCCGTGTGCCGCCCCGGCCGTGGTGCTCCGGGTCCTGGTGTGCTCGCGGCGCCCCCTCCGTGGGGCGCCGCGAACCTCACGGGACCAGGACGGGTTTGACCACGCGACCGGCCTCGCAGTCGCGTTCGGCCTCGTTGATGTCGGCGAGCGGGTACGTGCGGATGAGTTGGTCGAAGGGGAAGCGGCCGGCCTGCCACAGCCCGATCAGCCGTGGGACCAGCAGTCCGGGCACCGCGTCCCCCTCGCAGATGTGGGAGATCCGCCGGCCACGGTCCAGGGTGCCCACGTCGAGCGGGAGTGTCGTGTGCAGCCGGGCCACCAGGCCGAGGTGGCCTCTGGGGCGCAGGGCCCGCAGGGCCTCGTTGACCAGCGGGGCGGAGCCCGTGGTGTCCAACGCGAACCGCGCCCCGCCGTCGGTCAGTCGCCGTACGCGGTCGGCGAGTCCGGCCTGGGCGGCGTGCAGCGGGATCGCGCCGAACCCTTCGGCCAGGGCCAGTCGTCGCGGGTGCCGGTCGACGGCCACGACCACCGCGCCGGCGGCGGTGGCCGCCATCACCGAGGCCAGCCCCACCGCGCCGGCGCCGTAGACGACCAGGGTGTCGCCGGGGCCCGCGCCGAAGGAGTGGAGGACCGCGCCGGCGCCGGTGAGGAAGCCGCAGCCGAGCGGCCCCAGCAGTTCGAGGGGCAACGAGGGGTCGACCCGGACGGCGTTGCGGGCCGGGACCAGCGCGTACGCGGCGAACGAGGACTGGCCGAACCAGCGGGGCGCCAGGGCGCCGCCGGCCGCGTCGGTGAACCGTTCCGCGCCCGCCGTGCGCCCACCGAAGAGGTTGAGTGAGGCGAAGGAGTCGCAGTAGGCGGGGGCGGCAGCCGCGCAGCTCTGGCAGTGCCCGCAGGAGTCGAAGCTCAGCACGACGTGGTCGCCGACGCTCAGGCCGGTGTCCGCGCCGCCCGTCTCCACCACGACGCCGGCGCCCTCGTGGCCGAGCACCGCGGGCAGCGGCGAACGGCCGGCCGACCGGCGGATCGCCAGGTCGGTCCGGCACATCCCACAGCCCGCGATCTCGACGAGGATCTCGCCGTCCGCCGGCCCCGCCGTGAGCGCCACCTCCTCGACGGTGAACCGGCTCTCGTACGAGCGGAGCACCGCCGCCTCGAACCTCCTGCTCACTCCGCCTCCGGCCGGTGGGTGACGAACGGCTGGAGGTTCCCGTACAGCGCCCAGGGTCCGCCGGCGACGCCGACGCCGCTGTCCTTGGTGCCCGCGAAGGGCTGGGCGAGGGAGAGTTCGGCGTGGTGGTTGATCCACGCCGTCCCGCACTCCAGTCGGTCGGCCACCGCCTCGGCCCGGTCGACGTCGGTGCCCCACACCGAGCCGCCCAGTCCGAAGTCGGTGGCGTTGGCCGCCGCCACGGCCTCGTCGAGCCGGTCGTACGCCAGCACCGGCAGCACGGGGCCGAACTGTTCCTCGCAGACGACCGCGCTGGCGGCGGGGACGTCGGCCAGGATCGTCGGGGCGAAGAAGTAGCCCGGCCGGTCCAGGCGGCGGCCGCCGGTGGCCACCCGGGCACCGTCGGCCAGGGCCGTGGCCGTGTAGCGCTCGACCCGCTCCAGTTGGGCGGCGTTGTTGACCGGCCCCAGTCGCGTGCGCGGGTCGAGCCCGGGCCCCACGACGAGGGACCTCGCCCGCTCCGCGAGGGCCTCGACCACCTGGGGGTAGAGCCGGGCCGGGGCGTAGACGCGCTTGACGGCCATGCAGACCTGGCCGCAGTTGCGAAAGGCCGCCCAGAACAGCCGGTCCGCGATCTCCTCCACGTCCACGTCGTCGAGCAGGATGGCGGCGTCGTTGCCGCCGAGCTCCAGGGTGGTGCGGGCCAGCGAGGCCGCCGCGCCGGCGGCGACGTCCCGCCCGGTAGGCACCGAACCGGTGAAGGTCACGTGGCGGATGCCCGGGTGCGCGACGAGGCGGGCACCGAGGGGTTCGCGGCCGGTGACCACGGTCAGCACGTCCGGGGGCAGGGCGGCGGCCATGACCGAGCCCAGCAGCCGAGTGGCCAGCGGCGTGAACGGCGAGGGCTTGAGCACCACGGTGTTGCCGGCGGCGAGCGCGGGGGCGAACTTGGCCGCCGCCAGTTGCAGGGGGAAGTTCCACGGGACGATGCCGGCGGTGGGCCCGAGCGAGCGCCAGCGGACCCGGCTGCGCACCGGCCGGCCGTCGGCGATCGGCTGCGTCCCCGGGTCCAGGGCGGCGAAGTAGCGCAGGCGGGCCGCCACGCGGGCGATCTCCGCGTGCGATTCGGCCAGGGGCTTGCCCTGTTCGCGGGTGAGGAGCGGGGCCAGGTCGGGACCGGCCGCCTCCACGGCGTCGGCCGCCGCACGCATCGCGTCGGAGCGGGCCGCCGGGTCGGAACGCCAGGGACGCCAGGCCCGGTGGGACCGGTCGATCACCGCGTCCAGCTCGTCCGGCGACTGGTCGGGGGCCTGGTCGAACGCCTCACCGGTCGCCGGGTCGAGGACGGTGAGGTGGCCCTCGCGGGCCCGGGCCGTGGCGGAGGGCTGATGTGTCAGCATGGCGGCGATCAGCTCGCCGGCGCGACGGCGGCGTGCTCCCGGGCATGGCGCTCCATCTCCGCCCGGAAGTCGGCCACCAGCTGTGGCCGAATCCTTCCCGCGTCGCGGTCACCTCCCTCACAGACCGCGCCGCGCACGCCGACGATGTCCGTACCCATGCCGGTCAACGTGCCCAGGTCCACCGCCTTGACGCTGCCGGCCAGCGCGGCGAGCAGGCCGGCCGCGTGGGCCAGGCGGACGAACTCCGCGCACGCCTCGGGCGGCACGTGGTCGAACAGCCGCGACCCGTCCTTGATCGCGGTGTCGAGCATCGCCGCGTCGGCACCCGAGCGGCGGGCGATGTCGGGTATCGCGAGCGGGTTGACGCAGCCGATCCGGTGGGCGTCCGCGTACCCCGAGGCGACGACGAACGCGTCCGGCCGATGGTCCTTCACGGCCCGCACGACCCCGCGCATGACCTCGATGCCCTGGTCGGGGGTAGTACAGCCGTAGAGGCCGACCTTGATGTACGTGGCCCCGGAGACGACCGCGCCCAGCGCCGCCTGGGCCACCGTGCCCGGCTTGTACGGCACGTCGCCCACGGTGGCCGAGACCGGCTTGTCGGCCGGGACGACGGTGCGGATCTCCCGGATGACCCACGGGTAGTTCGCGCCCAGCGAGCCCTCGTCGGGCTTCTTCACGTCGACGATGTCAAGGTGCTCCGCCGCCCGCGCGCAGACGCGAGCCTCTTCGACGCTGTCCGGAGACACGAGAAGTAACAACCCCAACCACCTCCACATGGGCCCGTCCGCCGCCACGGACGGACGGGCGCGGACACGTGTGCGACACACGCGCCACACATCTTCCCCACATGTCCGCCGTTGGCGGCAGGGCGCACACATCACCCGTCAGAGTGTCACCGCTGCTTCCCTGCGCCCCCCGCGCACCCTGGGCAGCACGGGCCGGTTGATGGTGGCCCGCCGAGCGACGGGCGTGCGGGCGACGGCGGGGCGGGCGACCGGCGGCGGGGCGGGCCGCCCGGGCGGCGGGCGGGAGTTCGCGCTCTAGCGCCAGGTCCAGGTCTGGTTCGCGTTTCCGGTGCAGGAGAACAGGACGGTCCGGGTGCCGTTCTCCGTCCCGCCGAGGGCGGCGTCCACGCACTTGTTCGCGATCCCGGCCACCAGGTCGTCGGAGCCGTTCAGGTGGAACTGCTGCGCCGGGTTCCCGCTGCATACCGCGACCTGTATGGACGTCATGTCCTGGGTGGAGGCCCAGGCCACGTCCATGCACAGGCCCACGGAGCGGATGGTGCCGTCCTGTCGCACGTCCCAGTGCTGGGCGGCGGAGCCGTCGCAGGTCCAGAGTTGGAGCTGCGTGCCGTCCGTGCCCTGCCCGGCGCTCAGGCACTTCCCCGACTTGGCGTTCACCAGTGCCCGGCCGGGATAGGTCGTGCGTGCCTTCGACTCGCGCGGTCGTGGCGGAGGCGCCGGGTGGGCGGTGGTCGGCTTGGCCGTGGTGGGTTCGGCGCGCGGGGGTCGGGCGGGCGACTCGGTAGCGGGCGGCGGCGTCGGGCTCTGTTCGCGCGGGCTCGCGGACGCGCTGGGAGGCGTGGTCGGTCGGGGGGAGGTGGAGCGCGAGGGGCGGGCGGACGGTGAGGGAGTCACCGAGGGGGACGCGGAGGTGTACGCGCCGGGCCCACCTGGCGGCAGGTCGTCCAGGACCGTGTCGGGCGTGGGGCTCCGCTCCACCACCGTGACGGATTCGCTGTCCTTGTCGTCGGACGCCACCAGGAAGGGGACGGCGATCAGCAGCGCGCCCACGATGGCGGCGGCGGCCAGCATGGGCTTGCGCGGCCGGCCGGGCGCGGCCGAGCCCGCCGCGTCCTGCGGCGACGCGCCGTCGTGGCCCGTCACGGCCACGGCGACCTCGGCCGACCCCTCACCGACCGGCCGCGCGGCGGCGGTAGCCGCACCGGTGGCGGGGGCGGTCGCGGCAGCGGGGGCGCCGGCAGCGGCGGGGGTGGTCGCGGCAGCGGCGGAGGCCGCGTCGGCTGGCGGCGTGGCGGACGGCTTCCCCGCGCGCGGGGCGTTGTGGGCCGGGGCCAGGGCGCTGTTCGGCCCCTCGGGTATGCCCGGCAGCGCCACCGCCTGGCGTACCGGCGCGGGGCCGCCGGCCGAGGGGGCCGTGGCCCCGCCCGGCTGTTCGGGCCCCCGCGCCTCGTCGGCTCCCGCCGGCTTCGGTGCCACGGCCGGCGCGGCGGGGGACGCGGCCGGGGGCGGGGTGGGCTTGGGGGTTCGCGGCGGGGTGTCGGGCGTGTGCTGGGCGGACATCGGGCCTCCGTGGGGGTGCGGTGGGCGCCCCCGTGTGACGTGTTGGGTGTCCGGCGCGGCGGTTCGGCCGGGGTGGGCGGTTCGGGCGGGGCCCGCCCCGCCCGGGTGGGGTCGGCCGGTCGCGCGGGGCGGTGGTCGGACAGGGCGGTGGCGGTTCGCGGGCCGGCGTGCCGGCTTCGTGGGGCGAGCCCGTCGGGCCTACGCGGGGGCCGGTGGGCCCCCGCTCGGCGCGGGCTCACACGAGGGATGGCGGGCTCACGCGAAGGACCACAGGTGGTCGTCCCTGAGGTCGCACTCGAAGATCGTCAGCCGGGCGTCCCTGCCGCCCGAACCGTAGAAGCCGCCCACGTCGAGGCACATGTTGCGGCTGGCGCGGTTGCGTATCCAGAACGCGCCGTCGGCCTTCTTGTCGAGGTACCACATCTGGTTGTCGTGGGGCCCGGGGTTGCAGTGCCACTGGTAGACCGGGGTGCGGCTGGGCTTGGCGCCGTAGTCGGGCAGGTCCAGGCAGTAGCCGTCCCCGCTGTTGCGGATGGTGAACAGGTCGGCGCCGCCGGGTCCGCCGTCCCGCTGCCCGACGACCAGGTCCCAGCGTTGGTTGTCGCGGTCGGAGCCGTCGCAAGTGAACTGGTTGACCGGCCCGTTCAGCGTGCCCATGCCGTAGCCGGGGACGTCGGCGCACATGCGCGTCATCGTGTTCTTCAGCACCACGCCCTTGACGGTGTCGAAGTTCGGCCCCTGGGGCAGGCCCGTCCCCCGGTGGACTCGCGGGGACTTCTTCGGGCGCGGCGTCGAGGAGGGTTTGGCACGCGGGCCCGGGGTGGTGTGCGGCTCGGCTCGCTCACGCGTGGCGGGCTGGTGGTGGGGCTGCTCGGGCCGGATCGTGGGCGAGGTGGGCGGGGTACTCCGCTCCGCGCGTGGCGGGCTCGACGCGCGCGTGGCCTTCGGCGAGGGAGCGGCGGAGGGCGAGGCCGGGGCGTACCCGCCGGGGTGCTGGCGGTCGGGGCCCTCGTCCCGCAGCACCGTGTCGGACGCGTCGCGCGCCACCGCCACGGAATCCGCCTTCTTGTCGTCCTCCCCCAGTCCGAGGAACAGCAGCGGCAGGCCGATCAGGACCGTCCCGGCGATCGCCGCTCCGGCGAGCAGTTGCCTGTGCGGGCGGCCGGTGGGCGACGCGCCGGCCGCCACCGTCGCCGCGAGCGGCTCGGCGGGAGCGCCACCGGCCGTGGCCGAGGCAGTGGACGACGAGGTGGTGACAGGCGATGCCGTGGTGGACGAGTCGGCGGTGGCCGGCGTGCCGTCGGGCACGGCCGGTCGCTCGACCGCGCCGGCCGTCGGCGCGGCGGACGTCGTCGCACCTGTCGTCGACGCGGCGGCCGGGGCGGCGGTCGGGGCGTGGGCCTCGTCACCACCGGGCCGCCCGGTCACCGCGTCTCGGCCGGCGCTCGCGGCGCCGGGCACCTCGGGGCCAGGAGTCGGGCCGGTGCTGGTGGGCGCGCTCGGCGGCCGGCGGCCGGGGGTGGCGTCGGCAGTGGCTGACGCCCTCGTCGGGGGCGGAGCGGCGCGTGGGGTGAGGGCGGCTCCGCCCTCACCTGGCACCGACGGCAGGGCGGTGGCCCGACGTACGGCCGGACGCGGTGGCGTGGGCGGCGCCTCGCCGTGGGCCCGTGGCTCGTCCGGCGGTTCCTGGGCCGGGGGTTGCTGGTGACGCGGCATCGCGGGGGTCTCCTCAGTCGCTAGTGCGGCCGATCGGCCCCGTGCAGCGGTCGGGCCACGCCGGGCCCGCCGCCGGGGACCGGCGCAGCATCTCGTCAAGCCGCCCGAGCGCGGCACGGTCGTGGTCGTCCAGCGGGCCGCCCGCCACGGTCGTGGCCGTGGCGGGGAGCGGTAGTTCGCGCAGCAGGACCAGCGGCGCGCCCTGCCCCGGCGCGCCGGGCCGCACCTCCAGCACGCGAAAGGCCGTGCCGGGCGAGAAGACGATCTCCTCCCGCGCTCCGGACACCCGTGCTCCGGGCGTGTCGGCGAGTTGGCGTACGCGCCGGCCGGTGACCGACCAGATCGCGTAGCGCGGCCCGTCGGCCCCTCCCCCGCCACCCTCCGCCGCGAGGCCGCTGACCGGCGCGGGGTCGCGCAACACGGCGCCCGGCACAGGGGGGTGGCCCCCTTCGGCCGGGGACGGGGCGCCACGTACGACGACCCCCCGGAAGGAGGGCAGGCGCCGCAGCCCGGAGGCGACGCACGCGGCGTACGGCAGCAGGCGCGCGTCGCCCGCGCGCAGCCCGTGGCGGAGGGCCGCGTGGTTCAACTCGGCGGATTCCGTGTGCAGATAGAGCCGCAGCGCGATCAGGTCGGCGCGGGCGGCCACCTGTTCGTGCCCGCGCAGCGCGGGCATCCGCATGAGCGTACGGGCCACCGCCGACCCGAGCCGTTCCCACACCGGCTCCGCGAGCGCGCGGAACGCCGCCCGCTCCGTCTCGGTGCTGACGTGGCCGGGCGGGAACGGGACCGACGGCAGGACGTACGTGGGCGCCGTCGGCACCGAGACGCCCTCCGGGCCCGACGTGTCAGGCGACGGCCCGGCACCGGACACACCGTGGGCCGCCGGCCCGGCATCGTGCGCGGGCTGGGAGTGCGGCGCGGCCTCGGACGGCCCCGCCCCGCCGCAGCCGTCGGGCCCCTCGGGAGCGATCCGTGGTGCGGGGGCGGCCCCCGGGTCGGAAGGCGTCACGGTGGTACGGACCGGCCCCGGGGGGCCCACGGGCGCGGGCGTGTGCCCCACCCCGGCCGGACGCGCGGGCAGGGGTGGTTCGGGGGGCTCGGCGTTCGCCGGTAGCGGGGCCGGGGCCGGGGCGAGCGGGGCAAAAGCCAGCGGGTCCACGCCGCTCGCCAGCGGTACCCCGCCCACCAGGGAAGGGCGCACCGGGGGCCCCGGAACGGGCGGGCCGTCCTCGCCCGACGGGTCACGCGGCGCGCCGCGAGCGGTGGTCGGTGCCGGGTCGTCGCGACCCGGGGGCGGCACACTCGCCGTCCGCGCTCCCTGTGCCGTCGGCGCGGAGTCGGCCGCCGTGGTCGGATGCGGTTCGGGGGCGGAGTGGGGCGGCGGGGCGACGGCACCCGCGTCAGCGGCGGCACGCGGCGCGGCGGCGGGCACCTGGGTCGAGGCGGCGGCCGGGGCCTCGGAAACGTCCGAGGAAGCCGGGGCCTCGGAAGCGTTCGAGGTCGCCGAAGTCGGCGTTTCCATCGACCCGCCCCGTGGCGTGGGCGACACAGCGAGCGGTGCCTTCACTCCGGCGGGCTCCGCCGGCTCCGCGCCGGTGGCGGAGTCGGTGGCGGCCAGCGCCTCCGACGTCGCGCTGGCCGTCGGCGTCGAGGCCAGCTCCGGCAGGGAAGCGAGCGCCGGCACGGGGTCGGGCCGCCGTGTGGACCGGCCGGCCTCCGGTACGACTTCGGGTCCCGACCCGGCCACCGGTACCGGGGCCGGCACCGACACACGGCCGGACTCCGACACCGGACCGGACGCCGCCGCGACATCGGGCACCGCCACCGGAGGACCGGGCGCCAGCACGCGATCGGACACCGCCCCAGGCTCGGGCAGCGCCCCGAACGTCGCTCCCGACACCGGCCCACGCTCGGGCACCGGCGCAAGCGTGCCCCCCGAGACCGACCCAAGGTCAGCCGCCGGCCCAGGTGTTGGTCCGGGCGCCAGCCCGCCGCCGGGCACCGCCCCAGACCGCGCCCCCGACACCGACCCACGGTCAGCCACCGGGTCAGACCCCGCCTCCGAGCCGCCCTCCCCCGGTCCCGGGGCCACCGGGCCGTGCCCCGACACAGCGCGCGCCGCGGGCACGGGCGCGGCCTCCGACGCGGCACGGGGCGCCGACGCCGGGCCGGCGCCCGCCGCGAGAGCGTCGGACTCCGTCGCGGCGTCAGGCCCCGGCCCGGACCCGACCTCCGAGACGCGCTCCGGCCTGACGGCACCGCCCGACGCGGGAGCGTCCTTTCGCGCTTGGGTCGCGGCCCGCGTGGCGGGACCGGGCGTCAGGCGTACGCCGCGAAGGGCGTGGCGGCCCGCGAGGCGGCGCAGTTCCTGCCCGCCGTCCGCGCAGACGCCGTGCACCCGCACCCGGGCGCGGGTGCGGACCTCGGTCCCGAGGGCGCCGAGCAGCCGGTCCAGTTCGGGCCACAGCGTGTCCGCGAGCGTCTCGCCCGGGCGACCGACCTCGATCAACGGGCCGTCCGGCGAGACCGGTCGCACGGTGGCCGCAGGGTGCTCGCCGTCGGCCTCGCCCACCCACAGGCCCGCGCGCGTGGCGGTGACCTGCCAGGGGGCGGCGAGCAGCACCGTCGCCTCCGCCGCGCCGGCGGGGCCCGACACCGGCAGGTTCCAGGTGAGCGGGCGCGACTCTGGCGGCGCGGCGTCCGGCGTGTGGCGCGGGCGGCAGGCCACCGCGTCCACGTAGGGCTGCCAGCGCGGTACGCCGGCGGCGTCGGTGAAGGTGGCGCGTACGGTGCCGCCGGCCAGCAGCGGCGGGCCCGAGTGCACCACGGTCTCCGCGCCGAGTTCGTCGGCGACCGCCTGGCCGGCCGCGAGCGCGTCCCCGCGCCCACCGGGAGCGATCCCCACCCCGGCCCGACCCGAGGGCGCGATCGCGGCGACCGCCTCGGCCACCTCCCGTGGCGGAACGTCCTCGCCGCCGGGCACCCCCACCAGCACCAGCGGTGCGCGGGAGGCGACCGGAACCGCGTAACACAGGTCGCCGGGCCGGGGCGCGGGGGCGGACGTCGGTCGTATCAGCAGGCCAGCGGGGATCTGCTCCACCCGGTAGCCGCCCCGAGTGCGCGCGGGCACGTCCGTGAGCGAACGTTGCCAGTCCGGGGCGGGCTGGCGCGGCCCCAGCGGCAGGGGGTCGGCTCCGGGGCGAAACCGCCACCAGCCGCGCGCGGCGTGGGGTGTGTCCTCGCCGGCCGGGACGAAGAGCCCGCCGCCCGGCACGACCACCACCAGTCCGTCGGGGGCGATCACCTCCATGTCCCAGGAGTCGGCGACGCGGCGCGCGATCGCCGGGCGGTCCGGGTGGTCGGCGCCGACGCCGGACATGACGAGCCTGACGGTGGTGGTGCCCTCCTCGCGCAGCGCGTCCAACAGGGTCGCCAGGCGCGGCCACAGGGCCGGGGCGGTCGTGGCGTCGGCTCCGGCGACGACGGTGACGGTGTGGTCGTCGTCGGCGGCCGTCACCGAGCGCGTCAGGTCCTCGATGTCGGCGGGGCCGAGCGTGTCGTCCGTGGGCAGCCGGAGCAGGACGAGGCCGCCGAACTCCTCGACGGCGAACGTCTCCTGTCCCCCGTCGGCCCCCGGCGCGGCGGCGGGCTCGGGCGCGCCGGCCCCCCGGTCGGGTGCGGCGGTGGCGCGGCGACGCGTGAGGCCCCGACGCCCCAGGACCCACCGGCTCACCAGCGGGCTCCGGACTTGCTCATACGAACCTCGTCTACCGAGAGAAACGGTCCAGCGTGCCGTGCGGATCGTAATTCACGACCATGGCATCGAACCGTTGAGGGGCGATTTCTCCGCTGCGTTGATTCCCTCGAAATCGTAGCCGTCCGAGCCTTTGCGCCGCATCGCGAACTCACGGTGTGAGCAGGGCTTTTGGCGTGTGAACAGCGAGCCAACGAATAGCGTGATCCACGAGCGGAGCGGGGTCCGCGCATTCTCTGCCCCATTTCCTAGCCCGTTGGTCCCGGGAGCGTGAACCGCGTGCCGTCGAAGAACAGCCGTACCGTCGGAGCGGAGCGCGGCCCAAGGCGCCGGGTCGGCTCCCCCGACGCCTCGACCTCCCAGGCCACGCCGAGCGCGGTGGCCGCCGCCAACAGCGCCGCGTCGAGGTCCGCCCGGGACGGCGCACCCCACCGGAGTACCAGCCACAGCCGTTGCTCCGGCGTCAGCTCCAGCTCGGCCACCTCCAACGAGCCGCCGAGCAGGACGGCCTGGGCCTCCTGTCCGGCGGTCAACTCGACGCCCACGGCTCGCAGGTCAGTGATCGACGCCTGCCCCGGAGTCGATCCGACGCCGCCCGCACGCACGTCAGCGCCCACCCCGGCGTCGCCGCCCCGCTCCAGCGCGTCCAGGAGCGCCCGGGCGAACAGGTCGGCCGTGACGGCGGAAGAGGGTGTCGTCGCGGGTGTCGCGGGCGGGAGTGTCGTGGCGGGCGCCGTGGGGGCGGGCGCCGGCACGGGCGCCTTGGGGGTGGGAGGCGGTGCCTGCGCGGGTGCCGTGGGCGCGGCGGTCGGCGGGGGCTGGGGCGGGGCGGGGGCTGGGGGTGGCGGGGCGGCCGTCTTGAGCTGGTCCGGCACGACCTCGACGCCCAGTCGCGCGCTGAACAGGCTCGCCACGTTCGCCAGCCAGCCCGCCGCCGTCGCCGCGTCCAACCCAGGGCGCACCGCGTCGCTCATGTAGCGCCCGGACTTGTCGTTGACCGTCCACCGCCCCAGGTCGGCGTTCCACCGGAACTCGCCCGACACCCGACTCGCCCCCGACAGCGTCCGGCCGTCGGCGTCGAACTCCGTCGCGACGCCCGTGTGGCCGAGCCCGGTCAGACTCGCGCGCAGGGACTCGGCCGTCAGCTCGGGGTCCTTCGCCCGCATTCCCGCCAGCAACGCCTCGAACTGCTCGTCCGGGATGATCGCGGCCGGCTCCTCACTGCCCAGCAACACCCGCCCCTCACCCGTCACGGTGTAGAGCCACACCGCGTCCTTGGCGTCGGTGACCAGCAGTGCCGGGGGGATGCCATCCAGTGGCACCCACAGCGGGTTCAGCCGGATGTCACCGCTCCCGCCGTCGTCGCGTTCCTCGGGTTTGACTCGCTTGGGCGGTACCGGGTCGCCGAAGGCGCGCAGGTCGCGCGGGTCGGCGGAGCTGCCGGCGTAGTGGTTCAGGCCGCTGTGGTGTACCTCGATGACGCGGGGCGCGGTGGCGCGCCCCCGCCGTGCCGTGTCCTGGACCCGCCCGTTGCGCGCGATCTCGATCCGCGCGTCGAGGGCGTACGCCAGCAGCTCCGGGAGCACCTCGCCGTACGCGGGCATCCCCCGCTGCCCCCAGTTCTCGACCGCTTCCAGGGCGTCCGCCAGCTCCGTGGGGTCCAGCGGCGCCCGGCTCGCGGCGTACCGCCCGGTCAGCTCGGCGAGCAGCTCCGCGTCCGCGCGCCCGGCCAGTTCCGCGTCCGTCGCGCCGTGGTGGCGGAGCAGGTCGCGCAGCGCGGGGGCGTCCAGCGTGGCCGCCCGGTCCGCGAAGTGCCCGGCCGTCGCGGCACGAAGCTGTGCGATGGCCCGCGGGGACGGCCGGCCGCCACTGGCCCGCAACCGGTCGGCGACGAGAGTACGCAGCGCGGCGACGGCGGAGGCGGCGGCAGCGGTCGAGATCGTCGGGGCGCCCTCGGGGTCGGGAGGCTGCGCGGCCAGGGCTGTGAGGTCCGCGCGGACGGTGGCGGGGTCGGCGAGCCAGGCGTACGCGTCCGGGTGGGTCGTGGCCAGGCCGGGAAGGCTGGCGCGCACGTGTTCCGGGTCGCTGGCCAACAGGGCGTAGAGCAGGCGTTCCCCGGGGCCCGGCACCGGCACCGGTCGCCCCCGTGCCGGTGTGCTGCCCAACGGGTGCCCCGGCCGCTTGTCCCGGTCCGGGTCGGGCTTGTCGCGGTCCGAACCAGGCCCGCCCCGGTCCCGTTCGGGCTTCTCCCGGTCCGGGTCGGGCTCCTCGTGCCCGCTCTCCTTCGCCCGCGTACGGTCCGGGTCGGCGGGCTCCGAGCCGGTGAGGTCCGGTCCGGTGCGGCTCCGCGCGATGTCCCCGGGCGCGTCCGAGCGCGTGCCGGCCGGGACGGCCGGGGCCGTGGGCGGCGTGGGGGCCGTCGAGGTGGGGGCGGCGTTGCCGGCGGCGGACGTGAGCGGGGTGGACGTCCCGCCCCTGACCACGGGGTGCGCCGGCGGCATGGCACGGGTGGGGGACGCGGCGGCCGGCGCGTGGAGCGCGGTCGCGGGCGGCTTCGGCGGCCCGCTCGACGACGGTGTCTTCGCCGTCCCCTCGACGGACTTCCCGGTCGACTTCTCGGCGGGCGTCCCGGTCGACGTCGTGGCCACGGGCGGCGTGGCGGGTGGCGGGGGCGGCGGCGCGGCCGGGGGGTCGCTCTTCGCCCGGGGGGCGGGCGGGGCCGGTGGGAGGGGCGGCAGCGGGGGCGGGTCGCTGTCCAGGGGCCGCGCGAACCGGAAGCGCCAGTCGCTGAGGTCGAGCACGAGATGGGGGCGCGGCCCCGGCGTCTCGTCCAGCAACTCCCGCAGTCGCGCGGCGCCGGGCCGCTCTCCGGTCCCGAAGCGCTGGAAGCGGCCGTCGGCCCCGACCACGGTGATGTCCGCGCCGAAGGTTCTGGCGGCCAGCAGGGGCAGCAGGTCGGCCGCCGCGTGGTTCCAACCGCGCTCGCCGGGCGCGTCACCGGGCCGGGTGAGCTGGGCGAATCCGAGCCTGGCCCGGGTGGCGGCGTCCGGCGTCACGGAGTGCGGCACCAGCCCGCCCAGCGCGTCGAACTCCCGGCGCGCGGCGGAGGCCGCGACACCCGCGCGGGGCGGCCCACCGGGGCCGTCCAGGTCGAGGCCGGCGCCCGTGGCCTCCGCGTCGGTGAAGGTGTCCGTCACGTCCGGCGCGAGGGCCTCCAGGAGGTCCACGTTGGCCGGCTGAGTGAGCTGGGTCGCCAACAGGGAGCGCAGCCGTGCCACGGCGACCGGCCGGTCGGTGCGGTCCACGCCCGCCTCGGCGAGCGCCCCGGGCGCGAGGTGGGCCAGCCCTTCGGTGAGCGCGTGGAAGAAGCCGTCACCGTCGGGGGGCGTCCCCGTGTCCGGTGGTAGCGCGTAGCGGGTGCGGCCGGACGGCGAGGCCAGCAGTGTCCCGCCGGGCCCGGTGGTCCGGGTGTAGGCGCGCGGGGCGGCGGCCGGGGCCCGCGCGGGCGCGGCCGGGGCCGTGAACGTGACGGCGGGCGGCTCGGCCAGGTCACCCAGGCGGGCGCGGCCCTCCTCGGTCGCCGCCTCCTGGTGCCAGCGGGTGAGCTGGTCCGCCCCGGCCCGTACGTCGTGGAAAGCGGTCGCCGCGTCCTCGGCCGCCCGGCGCAGCGTGGCGAGTTCGGCGCGCAGCCCCTCGTACGCGGCGTGGGCCCGGTCGGCGCGGCCGGTGGCCCGGGTGAGCCGCAGCGTGGCGTCGGCCTCGGCGTGCAGCGATGGGGCCGCCGCCGTGTCCGCCGCCGTCTTGGCCTCGCGCGCGGCGGCGACCCGGGCGGCGGCGGCCTGGGCCAGGGTCGCGGCGGCGCGCTCGGCGGCGGTCAGCGCGGCGCGGGCGGCGGCGACCTGGTCCCGCAGGAGTTCGGCCCAACCGTCGTGGGCGACCTCGCCCGGGTCCATCCCGTCGAGGGCGTCCAGCGCCTCGCGCGCGGCCCGCGCCTCCCGCCGCCCGGCCGCCAGGTCCGCCCGCTCCTCGGCCAGGGCGCGCGTCACGGCCTCGTCGGCCGAGGCGACGGCGGCGCGCTCGACCGTCGCGGGCGGTGCCAGGGCGCGAAGGTCCGCGCGAGCCTCCTCCAGGGCCCTGTCGGCGGCGTCCAGTTCGGTGAAGAGGGGTCCGGCCTGGCGGCGACGCGTGAGGTAGGCGACGTCGGCCGCGACCCATGCCTTGCCGGCCTTGCCCACGGCGTCCCAGGCCGCGCCCGCGACGGCGGGGAAGTTCCGGTCGGTGATCAGGCCGAGGTCCCGGGCCACGTCGTCGCGTATCCAGGTCAGGGCGTAGGTCTGCGACAGCGCGGCCCCGGGGCCCGGCCGGACGTGGCCGAAGGTGCCCGCGGCGGTCCTGGCGGACACCTTCAGGGGGCTGCGGTGGACGTGAGCGACGCTGATCCAGGTGGTGGGGACGGCGAACAGGAACACCCGGCCGGTCTTCGGCTTGACGTTGAGCGAGGTGACCTGGTCGGCGGCGGCCGGGACGCCCCCGCCGTCGCCGGCGTAGGGGCCGGTGCCGGCCAGGCCGAACTGGTTGAGGCCGGTCTGGGGGGAGCTGATCCACAGGCCGGCGCCCAGGGCCGAGTCCTGGATGTCCTCCTGGCCGACCGCGGTGCCCACGGCCTGGCCAAAGCGGTGGAGGACCTCCATCTTCATGCCGTCGGCGACCGTCAGCAGCAGGGCCTGGCTGAAGTCGGGGCGCGCGTGCAGGTCGAGTTGGGCGGTGTGGCTACCGACCGGGCCGCGCTCGGTCGTCGCGGGCAGCCGGTAGGCGTCGGGCGTCACGGCCTGGTGGTATCCGGCCGCCAGCCCCGACTCGCTCGTGCCGTCCTCGATGACCTGCGCGGAGCCGGCGCCCACCCGGGTGAGGGTGGTGTTCTGGGCCCGGTTCAGGTCGCTGACGGCGATCTCCTGACCGGGGGTGGCCGAGCGGCCGAACGTGCCGTCGGCCGTCGCGATGGCGAACTGGCTGGCGGCCAGCACGTGTTCGTAGCCGACCATGCCCCGGACGTCGTAGCCGCCGGCGGGAAAGGTGAAGGGGCGCGGGGAGCCGTCGGCGTGGCGTACGTCGGGTCCCAGGTCGCGGGGGCCGAGGCCGGTCCGTGGCGGGGTGAGGTCCGTCAGCCGGGGCGGCGCGAGCCGGGGGTCCACGGCGGGCGCGCCGGGGCCGGGTTCCGGGCGCATGAGGCTCAGCGGGATCTCCTCGTACTGCGTGCCCGCGTCCTCCTCCACGGTCAGCCTCAGCCTGCCGGTGAACCGGTCGCGGCGGCCGGTCGCCCGCCGGGGCGGCGTGCCCTCGTCCGAGCCCTGGGGGGCGGGTGCGGTGGTGGCCGGCCGGTCGTCCATCTCCAGGGTGATCCGCAGCCGGTAGGGGGTGGCGGTCCTGGCGTAGGGCTCGGTGGTCGCCGTTCGGTAGACCGTCTGGGTGGTGAGCGAGTGGCTGGCCGCGACGGTCTTGCGGCTGCCCCCGCTCTCGGTCCAGGTGGGGCCCGCGGCGGCGGCGCGCGGGTCGCCGGTGCGCACCCCCTCGCTGACCAGGTAGCCGACATCGCGGCCCCGGACGGACTCCGCGCCCTCCTGCACGGTCTCGGTCAGGCTACGGTCCTCCTCCAGCTCCGTGCTGTGGTCCAGCATCTCCACCGTGGGCGTGCCGGGGACGAGTTGGACCCGCACCCGCACGTGGCGGGTACCGATGTGCACGTACCGCCAGCCCCAGCCCCGGGTCCGCACCGGTGCCGAGGTCCCGGCGCCCGCCATGGCCTTGCCGAAGGAGCGCTGGACGCGGGAGGTGACCAGGGTGCGGACCAGTTCGCGCCCCGTGGCGTCCAGGTCGAGCGTGGCGACCTGCTCCTGGAAGGCGGCCAGGGCCGCGGTCGCGTCGAGCGCGTTGACGGGGTACGTGCCGAAGCTGAAGCCCCGCAGCCAGGGTTGTGGCGACCAGGGTGTGTCGGTGTAGGTGGGGACCCCACCCAGGCCGTCGTCGATGATCCCGAGTTGGTAGGCGTTCTTCTCCGGCACGTGCGCCAGCCAGCCGCCGGGCACCCGCGTCATCTGGCCGGCGGCGCCGGCCAGGAACCGGGGTACCAGGGCACGGCCCGCCGCGCCCTCGCCGAGCAGGCTCGACGCCAGCGCCATCCAGTGCTCGACCGTGCCGGTGACCAGCACCTGACGGCCGAACCCCTTGCGGTTGAGGTCGGCGGCCACGACCTTGACGACGGCCTTGCTCTGGGAGGCGGCCGTGGACCAGGGGTTGGCGACCAGGCCGTAGCTGCCCAGCAGGCCGGGCCCCGCCCCGTGCGAGCGGGCGTAGACCAACTGACCGCCGAGGCTGAAGGTGTGGGTTCTGCTGAGCTTGCCGGACGTCTGGCCGGTGCCGCCGAGGATCATCTCGGAGTCCATCGGCACCGCCGGGGTCAGCGCCTGGATGTCGTCCACGACCGTCAGATGGCGGAAGGTGGCCCACAGGGGCCGCCCCGGGCCCTTGCCCATCAGCCCGCTGGCGCTCCAGCCGAGCGGGCCCGAGGTCTGGTCGAAGTTGGCCGTCGCGTACTGCGGTTGCAGGGCGCGCAACACCGCTTCCCGAGTGGGCGCGCCCTCCTCGGTGAGCTGCCAGGCGCCGCCGGAGGCGGTCCGCAGCAGCTCGCCCAGGCTGGCCAGCAGGGCGGGTGGCACGAGCACGTCGACGGTGTGGAAGGGATGGTTGAGCAGGTCGCGGAAGAGTCGCGAGCCGCGCTCGGCGGGCGGGGTCGGGGTGGAGGAGGTGCCCGTGGGGCCGTGCGGGGCGGACATCGCCGCCCCGTCGGTCGCCTCGGACACGTCGGTGACGTCGACCACCTCGGTGACGGCGGTCGTCTCGGTGGCGGCGGTGGTGCGGGGTGCCCCGGTTGCCGCCGGAGTCGCGAGGTCCTCGGTACGGACGAGGCGGCCGGGCCGGGAGAGGTCACCGATGGCCAGGGCGCGGGCCCGCCGTGGGACCAGGGCCCGGGTGGACAGCGGGTCGCCCAGCGCGCGGTAGGGGTTGGTCGCCCCCGGCGCGTGCGGGTCGCGGGAGGGCGCGTGGGCCGCGGGGATGCTCAGGAGCACCTGCCCCGTGCGGGGGCCGCCGCGCACGGGGCGCCCGTCGACACCCAGCCCGACCAGCACGTCCTCGGGCTGGCTGAAGACGAAGGGCTGCGTGCCGAGCAGGCCCAGGGTCGCCGTGCCACGCACCAGGCCACGGAAGCGCCAGTAGCCGCCACGGGTGACCGTCAGGGCCAGGTCGTAGCGGTAGAGGTGGGAGGGGCCGGTACTCACCGCGATCGGCTCGGTGCCGACGGCGCCGCCGAACCCGCTCTCGCGGTCCGACTGCCGCCCCCAGCGCGCGCCGACCGCGAAGGTGCCCGCGTTGTGGGGGGCGCCCAGGTCACCGACCGCGGGGTCGCGGATGGCGAACTGGCCGTCGACGCCGCCGTCCGCGACGCGCTTGGCGCCCTTCTGCCCGTCGACCCGTTCGGTGCCCACGGTGCTGAAGCGCAGCTTGACGTCCTTCTGGGTGCCCACGAAGCGCCGGTTGGTCAGCTCGCCGCGCACCCGGATGTAGCGGTGCCCCTGACCGATCCGGCCGGGCTCGGTCAGCCGCACCCGGACGCCCGTCGTCGTCAGGGCCTGCAGACCGCCGCCCGCCAGGTACTGGTAGGAGAGCGTGTTGAGTACTTCGAGAGTGTTGGCCAGGGCCGTCTGGTACGCGGCGTCGTCGCGCCAGCGCGGGGCCCTCGGGCGGTCGAGCGAGAGCGGGCCGGACGGGGTGAACAGGTCCCTGGCCCGGTCGCGCAGGCTGGATGGCGCCGGCGGGGTCAGCTCGCTCAGCGGCGCGACCAGCCCCGGGTACTCCGCCGCGACGGCCTCCAGCACATCGTCGACGAAGGTGTCCAGGAAGGTGGGGGCGGGACCGCCGGCGATGCCACGGGTACGCCGGCCGTCGTCGAAGGTGACCTCCTCCAACCGGTGCATACCGAGGGTGGGCGGGCGGTGCTGGGTCAGATAGGCGGGCGCGAACGGCTCGGGCGCCCCGTGGCGCAGCGCCATCGTCGTCGCGTCGTCCCACCCGGCCAGCCGGCGCGCCTCGGCGCGGGTGATCCGCTCCAGGCTCCAGGTGGGGAACCGCTGGCGTGGCACGCCGCTGCCCACCCGCCCCACGTACACGGTGCGGGTGACCAGGTAGAGGCCGGTGGGGTCGCCCTTGATCTGCCCCGCCGACTTCATCGCGCCCGAGCCGCCGAGCCCGACCGAACGCGAGACGGAGAACAGGTAGCGGAAGGCGGGGCCGAACTGGGCCCGCAGGTTGATCGCCGGGTCGCCCAGGTCGAAGAAGTTGAACGCGGGTCCGACGACGCCGTCGATGCCCAGCGCCGCCGTCCTGGCCAGGCTGCGCTCGTTGCGTACGGCGGAGACGTTGATGTCCCGCACCTCGGCGTCGGACGTCTCCCCGATGAGGATCGCCTGGCCGGGCAGGACGTCGACCACGAACGCGCCCAGCGGCCGGCGCTGCTTGTCATCGCTGAACAGGGGCGCGGTGGTGACCCGGCCGCTGCTCAGGGCCCGGCCCAGGCGCTGGAAGCTCCCGGAGGAGAAGAACGCGTCGAGCTCGCGGTAGGCGGTGCTGTCGGGGGCCGCGCCGAGCTGGCCGGCCGCCCAGTCGCGGATCGGCTCCACCGACCCGGCGTCCTCGGTGCGCGCGAGCCGGGGGGCCGCGTCGCGGTCCAGGGTGATGTGCCGGGGAATGCGGCCGGGCTCGCGGTGGGCCGTGGCGTGGTCCGCGAGGCGTACCCGCAACCCGTTGCGCACGGCGAAGCCGAAGACGGCGGCGGCGGGTGGCGTGGTCACTCCCGGGGCCCGCCGGCGCGGCACGGTCTGCCCGTCCGCGTCGCTGACGCGCAGTTCGACGTACACATCGTCCAGGTGGGTGTGCGAGCCGTCGAGCGCGCGGGTCTCCGTCTGGTTGCTGCTCTGGTCGCTCTGGTTGTACCCGACCTTGGTGGTGAAGGCCGCTCGCAGGCCGACGCGGCCGAAGGCGCTGACGCCCGCCGCGCCCACCGGGCCCAGCGGGCCGGAGAAGCCGACCTGGAAGACGGACTGCATGACCTTGCTCTGCCCCGTGGTGCTGCCGGCCCGGTCCATGGCGTCCACCTTGGCCGGGGAGCCGTGCGCGTCGGCGAAGCGCCGCCACTGGCCGTACTGCCGGGCCGTGACCCACAGCAGCCTGCTCTCGCCGCGCTCGGTCAGGTACGCGAACGGCCGGCCCGTGCTGACGGTGAAGCCGCGCGGCTCGTGGTGCAACGCCCATGTCACGGCAGCGATGAGGCCCGTGGGGGGCAGGGGGACGCGCGGGGTGCTCCCGCGCTGGCCGAGCCCCTCCCGACGGAGCACCGTATCGATCTCGTGCACCACCTGGTCCACGCCCCGCAGCGTGACGTCGGCGTGTCCGAAGGCGGTGGAGCTGCTGAGCAGCTGAGCCACCACCTGGGGAGGAAGGTCACGCAACTGGCCCAGCAGTGCCGGGAGTTCGTCGATGTAGGCGGGCATGCGACTGCCGTCCGCGAACTCCGCCGACGCCCGGGGCCCGGCCGGCGGCGGGGTGGCGTGGCGGTCCAGGGTCGGCGGATGCGTGACGTCGAGAGTGGCGCCGGTCCATCGGGTCGTACCGACCGCGCGCCTGCCGTCGTTCGTGCCCCCGTCCCGGCCACCGGCCCCACCGTCGGTCGTGCCGCCCACGCGGGTGATGCCGGTCTGGCCGCTGGTCTGCCCGGTCGTGCTGGTCTGGCCGGCGGTGCTGGTCTGGCTGGTGGTCTGCCGGGGTGTGGTGGTCTCGCCGGTCTGGCCGGTGGTCTGCGGCTTCGCCGACCGTGGCGCCTTCGCGGGGGGTTGGCGCCGGTCGGTCGTCTCCGACGTCGTCCGTGTGGTCTCGGCCGGGTCCGGGGCGGGCCGCGGGGTGGCCGTCCTCGTCCGGGAGGCCGGGACGGGGGGCGGGGTGGCCGGGGGTGGCTCCACCCGCGTGGTGGTCGGGGTGTCGGGCCGCTGGGGCGGGGTGCCGGTGGGCCTGGTCGGCAGGGGCGCTCGCGCTTCGGCGCCGGGCTGCCCGCCGACGGTCGTCAGCGGCGTGGCGGGGCGGACGGCCGGAGCCGGGTCGAGGTCCGGGGTCGTGGCGTTCCGGGCGTCGGGCCCCCGGGCGCCCCCGGGCCTGCCGGGCGCGATCTCGCCGATGTGCGCCGCGAGCAGCCGCAGGTGCCGATCGCGTAGTCCGCCCCGGGTCAGGCCCTCGGGCGCGGCACCATGGTAGTTCCCGAGCAGGCTGCCCTGGATGTCGGGGCGGTGCGGCGCGTACGCGTCGGGTGACTCGTCGCGCAGCCCGAGTTGGTGCGCGATCTCGTGGACGTAGTCGATGGGGCCGGCGTCGGCCCACCAGGCCGTCCGGGTCATCGGCTGGTCCCGCTCGACGAACCGCACGTTCAGGGCCAACGGGTGCGGATCGCTGTCCACCTGCTCCACGGTCACGTGCAGCAGGTCGCCGTTGGGCAGCCGGTGACCGGGCGCGTTCAGCAGTTCCGCGACCCCGCCACGTACCGCGTCCCACACGCCCGGCGGCAGCGGGCGCCCCCCGGTGGCCACCTTGACCGTCAGGTCGGTGACCCACCGCCCCTCGTACGAGAGCCGGCGCGCCTCGAACTTCGACCGGACCACGAACCGCGTGTCACGTTCGGGGTGTTGGGGGTCGGGTGGGGTGGAGACCGGGTCCACCCAGGTGTGCGAGCGGGTGACCGGTGTGACGCCGGCCCGCGCCGCCTGCCAGTCCGGCCCCGCCAGCACCGGGGGCCCGGCCCCCGCGTCCGGACGGGCGACCGGCGGCGTGTCGACACCGGAGGCCGGGTCGGGTCGCGTGTCGGACGCCGGGGAGTCCGGCCGCGTGTCCGCCCCGGCGAGGGCCGCAGGCCGTTGGTCGGTACCGGCGCCAACACCGGTGTCGGTGCCGACGTCGGAGACGACACCCGTGTCGGCGGTGACGGGGGTGCCCCCTGGCCTGGCTCCGGCTCCGGGCCTGGTGCGCGTGTCGGGGGTGGCCGCCGGGTCGGGCGTGACCCCGGCCTCCGGGAGGTCCCGGGTATCGGGCGCGGCTGTGGGGTCCGTGGCGTTCGCCGTGTCGGGCAGGGCGCGCGGCGTGTCCGTCTCGGTGCGCTGGGGGGTGGGGGCCCCGGGCCGCGCGGCGGGCTGCGCGGTGTGGGCCGGGCCGCCGCCGGCCTGCGGCTGGGTGCCGGCGGGGGCGCCGGGGCCGGTGCCCACGGGCATCTCGCCTTCCGCGTCGGCCGGGCTGGGCCGGCCCGCGCCCGGCGTGTGGCCGGTGGCCTCGCCCGCCGGGTCGGCCAGAGACGCGTTCGGCTGGTGGGGCGGAGTGCCCGCGAGGCCGTCATCGGTCACCGCGTCGTCGGTGAGCAGGTCGTCGGTGAGCGCGGTGTCCTCCTCCGGCAGGTCGTCGGCGCTCGCCTCCGGCAGGCCGTCCACGGGCGTACGCGAGGTGGTCGGCGCTACGGCGGCGGGGCCGCCCGGCGGGGAGGAGTGCGCGGGGCCGGACACGCTCGCCGGTGGCGAGGACGGCGAGGAGAGAGGCAAGGAGCCCGGCAGGGGGGAGGACGTCAGCGGGCCCGGCAGGGTGGACGTCGCGGGGTCGGGCAGCGACGCGGGCAGCGGGCTGACCGTGGGTGGGCTCACCACGCCGGGGGCGAGCGCGTGCGGTGGGAGCGCCTGGGGTGATGGGGCGGTCGAGCGCGGGACGGGGGTGGTCAGCGGCGTCTGGGGCGCGGGAGGCGTCGACGTGCCTGCCGGTGGGGGCGAGGTGGTGCCAGGTGTCGGCGCGCCCGTGGTGGTCGGCCGGGTCGGTGTGGGCACGCCGCCGGGCAGCGGCGGTCCCTGCGTCACGGGCGCGGTGAGCGGCGGCGGCGCGGACAGCGGGGGCGGCGCGGACACCGGCGGCGGGGTCACGGACGGCGTGGTCGTCGGCGTGGTGGCGTCGACGTCCTGCGGCGGCGGTGCCACCGGTGGCGGGGTGGGCACCGGCGGCAGGGGGCGCGGGCCGGGGCCGCTGGTGGTGGGCACGGGGCCCGGCCCGCCGGTCAGCCCCCGGTCGCCGCCGCTGTCGGGCGGGGGAAGGGTGTTGAGGTCGGTGAACGTGTTCGGGTTCGTGAACCACTTGCTGTTCAACCAGGTGCCAAGTCCCCCGACGCCACGCTCGGCGTACATGCCGAAGATGCCGCTGGTTCCCGCGCCGACCAGCGTCTCCCACTTGAATTCCCACTTGCCGTCGAACAACCCGCCCACGAGTACCTCGGCGACGGATTCGCTGACGCCCGAAATCAGGAACACCGCGGGCACGTTGTAGAGGTCGTTCAGGGACTTCCCCAGGAAGGGGTTGTTCTTGAGGAAGGTGTCGAAGTCGCCGAAGCCGTTCTTGAGCCAGTTGCGGAAGATGTTGGACAGCCCGCCGAGACCGCTGGCGAACAGTCCGGTGAGCGCGCCGAACGCCGCCGCCTTGCCGACGTCGCCCCAGTCGATGCCGGGGGGCTTACGGCCGGGCGGGTTGAAGGCGATCTGCGCGAGCTTGACGGCGAGGGTCTGGAACGCCTCCTCGAACGCCTCGCTGAGGGTGGGCGCGACGTGCGTCATCCGCAGCAGGCGGTCGATGACGATGAGGATCGCCAACCGGCTTCTGGCCCTGGCCAGGGCCATCTGCGACAGGGAGGTGCCTCCGGTGAACACCGCCAGCGCCGCCAGGATCGCCAGCTCGATGAGGAGCATGACGATCTCGGCGATGATCTCCCACTTCGCCTCCTGGATCTTCATCGAGTAGTCGATCTGGCCGTTGGCCATGTCGTCGAGCTGGTCGACCAGTTGCTGGAGGTGGTTGACCCCGCCGTCGTCCGTCAGCAGCGTCAGGCCCTTGACGTAGCGCTCGCCCACCGCGGGCGGCAGCGTGCTGCCCGCCTCCTGGATGGAGTGCTGAATGGCGTCCCGCAGTTCGAGGACGCGTTTGCCCAGTCCGAGGTAGAGGTCGCGGCTTTCCCACGCCAGGTTCTCCCGGGCCTGCAAGGGCATTTCGCCGAGCAGGATCCAGAGCATCTTCCTGACGTCCTCGGGAAAATTGATCTCCTGCACTCAGCGTTTCCCGCCACCGGTGCCGCCCACCGCGTCGTCCGTGCGCCGCTGGTGGCTTTGGATACGCTCCAACGTGTCGCTCTGGGTGCCCTCGATGTTGTGGAGATTGGCCAACGTCGCCGACACCAGGGCGTCCAGAGCCTGGTGGAGCGCACCGGTGATCCTGACGCAGTAGGCGTTGTTCTCCTCGTACCGGGGCCGGACCTCGTGCGCGAAGTCGTCCGTCCAGCCGGGCCATTCGGTGTAGTCGTTCTCGTTCTCGTTGAAGTCCGTGCCCAGCTTCCTGGCCAGGACCGGGAGCTGCTTCATTCCCTCGATGCTGCGCCGCAGCGCTGCCGGATTCGCCTCGTAGACACCGCTCATCTCTGGTGCCGTCCTCTCCCCCGGTGCGGGCCCTCGTCCGTGTCCTCGTGGATCTCGTCGCGGAGGCGGTCGCTCGCGGAGCGGTGGCCGCCCGCCCCGTCGTCGCCGCTGAGCGCGGAGCCGAAGATCCGCTGCCAGTCGACGTCGATGCCACCGAACTCCGGTACGTCACCGCTCGGGCGGGTCAGCGGCGCGAACGTCTCCATCACCCGGTGCGCCATCTGCGCGCGGCCCTGGTTCGCGGCCTCCAGGACCGAGGCGGCCAACTGCGTGGCGTTCATCGACCGGTACCTGCCGTCCAGGAACGTCAGCCCCACCAGCTCCCCGCTCGGGCCGACGGTGACCTCCACCGCGCGGTCGCGGGAGCGCACGGTGAGCGAGGCGTGTCGCAGTTCGTCCTCCGCCCGCTGGGCCGCGGCGCGTACGGCGTCCAGCTCGGCCATGGCCTGGGCCAGCCGCCGCTCCATCGGCTCGCCGGGGCCCGGCGTCGCCGCCGTCGGGCTCATCGGCCGATCACGGCGGGCGCCCCACCCTCGTCGGTGCCCCACACGTCCTCGTCCTCCTCCACCCAGGCGTCCCGCGCGCGGTCCCCGCTCTGGGTCTGGGGGTGCCCGGAGCCGCCGGGACCCGCCGACGGCAGGTAGGGCGTGCCGCCGGTGGTGCTGGTCCTGGGCCGGCCAGCCCCACCCTCGTCGTAGCGTCGCCCGGAGCCGGGCGCGCCCGGCCCGCCACGGGCGTGACGGCTGAGCCCCCGGTCGCCGTCGATCACGTTGCGGACCCGCTCGGAGGCGGACTGGCCGCCACCGCCCTGCCCCGCGCCACCCATCGGCATGCCACCCATGGGCATGCCACCCATCGGCGCACCGCCGCCGGGCGCACCGCCCCCGCTGCCCGGGAGCGTCCCGGTGTTGAGAGGGATGCCGCCGTCCGTGGTGCGCGCGTCCGGTCCGCCGCCGGTGCTGGCGCTCGCCAGGGCGCGGTCGTACGGGGACTCGTACGGCGCGGCGTCGTACAGCTCCTCCTCGTAGGACGGCGCTCCGTAGGGCGGGGTGGAGGAGCCGGAGCCAGGTCGGGAGTCCGGGCCGCCGGGGTTGAGCTGGCCCGTGCTGGTCGTGCCGTCCGGGTGCGTGTACGTGGTGCGCCCGGTCTCCGGGTCGAGTACGGAGCGGCTGCCGTCGGGGTAGTCGGTGACCACCCTGCCGTCCGGGTCCAGGCGCGAGGTGCTGCCGTCGGGGTTGGGCAGGGTGTCGCCGCTGTTCAGCGGGCCGGAGACGGGAGTGCCGTCGGGGCGGGTGACCGTCGCGGTGTGGGTGTCGGGGTCGATGGTGGTGCGGGTGCCGTCGGGGTAGTCGGTGACCACCCTGCCGTGCGAGTCCACGTGGGAGACGCCGGCGTCCGGGGCGAACGGGCCGTCGCTGGGCACCACGGGGCCGGTGATGGTCCGTGGGGTCAGCGAGGACAGGTCGTCGTTGAGGATGCCCTCCCGTTCGTGCCGGTAGGTCTCCTCCACCTCCTTCCGTCGGGTCTCCTGCTCGGCCCGCGACTCCTCCTGACGTTGCTGGGCCTCCTGCTCCCGCTCCTCCTGCTTGGCCCGCTGCTCCTGTTCCTTCCGCTCCTGTTTGGCTTCCTGCTCGGCCTGCTTGGCCTCCTGCTCGCCCCGCAGCTCCTCCTGACGCTGAAGAGCCTCCTTCTCCTTCTGCTCCTGTTTGGCTTCCTGCTCGGCCTGCTTGGCCTCCTGCTCGCCCCGCAGCTCCTCCTGACGCTGAAGGACCTCCTTCTCCTTCTGTTCCTGCTTGGCCTCCTGTTCCTGTTCCTTCTGCTCCTGCCTGGCCTCCTGCTCGGCCTGCTTGCGTTCCTGTTCCTTCTGCTGCTCGGCCTGCTTCCGCTCCTGCTCGGCCTCCTTCGCGGCCTGTTTGGCCTCCTGCTCCTTCTCCTTCTGCTCCTGTTCCTTCTTCGCGCGTTCCTGCTCGGCCTTTGCCTGGTTGATCTGCGTAATCTGCAACTGCTCTTGTCGTGCCCGCTCGGCCTCCTGCTTCTGTTCGGCCTCGCGCTGCTTGCCTTCCTGCTCCTTCTCCTTCTGCTCCTGCTTGGCTTCCTGTTCCTGCCGCTGCTGTTCCTGCTTGGCTTCCTGCTCGGCTTGCTTGGCCTCCTGCTTCGCCTGGTGTTCGGCCTGCTTCTGCTCCTGCTCGGCTTCCTTCGCGGCCTGTTTGGCCTCCTGTTCCTTCTCTTTCTGTTCCTGCTTGGCCTCCTGCTCGGCCTGCTTGGCCTCCTGTTCCTTCTCCTTGGCCTCCTGTTCGGCCTTGGCCTGCTTCTCCTTCTCGGCCTGCTCGCGGTCCCGTCGGGCCTGCTCCTCCTTGGCCTGTCGGTCGCGCCGGGCCTGTTCCTCCTTGGCCTCGCGCTCCTTGCGTTCGGCCTCCGCCTTGGCTTCGCGCTCCTTACGCTCGGCCTCGGCCTTGGCCTCCCGCTCCTTCCGCTCGGCCTCCGCCTTCGCGGCGGCGGCTGCCGCGGCGGCGGCAGCGGCCTGCTCCTTCTGCCACTTGATGAAGTCGGCGTTGGCCTTGGCCGCGTCCGCCGCCGCCTTGTCGGCGGTCTCCTTGGCCACGTCGGCCTCGTCCTTGGCGTTCGCCCCGGCCAGGTCGCCGTCCCCGCGCGACCTGATCGTGCCCAGGTCGAAGACCTGCGAGCCCCAACTGTTACCGATGATCCGCAGCGCCTCGTCCGCCGGCTTGACGAGGTGGTCGATGACGGACCGCTGCCAGTCCACGATCGCCCGCTCGCCGACCGCCTTCCAGGTGGACAGCTCCTTCAGGGGGCCGTAGTCGTGGGGCTTGCCCAGCTCGTGGGCCTTCTCGCTGAAGTGCTCCAGGGTGTGGTAGGTGGTGTAGTAGCTCGTGTACGCGCCGACACCGGACGAGTTCGTCTTGTACGTGATCTTCCTGATGTTGTTCTGCCACACGTGGTCGGTGATGCGTGACAGCAGGTCATGGAGCCACCGCAGGGGGTTGCCCATCTCCAGTTCCCACGTCATCCAGTGCCGGTGCAGGGTGACCACGGCGTCCCGGAAGTCCGTCTTGGCCTGCCGGATCTCGTCACCCTGCCGGGACCTGAGGGTGCCCTTGGGGCGCATGTCCTTGGCGTAGCCGTCGTACCGCTTGCCGAGCGTGTGGATCAGCTGCCAGAAGACGCCGGCCGCCTGGCCCCGCCAGGCGGCGTTCTTCTCGATGCCCACCCGACGCTGCCATTCCGCCAGTTCGTCCTTGCGGTTGACGAAGAACTGGGCGACCCGGTCGAAGGCGTCGGCGGCGGTGTCGAAGGAGGCCAGCGAGACGGCCTGGTCGTTGGAGACGTCCTTGCCGTTCCACGCGAAGCCGTGCGTGCCGGTCTTCTGGTAGAGCAGCGCTTCCAGTGCCCGGCCGGTGCCGTACGCGTACTGCGTCAGGGGCTCGGTGGTCCAGGTCGCCTTGTCCCCGCTCAGCCCGAGGTGTTTCTCGTACTGGCTCTTGAACTCCCCGCCCTCGACCACGCCACCGGCGGGCGGGCCGTCGTTGCTCTTGTTGCCCAGCAGGGTGAACCGCGCCTTGTACATCGACACCTGTGAGCCCGTGCCGCCGCCGTCGCCCGTGGTGTAGAAGGGGATGACGAAGTCGGTGTTCTCGATGCGCCAACCGGCGTTCTCGACCATCCAGTTGAGGTCGTCCACGTCCACGTAGGTGACCGACTTCTGCTTGGTCACCTCCACCTTCATCTGGGGGATGCCGTCGTTGCCCGTCAGGTTCTGGAAGAGGGTGTCCCGCTTGGGGGCGTCGTAGCCGGTGAAGAGCTTGACGGCCGTCTGCCACGAGTCGTTGGCGGCGGTGAGGTGATCCGGTGCGTCCGCCATGGTCAGTCCTTGTCCTTGCCGCCGGACCCGCTGCCTCCGTCGCCGAGAAGGTCGTCGACGTCCTCGAAGATGTCCAGGAACTTCTCGGCCTCGATCTTCTCCAGGTTCTCGCCCTGAGTCTTGAGAAGGTCCTCCAGGGTGTCCGTGATCCCGGCGTCGATGGCCTCGAAGAGAAGCTTCTGATCAGCGAAGATCTTGACGATGACCTTGATCATCTCGGTCACGCCGGACTGCAGGAGGTCGCCGTTGGTCCCGGTGCCCTCACCGGCCATGCCACCGATCGACAGCGGCAGCAGGATGCCGGCGGGCACGTCCTTGGAGCGCGTGCCGCCCTTGATCAGGTTGGCCAGGGCGGGCGCGTACTCCCCGTCGCCCTGGATCTTCTTGATCTCGCCCAGGAACTTCTGCACGTCCTGGGTCTGGAAGTTCGTCAGCCAGGTCTTGTCGAGGTTGACGGGCGGCTTGTCCGCCATGCGGGGTCACTCCTTGTCGCGTCCGCGAAGGGGAGGAACGGCCGCCGCGCGCCGGGCGCGGCAGCCGTCCGGTGTGCCGTGCGCCGAGGCGTCACCGGCCGACGCGGACGCCCTCCCAGAGCTGGGTCAGGGACTTCTCGCTGTACTGGTAGCCCTCCGACACGTCCGTCAGCAGCGCGGAGTGGCTGGCGAGCAGGCTCTTCATGGCCTCGACCGCCTGGTTCCAGGACGCCTGCTTCTGGCTGTAGACGGCCCGGTCCTCACCCTCCCAGGACTCCTTGAGCGCCTGGAGTTCGGCGTCCAGGTTCACCAGGATGCTGGCGATCGCCTTGGTCTGCTGCACCATGTCGTCGGCGGCGTTGGACATGTGGGCGTAGTCGACGTAGATGTGGCCGTCGGTGAAGTCGCTCATCGTGGTTCTCGTCTCTCGGGTGGGTCGGCTGGCGGCGAACGCGGGAGCTCGCGCGCCGGGTCGCCAGGCGACACCGGCGCGGCGGAACGGGAGCGGCGACTTAGCCCTTGAGGGCGTCGAAGACCGACTGCGACTGGTTGTACGCCTGGTGGATCGACTCGTTGGAGGACTGCTGCGTCACACCCTGCTGCCGCAGCGTCTCGGTGAGAGTGTTGATCATGTCGCGGACGTTGACCGAGATGACCTCGGCCTGGTCGTCCCACTGGCGCAGCAGTTCCTGGTACGCCCTGCCGTCCGAACCCTTCAGCCCGGAGGCCAGGTTGAACTTCATGTTCTCCACGTCGCGCCGACAGTTCTGGACGCCGGTGAACGCCTGCTCAAGGGCCTGGATGCCGTTCTGGGTCGCGCGTGCTTCTGACTGCTGCATGCCCGCCATGGACGTGCACCTCCTGGGTCGCGCCGGATCACTCGGGAGCTCAACGTAAACAGCGGTTTATTCGACCTGCAACGAATTCAGTCCAACTTTTGCACTACATGTCAATACCGCCGAACTGGCTTACTTCTACGACTTCTTGATGTAACCTCAGCGCTTCTTGTCAGCCGACTGGCTCGTCCTTCCGGACGGATGGCGTACCGGTTCACAGCCGGTCGCCGTCGTCGGGCCGTGGCCCGTGGACGCGGCCTGGGGGCTGAGGTCGGGGCCGGTCGGCAGCATCGCCAGCAGCGGCGCCGGCAGTCGGCGCGCCTGCCTGGCCGTGTACCCCAGGGCCGTCATGGTCTGCTCCGAGGCCACCCGGTACTTCATGCCGGTGTCCGTGACCAGGTAGACGGTGTCGCCCACCTCCCCGCCGCCGGCGCCCAGCGCGTGCACCAGGACGCCACCCCCGGGGCGTACCACGACCCGGCCCACCGGGGTGCAGGCCGGTGTGAAGTTCTCGGGCGGCGGCTGGGCCGCCGGGCCCAGCCCGGCCTGCCCGACCAGGGCGACGCTGACCCGGGTGCCCGCGCCGCTGGCCTCGACGCGGGCACAGGGCACCTGGCCGCGCTCGACGGACATCGCCCTGGGCGGCGTGTCCGGCAGCACCCGCGCGGCCTGAACGTCGCCGCGCCGGTCGGCCGGTGCCTGGTGTCCGCGCAGCACGTCCGCGCCGAGCACGGCCGCCGAGGCCGTGCCCGCGTACACCGTCCGCCGGGTCCGCGGGTCGCCGAGGACCAGAGCCGCGGTGGTGGCCGTGACGGGGCCCAGGCCCTCGCGCCGCAGCAGGTAGTAGCGGCCGGCGGAGCCGGGGACGGTGATGCGGAAGACCTCGCCGACGCGGGTCTCGCGACCCCCCAGGCGCGGGCCCCGGCTCCCGCGTCCGGGCACCTCGGGCGGGGCCAGGTCAGGCCCGGACGGAAGGGAGTTCAGGAACGCCGCGGCCACCGGCACGGGAGGTGTCGAGCCGTAGCCGAGCGCCTCGGTGGCCCCCGCGCGCTCGGCCAGCCGCAGCTTGCTGCCGCGCCACACCAGGTAGGTCGCCCGGTCGGGCCCGCGCACCAGCAGGCCCTGCCCGGCGGGCAGGCTCGCGCCGTCGGCGGCCACCCCCACCGCGAGCGTGGTGCCGGCGGAGCTGGTGGCGGTCGCCGAGCACACCTGCCAGGGCCCGGTGTCCAGGGCGCCGCCCGGGGGCAGCGCCTCGGGTGCCCCGCTGATCCCGACCGGGGCGCCGTGCGGAGTGTCCGCCAGCGAGGCGCCGCGCACGGTGGCGGTTTTCATCTCGGCGCCGGCCAGCAGGCGGGCCGAGGTGTAGTTGCGCACCGGGCGCAGCCGGCCGTCCAGGTAGAGGTAGCGGGAGCCGGTCGACTTGTCGATGACCAGCGTGCGCGCCTCCTTCCAGGAGTCCTTGGTGCCGGGCTTGAGCAGTCCGAAGACGAACGCCCCGGCCGAGAGGAGCACCGCGATCACCACGCCCAGGGCGATGCCCCGGTTGGTGCGGCCCTGGGGGCTCTCCGGGGCGTCCGGGTCGCCGCGCAGCATGCCGGAGGTCAGCCGCCCCATGACGAACATGTGCGCCTGGACCTGGTCGCGCGTGGACTGCACGGCGGGTACTCCTTCTCGTCAGCGGCGGCGACGACGCCCGGGGACGCGACGGGATCGACGGGTCCGGCGGGCTCGACGGGTTCAGCGAGTGCGGCGGGAGCGGGACGGGGACGGGGCGGCGGGGCCACCGAAGACGGCGGCGGCGGGGCCCGGGGGCGGGGCGGGCGCGGCGGTCGGTGGCGTCAGCCGCGCAGCGAGCGCAGGGCGCCGTAGACGCCGAGCACCCACAGGGTCAGCGGGAGCATGCTGATCGCCACGGCCGAGTGCAGGATCTCCGCGCCCCGCGCCCAGTACGGCACGATCCGTCGGCCCGGCACCGTCCACGAGGCGATGGCCAGCACCGCCGTGAGGGCCAACAGCGCGCTCACGGTCAGCAGCCGGGTCTGCGGCGCGCCGTCCCGGGCCGCGTCGTGGACCAGCGCCAGCGCCCCCCAGGCCGCGGGGGCGACGAGGAACAGCCGCTGCCAGACCTGGCCCAGGCCCCTGGAGTGCAGCAGCAACAGCGTGATCAGAGCGGCCGACAGGATGGTGGCCGGCAGCCCGCCGTGCGCGACGAGCAGGGTGAGACTGGCGGCGCAGACCAGCCCGACGGCCCCGTACAGCGAGGTCATCCAGCCGTCCGCGAGCACCGCGCGGCTGGTGACCAGCGCGGTCGGGTGCGGCTCGATGCCCTCCTGGAGCTGGCGCGCGTTGGTGGGCAGCGGGGGCATCCGCAGCCCGGACATCCGGAAGGACAGCGGGGGGACGAAGGCGCCGAGGACGACGGCGGCCAGCGCGGCGACCGAGGCGGCCTGACCGGGCGCCAGGTCGGCCGCGGTGATCAGGACGCCGGTGAGCGCGCCGAAGGTGGCGACGACGGCCAGACACAGGAAGAGCGCCGCGAAGGAGGCCACCGCGGCCAGCGCGAGGACGGCGCCGCCCGCGCCGGCGGCGGAGGCGGCCAACACCCGGGGCCCGAGCACCTCGTCGTGCGCCCCGCCCAGCTCGCCCGCCGTCAACAGCCAGCCGGCCAGCGCCAGATACGGGCCGACCATGCAACCCAGGGCCGCGGCGGCGCCCGCGTCACCCACGGCGCGGCTGGCGGCGGCCGACCCGGCCAGCAGCAGCGCCCCGGCCACGGCGGCGCACAGCACGCGCGGGGTGGTGGCACCGCCGGGCAGGGCGAGCACCAGCAGCCCGGTCACCAGGACGGCGACGGTCAGCCCGCGCAGCAGCCGACGGCCCGCCTCGGGGCTCCAGTTGTAGGGGCGCCCGCGCATGGTGGTGGCGATGCCGTCCACCAGGTCGTCCAGATGGACCTCGGGCAACGCCTCGGTGCGGGCCCTGAGGTAGAGGGTCTCGCCGTCGCGCAGCCCCAGGGAGTCCAGGGTGCGTTCCTCGTCCAGGGGCGCGTCGCCCAGGCGTTGCAGGACCCAGCCCCCGTGTTCGATGCCGGCCTCCTCCAGGTCGTCCCCGGCGTACCCGAGGATGGCCGGCAGCAGGTCGGCGACGGGGACGTCGGCGGGGACGGCGAGGTCGATGCTCTTGGCGGGTGCGCGCACCGTCAGGCGACAGAGTCCGGCCACCTGGTTGTCAGTCATGGAGCTGGGTCACGCCTCTCGGGATGCTGCGGCGGGCGGGTACGTGCGGAGTCTGGCGCAGGGCACCACGCGCGGTGACCCGGTTCCCGCGACGGAGGCACGTTCGTGCCAAGTTCGTTCCTGGCGCTCCGTTCCGACGGATCGTAATATCAGCCGCCTGCCGGACAGGAGATCCGGCAGCCGAAAACCACCGCATCCCCGGCAGCGTTCGCCGCATCCACCCGGCTTGTTCGCCGTCCGTACATCTGGCGCGTGCCGGGCCCGTTGCCCGCGCGAGCTTCAGTTTCCTTGATCCAGTACGTCGGCGGGGTCGACCCGGCGCGCCCCGGCCACCCTCTCCCCTCGTCCGTACGCCCGTCCCGATAAGGAGCTCGTCTCGTGAGTGTGGTCCTCTTCCGCAGGCCGGCGCGCAGGCGCGGCCCGGAGATGCCCGAGGGCGAGGTGAGCCTCCAGGAGCCGCCCGCGCTGCCTGAGGTGGTGCCGGACAGCTCCGCCGTGTGGACGTATCTGCCCATGGCGTTGATGTCCGTGTCCATGATGCTGATGTTCATGCGCCCCGGGATGGCCCGTGGCAGCGGCGGCTTCATCTACCTGGCACTGGGCCTGATGGTGGTCTCGGCCGGCGCGATGATGCTGGGGCAGGCCATGCGCCGCAGCAGCGAGCGCAAGCAGCGGCTCAAGGGCGAACGCCGGGACTACCTGCGCTATCTCACCCAGACCCGGCGCAAGGTCCGCGCGGCCGTGCGCGACCAGCAGCGGGCGCTGGCCTGGCGGCATCCGGACCCCGCCGGGCTGTGGTCGCTGGTCGGCTCGACGCGGCTGTGGGAACGCCGGCCGCAGGACGAGGACTTCGGCGAGGTCCGGGTGGCCGTCGGGGAGCAGAAGCTGGGCCTGCGGCTGACACCGCTGTCCACCAGCCCCGTGGAGGACCTGGAACCACTGTCGGCGCACGCGCTGCGCAGCTTCATCCGCGCCTACGCCACCGTGCCCGACCAGCCCATCGCCATCGACCTGCGGGCCTGGGCGCGGGTGCTCTTCCGAGGCGACGAGGAGCGCGTACGCGCGCTGGCCCGTGCCCTGGTCGCACACCTGGCCACCTTCCACTCCCCCGACGACGTGTGGGTGGCGCTGTGCGTCTCCGACGAGCGGCGGCCCGACTGGGAGTGGACGAAGTGGCTGCCGCACAGCCTGCACCCGCAGGAGAGCGACGGGGCGGGCCCGGCCCGGATGATCGGCTCGGCCTTCAACGAGCTGGAGGACCTGCTGGGCGCGGAGTTCCTGGAGCGCCCGCCCTTCGAGCCGGAGGCGGCCACCGGCCGCGAGGAACCGTTCACCGTGATCGTGGTGGACGGCGGCACCGTCCCCGGCGGCCACCGGCTGGACGGCCCGGGGCTGCGCAACACGGTCGTACTGGACCTCGGCGGGGCGCTGACCTGGCGGCCCGGCCGGTCCACGCTGCGGTTCGAGGTGAGCGGGGAGGACCTCGCCCTGGTGCGCACCGACCGCGAACGCAAGGAGCGAAGCACCCGGCTCGGCCGCCCCGACGGCCTGGGCACCGGCGGCGCCCTGGCGCTGGCCAAGCGACTGGCCCCGTACCGCATGGGCCTGGGCACCGACGACACCGAGCCGTTGGCCAGCGACGTGGAGCTGTCCGCGCTGCTCGGCATACCCGACCTGTTCCGGCACGACCCGGCCGCGCTGTGGCAACGCGCCACCGGGCCCAGCCGGTTGCGGGTGCCGATCGCGGTCGGCGCGGACGGCACCCCGGTCGAGCTGGACATCAAGGAGTCGGCCCAAGGCGGTACGGGGCCGCACGGCATGCTCATCGGCGCGACCGGCTCCGGCAAGAGCGAGCTGCTGCGCACCCTGGTGCTCGGGCTCGCGCTGACCAACTCCTCCGAGACGCTCAACTTCGTGTTGGTCGACTTCAAGGGCGGTGCCACCTTCCTGGGCCTGGACACCCTGCCGCACACCTCGGCCGTCATCACCAACCTCGCCGGGGAGGCCGCGCTGGTCTCGCGCATGCAGGACGCGCTGCACGGCGAACTCGTCCGGCGCCAGGAGCTGCTGCGCGCCGCGGGCAACTACACCTCGGCCCTGGACTACGAGAAGGCGCGCGCCGCGGGGACCGTCCTGGAGCCGCTGCCGAGCCTGTTCGTCGTGGTGGACGAGTTCAGCGAACTCCTGGCCGCACACCGGGAGTTCATGGAGTTGTTCGTCATGATCGGCCGGCTGGGGCGCAGCCTGGGTGTCCATCTGCTGCTGGCCTCGCAGCGGCTGGACGAGGGCCGCATGCACCAGTTGGAGAGCCACCTGTCCTACCGGATCGGGCTGCGCACCTTCTCCGCCATGGAGAGCCGGGGCGTGCTCGGCGTGCCCGACGCGTACCAGTTGCCCTCGCAGCCCGGTAGCGGCTTCCTGAAGTCGGGCGTCGAGGCGCTGACCCGCTTCCGCGCCGCGTACGTCTCGGGCCCCTACCGGCAGCGGCGGGGCAGCGCCCACCAGGCGCGCGTGGCCAGCCAGACGGTGCCGTGGACGACGGGGTACGTGGTGCCCCGTCACCTGCCCGCCCCCGAACCGGAGCCGGAGACGGACGAGGGCGGCCAGACGCTGCTGTCGGTGGCCGTCGAGCGGCTCCAGGGCGCCGGGCCCCCCGCCCACCAGGTGTGGCTGCCGCCGCTGGACCTGCCGTCCACGCTGGACCAGGTACTGCCGCCGCTGACGCCCGACCCGGAGCTGGGGCTGACCACGGTCGGCTGGAGCGGGCGGGGCGGGCTGCGGGTGCCGATCGGCATCATCGACCGGCCCTTCGACCAGTTGCGCGACCTGTTGGAGATCGACCTGACCGGCGCGGGCGGGCACATCGCCATCGCGGGCGGCCCGCAGAGCGGCAAGAGCACCACGGTCCGTACGATCCTGACCGCGCTCGCCCTCACCCACACCCCGCGCGAGGTGCAGTTCTTCTGCCTGGACTTCGGCGGCGGCACGCTGGCCGGCCTGACGGGGCTGCCGCACATGAGCGGGGTCGCGGCCCGGCTGGACGGCGAGCGCGTGGGCCGTACGATCGCCGAGGTCAACACGCTGCTCGCGGCCCGCGAGCGCTTCTTCCTGGACCACGGTGTCGACTCCATGGCCACCTTCCGGCGCCGGCGCGCGGCCGGCGAGTTCCCCGAGGAGCGGCACGGCGACGTCTTCCTGGTCATCGACGGCTGGGCCACCGTGCGCCAGGACTACGACCGGCACATCGCCACGTTCAACGCGATCGCCGCGCGCGGCCTCAACTACGGCATCCACCTGATCGTCACCACCGCCCGCTGGGTCGAGCTGTCGTCCGCCGTACGCGACCAGGCCGCCAGCCACCTGGAGCTGCGCATGGGCGACCCCATGGACTCCGAGATCGACATGCGCCGCGCCGCGACCGTCCCCCGGCTGCCCGGCCGGGGCCTGACCCGGGACGGGAAGCTGCACTACCTGGGCGCGCTGCCGCGCATCGACGGCGTGGAACGCGCGGAGGACCTCACCGACGGAGTGGCCGCGCTGGTGGCCGCCGTCAGCGAGAGCTGGCCCGGCCAGGCGGCGCCGCCGGTGCGGATGCTGCCGACCGTCCTGCCCGTGACCCAGCTCCCGGCGCCGGACGGCCACCTGCGGGTGCCACTGGGCCTGGAGGAGGACGAGCTGTCGGTCGTCCGACACGACTTCGCCGAGCACCCGCACATGATCGTGGTCGGTGACACGGAGAGCGGCAAGACCAACCTGCTGCGGCTGACCGCGCGGGCCGTCATGGAGCGGTACTCCCCCGCCGAGGCGCGGATCATGGTCGTGGACTACCGCCGCGAGCTGGTGGAAGCGGTACCGGACGCGTACCGGCTCGGCCACGCGGTCTCCATCGACGCGCTGCGCGACCTGGTCGACGGGGCGGCGCGAGCGGTGCGCACCCGGGTGCCGGGCCCGGAGATCTCGCCCGCGCGGATGCGGCTGTGCGACTGGTGGACGGGGCCTCGGCTGTTCGTCCTCGTCGACGACTACGACATGCTCGGCACCGGCCCGATGAACGCGCCCTTCGACCCCCTCCTGGACCATCTGGCCCTCGGCTACGAGGTGGGGCTGCACCTGGTCGTGGCGCGCTCGGCCGCCGGCGCGGGCCGCAGCCTGGGCGGCGACCACCTGCTGCGCCGGCTCCAGGAGGTCAACACGCCGGGCCTGTTGCTCTCGTGCCCGCCCTCCGAAGGCTACGTCTTCGGCAGCACCAAGGGCCGCATCCTGCCGCCGGGTCGGGGCACGCGGATCGCGCGCCGCAAGACCGTCCGCGTCCAGACCGCGCTGCTCGACCCGGCCGGGCGGCCGGACTGACCCGCCTCGGAGCCGACCAGACGACCGGGGCCGCGTACCGCCCGGCCCCGGTTCCCCGCCCCGCGACACGGCCGAGGTGCCACCGGCGCCCGCGCGGGCGCCACGCGGCGCCCCGGCCGTGGCCGGGCGCGGGTGCGCTAGCCGCCCTCCGGGCGCCAGCCGCGCGCCCGGCCACGCGGGATGACGGCCAGCAGGGCCCCGGTGACGAGCACCAGACCGCCGGCCACCCCGGCGACGAGCAGGGCCCGGTCCCGCGACGTGGTGGAGCCGGGGTCCGGCATCCGGGCGGGTGCCGGGCGCGGCGCGGCGCCCCGCTCCTGGCCCAGGACGGCGGTCATCGCCGCGTACGGGTCCAGGCGCGGTGGCGAGGCGGGGTAGGCCGCCGCCGTGAGCTGCCGCGCGACCTGTGGGGCGCTCAGTCCGGGGCGCTGGGCCCGCACCAGGGCCGCCGCCCCCGCCACCTGCGCCGCGGCCAGGGACGCCCCCGAGCCGAGGAAGTGCCCCGAGCCACCGGGCCCGACGCCCACCACCATCTCCCCCGGCGCCACGAGGTCCAGGCGGGCGACCCGTGGGGGCGCCGGGGCCCGGGTCGGGGAACTGGTGGCGGGGCCGTAGCCGCCCACGGCCAGCGCGCCCGGCGCGGCGGCGGGCCAGTACCACGGCTGCTCCGGGGCGGGCTCCTGCCGCGCGCCGGGCGCGCGGGGCACCGGGTCGGGTACGGCGGGGGCGACCACCAGGGCGTCGTGCCGGCCCGCGTAGGCGACGGCCGAGGTCAGCTCCGCGCGCCCGTCGGTCAGCGCGTGCCCCACGTAGATGACGCGGGCCCCGCCGTCGGCCGCCGCGCGAATGCCGTCGGCCACCCGCCGCGCCGAGGGCACGCCCCGCGCGTCCGTGCCGCGCACGGCCAGGACGCGCGAGCGCGGCGCCACCCCGGCCGGGCCCACCCCCTCCAGTCGGGCGCCGGCGATCAGCCCGGCCGCGAAGCTCCCGTGCCCCACACAGTCCTCGTCGGCCCCGTCGATCCCGCGCACCCGGCCGGCCAGCGCCGCGACGTTTGACCCCACCCCGGTGTCCACCACGGCCACGGTCACCCCCTCGCCCTGCGACAGCGACCAGGCGCGCGGCAGCCCGAGGGCGCCAACGGTCCACGGCCGGGCCTCGGCGCGGGTGGTGGAGGGGCGTACGCACGACTCGCCGGGGGCCAGGGTGGTGCGCAGGACGGGCAGTTCCACGGGCTCGGCCGCCAGGGCCCGGGGGCCGGCGGTGGTCAGCAGCGCGGCGAGCGCCAGCGCTCCCGCTCCTCGGACACGGTGTCTACGGGCGCGTCGCATGATCCGCATAGTATGCAGTCAGGGTGGGGGCGCGGCGATGCTCACCGCACGTCAACTCGCCGAATGTGCACGTGAGATGAGACTCCCGGTCGCCCAGCGTTCACCGGGGCACCACCGGTGTTCCACCGGCCGCTCCGCCTCGGGGCGAAAGGATCGGCGTCGGCGGCGACTACGAGAAGGGGCGAGCGTGTCACGGCAGTTGCTCACGGTGGACGCGGGACAACCCGAGGGTTTCCGGACGATCGGGGAGGCCCTGGCCAAGGCGCGTACGGGCGCGGTGATCCGCGTCCGACCCGGCCGGTACCCGGAGAACATCACGGTACGCAACCGGGTCACCATCGTCGCCGAGGGCGAGCGGGGCAGTGTCGAGATCTGCCCGCACCGGGGCACCGCGCTGGTCCTGGTCGCGGACGCGGTGATGCTCACCGACCTGACGCTGCGCGGTGGCGGCGAGGACCTGCCCGTGGTGGACGCGCCGCGCGGGCAGGTCGCCATGGACGGCTGCACGGTGGTCGGCACCGGGTGGACGGCCGTCCTGGCACGCGAGTCGGGCGCGGTCGCCATGCGCGACTGCCGGGTGAGCAACCCGGTCGGCGCGGGCATCGTGGACACCGCCGACACCGGCAGTGTCATCGCCGACTGCGTCGTGGAGAACCTCGGCACCTCGGGCATCGTCCTCAGCGAACAGGCCCGTACGACCGTGCGCGGCTGCCGGGTGCGGGACGCGCGCGGCAACGGCATCCTGGCCAGCGGCGAGGCGCGCGGGCTGGTCGAGGACTGCGACGTGTCCGGCGCGGAGAAGCCCGCCGTCGCCCTGGAGGGCAGCAGCGGCACCCACGTGCTGCGCACCACCGTCCACGACACGGCCGTCGGCGTCTACGTGACCAGCTCCTCCCGTCCCGTCCTGGAGGAGGTCACGGTCACCGACACCACCGGGCCCGGCTTCGCGCTCGCCTCCGGCGCCGACCCCGAGGTGCTGCGCTGTCACACCCGCCGCACCCGGGGCAACGGACTGGCCGTCACCGAGCGCTCCCGTGGGACCTTCCGCACGTGTTCCTTCGACGCGTCGGCGGGCCCCGCCATCCGGGTGCTGGGCTCCAGCACGCCGACGCTGACCGACACCACGGTGCGGGACTGCGCGGACACCACCGGCGCCGTGCTCGTCGAGGACGGCGCCCTCGCCGAGTTCGACCGCCTGGAGGTGACGGACGCGGCCGGCAGCGCACTGCTCGTCCGCACCGGCGCCAGGCCGCTGGTGCGCCACGCCCGGCTGCTCACCCCGCGCGGGCACGGCCTGGAGGTCGTCGAGGACGGCCAGGGCCAGTTCCTGGGGTGCGCCGTCGAGGGCGCGGGCGGCGCGGGCGTACGGATCGCCTCCGGCGCGCGCCCCGAACTGCGCGACACCAGCGTCAGCGGCGCCGCCGAGGCGGGCGTGCACGCCGCCGCCGACGCGCTGGGCACGCTGCGCGACTGCCACGTGCACGCCGCCTCCGCCTCCGGGATCGTCGTGGACGACGGCGCCGACCTGACCGTGCTCCGCACCCAGGTCACCGACTCCGGCGCGCACGGCGTACTCCTCGCCCAGGGCGCGCGGGCCGCGCTCAGCGCCTGCCAGGTCAACGGTGCGGCGGGCGACGGCATCCGCGTCGACAGCGCCGAGCCCGTCTCCGTGAGCGGCTGTGTGGTGCGGGACAACCGGGGCGCCGGGCTGCGCCAGACCCGGGCCGGGGACCGGCTGACGGTGGCGGACCTGACCAGCGCCGGCAACGCCGTCCCCGACGCCTGGGGCGAGGACGTGGCCGAGGGCACGGCGGGTGGCGCGGGCCGCGCGGGGGCGCCCGCGCCCCAGGGGCCGCTGGAGGAGTTGGAGGCCCTGATCGGGCTGGCCGACGTCAAGGACCAGGTCCGCACCCTGGTCAATCTCAACCAGCTCGCCGCCCGTCGCGCCCGGCTCGGCATGCCGGCCCCGCCGATGAGCCGCCACCTGGTCTTCTCGGGCCCACCCGGCACCGGCAAGACGACGGTGGCCCGGCTGTACGGCGGCATCCTGGCCGAACTGGGCGTCCTGCGCTCCGGCCACCTGGTGGAGGTCTCCCGGGCCGACCTGGTGGCACAGATCATCGGCGGTACGGCCATCAAGACCACCGAGGCGTTCACCGAGGCGCTGGGCGGTGTCCTCTTCGTCGACGAGGCGTACACGCTGCTCTCCGACGGCAAGGGCTCGGGGGCCGACTTCGGCAGGGAGGCGGTCGACACGCTGCTGAAGCTGATGGAGGACCACCGCGAGGACGTCGTGGTCATCGCCGCCGGCTACACCGACGAGATGGGGTCCTTCCTCGCCTCCAACCCGGGCCTGGCCTCCCGCTTCACGCGCACCATCGAGTTCGCCAACTACTCGGTGGACGAACTGGTCACCATCACCGGGTCGATGTGCGAGGCACACCGGTACGAACTGGACCCGAGCACCCTGGACGCGCTGGCCGCGCACTACGCGCGCATGCCGCGCGACGCCACGTTCGGCAACGGGCGGGCCGCCCGGCGGGTCTTCGAGGAGATGGTGGACCGCCAGGCGTCCCGGCTCGCCTCGCTGCCCGACCCCGCCGAAAGCGATCTGACGCTGTTGCTGCCGCAGGACGTGGCGCCACCGGCGCCGGACACGGCGGCGAGCGGGGACAGCTCCGAGGAACTGCTGGCCAGGCTGCACGCGATGGTGGGCCTGAGCGCCGTCAAGCGCGAGGTGACCGACCTGGTCTCGCTGCTCGCCGCGTCCCGACAACGCGAGGCCGCCGGTCTGCCAGCGCCCAGGATCAGCCACCACCTGGTCTTCTCGGGCCCACCCGGCACCGGCAAGACGACGGTGGCCCGGCTGTACGCGGGACTGCTGCACTCCCTGGGTGTGCTGGCCACGGGGCAGCTCGTGGAGGTGGCGCGCGCCGACCTGGTGGGCCGGTACGTGGGCCACACCGCGCGGCTGACCCGGGAGGTGTTCGAAAGCGCCCTGGGCGGCGTGCTGTTCATCGACGAGGCGTACACCCTCACCCCCGAGGGCGCGACGTCCGACTTCGGCAAGGAGGCCGTGGAGACGCTGCTGAAGCTGATGGAGGACCACCGCGACGAGGTCGTGGTCATCGCCGCCGGGTACACCGCGGAGATGGGCCGCTTCCTCGCCTCCAACCCCGGCCTGGCCTCCCGCTTCTCGCGCACCGTGGAGTTCGAGCACTACACGACGGACGAGTTGGTCGGCATCCTGAGCCGGCAGGCGGCGGACTCCGGGTACGACTACGCGCCCCGGACGCTGGCGACCCTGCGCGCGTACGTGGACGCCATCCCGCGCGACGACTCCTTCGGCAACGCCCGCACGGCCCGTGGCCTCCTCGACACCATGATGACCCGGCAGGCCCGCCGCCTGGCCACCATCCCCGCCCCGGAGGTAGCCGACCTGCGCCTGCTCCTGCCGGAGGACCTGCCGGGCTAGGAGGGGAGCCGGGCCCGGCGCCGCTGGCCGCGCGTGGCCGGTGGGCGCGCCGGGGCGGCATCGGGCAGCGACGACGAGGGGGATGACCGTGACCGACACGCTCAACCTGTGGCGACACCGGCTCGGGGCGGTGCCCGACGAGGTGTGGGAGCGCACCGGATTGAGCGTGCTGATCCTGGCGGACAACGGGCTCACGTCCCTCTCCCCGCGGGTCGGGCGGATGCGCGGGCTGACCACGCTGGATCTCGGGCACAACGCGCTCACCTCGGTGCCTTCGGAGCTGGGCCGGCTGACCGGACTCAGCGGCTGTCTCTACCTGCACGACAACCGGCTGGAACGGCTACCGGACACGTTGGGCGGCCTGACTCGACTGCGCTACCTCAACGTCGGCGAGAACGCCCTGACCGCCCTGCCGGCGACGATCGGTTCCCTGGCCGGCCTCGTCGAGCTCCGCGCCCAGCACAACCGGCTCACCACACTCCCGGCCACCATCGGCCGGCTCCGCGCGCTGCGCGAGCTGTGGCTGCGTGGCAACGCGCTCACCGCCCTGCCGTCGACCGTCGCCGACCTGCGCGCACTGCGCCATCTGGACCTGCGCGAGAACGCCCTCTCCGAGCTGCCCCCGCCGCTGGCCGGCCTTCCCCTGCTACGCCACCTCGACCTGCGCGGCAACCGGTTGACCGGCCTGCCGGACTGGGTCACCCGCATGCCCGCCCTGGAGAAGCTGGACCTGCGATGGAACGCTGTCGACCCGTGGTCGCCGCTGGTGGCCGCGTTGGAAGACCGGGGCTGCGTCGTCCTGGCGTAGGGGACGTGCCGTGGGTCGCGCGCAGGAGGCTCACCCGGGCGCGCGCCGGCTCGCGTGGGTGGCCGACTCGGTGGGGACGTGGCCCGGCTGTGGGCGACGCGTCTGGACACGCGGGTGCGGCGCGCGATCGAGGACGAGGTGGTGCGGGCGGACCACGGGGCGCGGCTCGACCACGGCGTCACCGGCTACGGCCTCGGCCACTGTCGGGCCGACGTACGGGTCGCGCTGCCCTGGCACCTCGCCACGCCGCTGGCGTCGCGCGTCACGGGCATCACGGGCGTCACGGACGTCACGGACGTCACGGACGTCACGGGCGTCATGGGCGTCCAACGTCACGGTCACCGCCGGCCGGCCCGGCTGCCGATCGTCGCGCGCCGCCTGCCGGCCATCGACGACTGGGACGCCTGACACCTCCGACAGCCGCCCGCGCCCGGTCCGGCGACCCGCCCCGGCTGCCCGCGCGCTCGGGTGCCGGCCGCGCCGAACCCGACCGTGCGCGGGGGAAATTCACGCGCGCCGACGGGATCGCGCGCGCTACGGTCCGCCCATGCCTGACGCGGACGGATACTTCGGTGAAGACGTGGCCGCCTCCTACGACGCGTCGTCGGCCGAGAGGTTCGAGCCGACGGTCGTGGACCCGACGGTCGACCTGCTCGCGGAGCTCGCAGGGGAGGGCAGGGCCCTCGAACTCGGCGTCGGCACCGGCCGGATCGCCCTGCCGCTGGCCCGGCGCGGGGTGCCGGTGCACGGCATCGACATCTCCCGCGCCATGACGTCCCGGCTCGCCGCCAAGCCGGGCGGCGACGCCGTCGAGGTGACCATCGGCGACTTCGCCACCACGCGCGTGGCGGGCTCCTTCTCCCTGGCGTACCTGGTCTTCAACACGATCAACAACCTGACCACGCAGGAGGCCCAGGTGGCCTGCTTCCGCAACGCCGCCGCCCATCTGGCGCCGGGTGGCCGCTTCGTGATCGAGGTCGGGGTGCCGGAGCTGCGTCGGCTGCCGCCGGGTCAGGAGGCCGTGCCGTTCCTCATCAGCCCCACCCGGTGGGGCTTCGACACCTACGACGTCGTCACACAGGCCATGAGCTCGCACTACGTCACCATCCGGGACGGGCAGGCCCAGTACCGTTCCTTCCCGTTCCGCTACGTGTGGCCGTCCGAGCTGGACCTGATGGCACAACTCGCCGGCCTGCGACTGCGCGACCGCTGGGCGGACTGGTCACGGGCGCCGTTCACCAGCGAGAGCGAACAGCACGTCTCGGTCTGGGAGAAGCCGACCGTTTGACCGACGCCCCGGACCAACGCCGCCCCCGGCCACGGAGGTGGCGGAACCGGCCACACCGGGCGAGGCGGGCCGGGGCGGCACCCGGGAAGCGCGCGCGGGAGAGCCGGGGCGGGGAGGTGACGGGGCACGCGGGGGCCAGGGCGGGCGTACCCCCTGTCAGAGTGTCGACATGAACGACATCGCGGCCTTCCCCGCCCAGTACGCCCGTACCCGCCGCTTCGCGCTCGGTGTTCCCCAACGGTTCGCCGTCTCCGAGGACGGCCGCCGCGTCTTCTTCGTCCGCTCGGCCAGCGGGAGCGATCCGACCAGCTCGTTGTGGGTGTGGGAGGACGGCGCGGAGCGCGTGCTCGCCGACCCGCGCGCGCTCACCGGCGCGGGAGGCGCCGTCCCCACGGCGGAGCGACTGCGCCGCGAACGGGCCCGGGAGCACTCCGAGGGCGTGGTGTCCTACAGCGTCGACCGTCGCGGACGCGTGGCCGCCTTCGCGCTGGGCGGCGCGCTGTGGGCGGTGCGCACCGACGGCGCCCCCTTCCCCGTGACCGCCGCCGGCCCGGTCGTCGACCCGCGCGTCTCCCCCGACGGGCGGCGTATCGGCTACGTCAGCGAGAACGCGCTGCACGTCGTGGAGTTGACCGCCCCGCACGACCCCACGAGCGAGCGGGCCACGGCGGGCCCGGCCGGCGCGCGCGGCCGTGGGCGCGGCGACGGGCGCGAGGTGGGCACGGAGCGCCCGCTGCTCGCACCGGAGGGCCCGGAGGTCAGCTACGGGTTGCCCGAGTACGTCGCCGCCGAGTCGATGGGCCGCGACCGTGGCTTCTGGTGGGCCCCGGACGGGCGCTCCCTGCTCGTGGCGCGCGTGGACGTCAGCCCCGTGCGCCGCCTGTTCATCGGCGACGCGGCACGTCCGCGCCAACGGCCGCGCGCGCTGCGCTACCCGTCGGCGGGCACCGCCAACGCGGACGTGTCGCTGCACCTCGTCAGCCTCGACGGCGCGCGCATCGAGATCCGCTGGGATCGGACCGCGTTCGAGTACCTGGTCACCGCGGGGTGGGAGGGTGGCCACGCGGACGGCGCCCACCTGCTGCCTCCCACCTCGGCGAACGCGTCCACGGCGGCGCCGCGCGACGCGACGGCACATCCCGTACTGACCGTGCAGAGCCGTGACCAGCGCACCCTGCGCGTCCTCACGGCCGACCCGTGCACCGGCGCTACCCACGTCCTGCACGAGCGGCGCGACCCGGCGTGGGTGGAGATCGTGCCCGGCCTGCCGGCCCGCACCGCCTCCGGCGCCCGGGTCTGGCCCTGGGAGAGCGCCGACACCCGGGGCCTGCGCGTGGTCCACGCCGAGAGCGGCGTAACGCACGCCACGGCGCGCGACGCGCACGACACCGCGCACGGCCCGCGGCGGGCGGGGAGCGAGGGCCGGCCGAGCGACGCGGGCGGGCGGACGTTCGAGACGCCCGAGGGCCTTCAGGTCGAGGCGGTACTGGGCGTCGACGGGGAGCACGTGGTGTTCGCCGCGAGCACCGAACCCACCGAGCGGCACATATGGTCGTACGCGCCGGACACGGGCCCGCGCCGGTTGAGTCAGGACTCCGGAGTACACGACGCGGTGTGCGGCGGCGGCACGGTGGTCCTCGACAGCCGCACGCCCGAGGGCGCCACGGTCACCGTGCTACGCGACGGGGTGCCGGTCGGCCGGATCGGCTCGCGCGCCGAACGGCCCGTGCTGACGCCGCGCCCCACCCTGCTGCGCCTGGGCCGACGGGCGCTGCGCAGCGCCCTGTACCTGCCCTCGTGGCACACCCCGGGACAGGGCAGGCTGCCGGTTCTGCTCGACCCGTACGGCGGGCCCGCGCTCAGCCTCGTACGAAACTGCCGTCCCTGGTGGACCCACGTGTCCCAGTGGTTCGCCGAGCAGGGGTTCGCCGTGCTGGTCACCGACGGCCGGGGCACACCGGGGCGCGGCCCGGCGTGGGAGAAGGCCATTTACGGCGACCTGCTCACCCCCGTCCTGGACGACCAGGTCGAGGCCCTGCACGCGGCAGCCGCCGACCACCCCAGCCTGGACCTGGACCGGGTGGCCATCCGTGGCTGGTCGTTCGGCGGCTACCTGGCGGCCGGCGCCGTGCTGCACCGGCCGGAGGTCTTCCACGCCGCCGTCGCCGGCGCCGCCCCCGCCGACCAGCGGCTGTACGACACGCACTGGAAGGAACGGTTCCTGGGCCATCCGGACGAGAACCCGGCGGCCTACGACGCGTCCTCGCTCATCGGCCACGGCCATCTGCTACGCCGCCCGCTGCTGCTGATCCACGGGCTCGCGGACGACAACGTCCTGGCCGCGCACACCCTGCGCTTCTCGGCGGAACTGCTGTCCTCCGGACGGCCACACACGGTGCTGCCGCTCCCGGGATCGACCCACCTTCCCGTGGACAATGCGGTCACCGAACACCTTCTGCGGTTCCAGGTCGACTTTCTCCACCGGTCCCTCGGCTCCTGAACGCCGGGTTCCGCTCGTCCACACGGAACCTCCGCAGGACCTTCAGGCCGGGAGGCAGCACCATGGCACGACCGACGAGAGCCCGCCCGCAGGCGACCCGACGCACGGTGGTGGCCGCCGTCGGGGTGGCCGGGTTGGCCGCCGTGCTCGCGGCGTGCGGCGACGACAAGGGGGACGGCTCGGAGGGCGGGTCGGCGGCACCACGCACCCTGGGCAAGGCGTCCGAGATCCCGCGCGGTGGCGGCGTCATCTTCAAGAAGGCCAAGGTCGTGGTGACCCAACCGACGGCCGGCACCTACAAGGCGTTCACGTCAATCTGCACGCACAACGGCTGCCCGGTCGCGAGCGTGGCCAACGGCACCATCAACTGCGACTGCCACGGCAGCAAGTTCGACATCACCGACGGCAGCGTCAAGGCCGGCCCGGCCCGACGCCCACTGAAGGCGAAGAAGGTGACCGTCTCGGCCGACACCCTCACCCTGCACTGACCTCACCCACCGCACGTCCAACACCACCACTACATCGGCTACCCCATCCCCCGCCCCACCCCCGCCGCCGAGCCCCGCCCCCACGCCAGCCGCCCCACGACGCCCCCGCCCCGACCGGCCCGGCCAAGCGCGCCAGCGACCATGCCGGGCCCCGGCCGCCCGCACGACCGGTCACCACAGCGTCGTCACGACGCCGGAAGGCGCCGCCGACACCGAAACGGGCCGGCTACCATCCCGACGACGACCGGCGAAGCCGACCGGGCGCACCACAGGCACCACGCCGGACGAGCCACCCACGAGACGACGAGGCAGCGCTCCCGCGCGTCCACGAGCCGCTGAGCAGCCGAGCCAGGAGGTGGCAGGTCAGCAGGTCAGCAGGTCAGCAGGTCAGCAGGTCAGCAGGTCAGCAGGTCAGCAGGTCAGCAGGTCAGCAGGTCAGCAGGTCAGCAGGTCAAGGCAAGCGGAGGTGCGAGGCCGTGGCAACAGTGCCCGCTACGGCCTCGTCCGTCCGCGCCCCGCGCCACCTGGCCGTTCGCCCGCCACCCAGCACCGACCCGGGGTATCGCGAGGCGAGGGGGCGGGGCGACTCCGAACCCGCCCGGAGTCGACCACCGCCGCTGGTCACCGGGCCGGCGGAGATGCGCGGTCCCACGCGGAACACCGTCCCGGACGGACGCACCTCGCTCCCGGCCAGCCCCCACCGCGACGGATACGCGCCCGGCGCGGCCCCGTCGTCTCGCCCCGCCGCATCTCCTCCCCCCGGTACTCCCGTGCTCCGACGCCAGTACCCCTCGCCAGCGGCTACCCGGCCGCGCCCCGCGAAGCGGCGCCTACCCCTCCTCCGCTTCGGCGAGTTCGATCGCGGCCACCCGCAACATGTCCACCGCCGCCCGAATCGACGGGCGTCGATCGGCGTCCGCTCGCCAGACGGCGTAGATGTGCCGCCGCATCGTGTGCCGGACCGGCACCACCCGCACCCCGTCCGGAATCGGCCCCCGCCCCAGGCGCGGTGCGACGGCGACACCGAGCCCCGCGGCGATCAGGGCGAGTTGGGTGTGGTGCTCCTCCGCCATGTGACAGATCCGGGGTTCGATGCCCGCTCCGCGCAGCGTGAGCATCAGCCAGTCGTGACAGAACTCCCCCTTGGGCCAGGAAACCCACTCGTCGTCCGCGAACTCCTCCAGGTCCACTTCGCTCCGGTCGGCGAGCGGGTGCGCGGCCGGCATCGCCACATCGGCGACATCGTCCAGCAGCGGCGCCTTGACCAGCCCGTCGGGCACGGGGAGAGGCTTGTTGTACCAGTCGAGCACCACCGCCAGGTCCACGTCTCCCCGTACCACTGCCGGAATCGCCTCGCCAGGCTCCATCTCCCGCAGTCGGGCGCGGAGTTGCGGGTGCTCCCCGCGCAACCGGGCCAGCGCCGTCGGGAACAGCCCACGCGCCGCGGTCGGGAAGGCCCCCAACGCCAACTCGCCCACGGCCCGCCCACGCTGCGCCTCCAGATCGGCCTGGGCCAGCTCGACCTGGGACAGGATGCGCGAGGCGTGGTCGGCCAGCAGACGACCGGCGTCGGTCAACCGCACTCCCCTGCCGTTCTTGGCCAGGAGCTGCTGCCCCGTCTCCCGTTCCAGCTTGGCCAGTTGCTGCGACACGGCGGAGGTGGTCACGTGCAACCCGTCGGCAGCGGCACTGACGGAGCCGTGACGCGCTACGGCGTAGAGCGTCCGCAGGCGGTCCAAGTTCAACATGTAAGCAATGCTACGCAGAGGGGGTCACATAATCTCGATTGTTCTAACTCATCTCGGCCGCCATCGTGAGAACCATGCCCACCCCCGCCACCCCAGGCACCTCCGCCACCTCTCCCCCGATCGCCGCCCCACCCCACCCCGAGGCCACGGAACCCGGCACCTCCCAGCCAACCGCCCTCCAGCTCAACGACCCCGCCCCCCGCCACTCCACGCCCCACGGGAGCCCCCCGGACGAGCCCGACCCCGAGGCTGTCAGCACCCCGGCCCCCGGGCACGCGACCGCAAGGCTCACGGCCACCGAAGCCGCACCCTCCACCCCCAGCACCCAGGCCACCCCACCCGCCGCCACACAGGCGCCGCCCCTTCCACCTCTCACCGGCGAGACGCGGAGCACCTCGCCCACGCATCCAGCCCTGGCCGCATCCCCAGCCCCGCCGCCGACCACAGCCACGGCTCCGGCCACGCCGCCTCGGACCGCGCTGCCGTCTGGAGCCACCGCGCGAGCTCGGGCCGTCGCGTCGGTCACCGACCGCGAGGCACCCTCCGCGACCCGTCGCACTACGGCCCACCCGCCCGCGCCGGACGGACGCAAGCGCGCCCTACCGCACTGGCGGCTGCGGTTCGCCGTCCTCTGCCTCATCTGGGGCTTCAGCTTTCTCTTCATCAAGGTCGGCACCGAGGGCTTCGCCCCGCTGTACGTGACCTTCGGGCGTCTCCTGTTCGGCACGCTCGTCCTGCTCGCCGTCCTGGTCGTCAAGCGGGAGCGGCTGCCGCGCGGTGGCCGCACCTGGGCCCACCTGGCCGTGGCGGCGTTTCTGCTCAACGCCTTTCCGTTCTCGCTGTTCGCCTACGCCGAGCTGCACATCTCCACCACGCTGGCCGGCATCTGCAACGCCACCACACCCCTGTGGGGCATGCTCCTCTCGCTCGTCGCCCTGTCCGAGGACCGGCCTTCCCGCCGCCGCATCGCCGGGCTGGGCCTGGGGTTCATCGGTGTACTGATCGTGCTCGGTGCCTGGCAGGGCTTCTCGGGCCAGGACCCGGCCGGCACCGCGATGGCCCTGATCGCCGCGCTCAGCTACGCCACCGGCTGGATCTACGTGCGCCGGACCCTGGCGCACATCCCGCACTCCCACCTCTCCATGGCCGGCGGTCAGCTCCTGCTCGGCACCGCACAACTCGGCCTGGTCGCCCCCTTCTTCGCCGCCACCCCCGACTCCCTGCCGCTGCTTCCCCTGTTGTCCGTGCTGGCCCTGGGCACCCTGGGCACGGGATTCGCCTTCCTCCTCCAGTACGGCCTGGTCGCCGAGATCGGGCCCACGACGGCGACCATGGTCACCTACTTCACCCCGGCGGTCGCCACGGCCTCGGGCGTACTACTCCTCGGCGAGACACTCACCTGGAACACTCCGGTCGGCGCGGCCATCGTGCTCGCGGGGGCCGCGCTGACCCAACGGAAGCCGCGCCCCTCTCCCACCGCGCGGCAGCCCGGCGAGACCCCGCCTCAGCCGTAACGCCCCACGAGTGCCGGGCGTATCGCCGCCGCGACGGTGTCGGCCAGCGCCTCGACCTCCTCGACGCCGATCGCCGATATGGTCAGCCGTATGCCCTGCGGGGAGGCCATCCGAAAGCGCGCCCCCGGAGCGGCGGCCCAACCCGCGTGCAGCATGCGCGAGACCGCGCCGGTCTCGTCGGGCACCGGCACCCACACGTTCATCCCACTGCGCCCGTACGCCTCGATGCCCCGCTCGGCCAGCGCCGCGATCAGCGCGTCGCGGCGCTCGCCATAGGACGCGGCGACCCGCGCCGGCTGAACGGCCTCGGTCTGCCACAGCCGCACCACCGCGTCCTGCAACAGATGGCTGACCCAGCCGGGGCCCAGCCGCGCGCGACCGCCCACCCGGTCCACCGTGACGGGGTCGCCGGCGAGCACGGCCAACCGCAGATCCGGACCCAGCGCCTTGGCCGTCGAGCGGATCAGCACCCAGTGACTGGTCGTCCCGGCCAGCGTGTGCAGCGGCAGATCGACGATGTCATGGCCGTGGTCGTCCTCGATCAGCAACAGACCCGGCTGGTCGGCCAACAGGGCGCGCAGCTCACGGCTGCGCTCGGCGCCGATCGCCGCACCCGTCGGGTTCTGCGCCCGGCTGGTCACTATCAGGGCCCTCGCGCCCCGCCGCACCGCCCGTTCGACCTGGTCGGGCAGCGGGCCGTCGTCATCGAGCGCCACCGGCTCGGGGCGCAGGCCGAGCGCCGGAATCAGGTCGAGCAGACTGCCCCACCCCGGGTCCTCGACGGCCACCACGTCGCCCGGCCGCAGATGCGCCGCGAGCACGCGCTCGATCCCGTCGAGCGCGCCCGAGACGACGGTGATCGGCCCCTGTGGCACCCCGTCGGCACGCAGGGCCTCCCGCGCCAGCCGCGCGAGCTCGGCCGAGACCAGGGGCGCCCCGTAGAGCACCGGCCGCTCCTCGTACCGCGCCGCCGCCGACGCCAGGGCGTCGCCCAGCGAGGGCAGCAGCGCCGGGTCCGGATTCCCCGTCGCGAGGTCGCGCACCCCCTCGGGAACGTCGAAGCCGATCATCTCCCGGGCCGTGCTCGACGGACGGGAGCGCACCCGACTCCCCCGCCGACCGGCCGTCTCGATGACCCCACGATCGCGCAGCGAACGATAGGCCGCCGCCACCGTGTTGGGATTCACGCCCAGCTCCACCGCCAACTCCCGCATGGGTGGCAGCAGTTCACCTGGGGCGAGGCCGCCCAACCCGACGGCCCGCTCCACACTGGCGGCAATATCAGCAGCGCGCCGCCCTTCGATCCGATACTCTCCTAGCACAAAGAAGAGTATGCACTAATACAAAGGAGAAGGCAATGGCCGCCGCGGAATCCGCCTCCACCTTCACCCCTGCGTCGGAGGCTGACAAGACCGCCGAGGACGCGGCCCCCGCCGCGTACGGGCCCACCAGCCGCACCGTCACCTCCAGGGACCGCGACCACGCCGCCTACGACCGGGATCTGGTCCATTCGCTGCTCGACCAGTCCTACGTCTGCCACCTCGGGTTCGTCAGGGACGGCGCCCCGATCGTGCTGCCGACCCTCTACGCCCGCGTGGGCGAGCGGTTGTACGTGCACGGTTCCACCGGTTCGCGTCCGTTGCGTATGGCCGGTGCGAACGGATCGGCGACCGGCGGCGACGGCGCGACCGAGGACGACGCGCGGCCGGCGGGACTGCCCGTGTGTCTGACCGTCACGCACGTGGACGGGGTGGTGCTGGCGCGCTCGGCCTTCCACCACGCCATCAACTACCGCTCCGTGGTGGTGCACGGCGTCGCCCACCAGGTCACCGACCCGGACGAGCGCACCGAGGCCCTCGACGCCCTGGTCGATCACGTCGTGCCGGGCCGTGCCGCGGATTGTCGCCCGGGCAACACCAAGGAGCTGGCCGCCACCGCTGTCCTGCGCCTGGACCTCACGGAGGCTTCGGCGAAGTGGCGCGTCGGCGGCCCCAACGACGAGCCCGAGGACCTCGAACTGCCGTACTGGGCCGGAGTGCTGCCCGTGGCTCCCCAGTACGGTGCGCCGATCCCCTCCGACGACCTCGACCCCGCCATCCCCCTCCCCGACTACCTCGCCGGCCGCTGACCCCGTACGCGATGCGACGTCGCGCCTCAGCGACCGACCCGGGCCCGGGCCAGGTCCGCACCCGGCCCGGGCCCGGGCACCGAGGCGTACCCGAACCCGAGCGGCCCGGTGCCGCGGCGATCCGGCCGCCAGGTCAGCCGACCGGAGCCGAGTCCGTCCCGGTAGCGGGGGCACTGCGTGCCTCGGCCAGCGCCAGCGCCGCGACGGCGCACAGCAGCACGGCGGTGCCCAGCACCGTCGCCGCCGTCAGCCGCTCGTCGAGCAGCGCGACAGCGATGACCGCGGCCGTGACCGGCTCGATCAGCGTGATCACCGAGACCGTGGTGGCGCGGACGACGGCCAGGCCCGTGAAGTACAGACCGTAGGCGAGCGCCGTGGGCACCGCGGCGACGTAGGCGAGCAGAGTCACCGTCTGCCCCAGCTGGTGGGCCTGCGGCAGCGGCCCTTCCGCGACGGCGAACGGCAGCAGGCACCCGGTGCACACGGCGAACGAGGTCACGGTGGTGACGTAGGGGTCCGCGCCCGTGCCCGCGTGGCCCAGATAGCGGGTGTAGACGGTGATGGTGGCGTAGCCAGCCGCCGAGAGCAGCGCGAGCCCGACCCCCGCCGGGCGTACCGTGCCGGTCCCCTCGCTGCCGAACACCAGGACCGACAGGCCGACCAGCGCTCCGACGACGGCGCACACACCACCGAGGCCGAGCCGTTCACCGACGGTGACCCGGCCGGCCAGCGCCACCATGACCGGGGCCGCGCCCAGCGTGACGACGGTACCCACGGCCAGGCCGGTGGCGTCGACCGCCTCGAAGTAGGCGGCCTGGAAGACGGTCAGCCCCAGCCCCGTGACCACGACGCGCAGCGTGCGGTCGCGGCGCGAGAGAACGGAGCGGGGACGGGGCGTACGACGGCGACGGGCGCGCAGCAGTACGACGGGGAGCATGAGGGCGAAGCCGCCGAGCGTACGCCAGAAGGTGAGGGCGAGGGGGCCCAGGCCGCTGGTGTCGTAGAGCAGTGAGGCCGCCGCGCCGGCGGTGCCCCAGGTGGTGGCGGCGAAGGTGATGTAGGCCAGCCCGCGCCCGACGGGCAGGGCGGAGTGCACAGGAGTGAGCACGAAGGTTCTCCCACGGAAGACAGCCCACTGGGGGCTGATGTCGGTCACGTCGTCCGTGTGCGGGCAGCGTCAACCTGTCCGAGGTGCGCCCTCGAACTCAGTCTTCCGGTGAGAGCCGCCCGCCCTAGCGGGCAGGAGGCGGCAGCACAGTCATCGGCATGATCAGCACACTAGGTGGTCCGCGAGCCGCCGGACAACTCCGTGTCGGCACCCGGCTCCGGGCCGGCCTGTGCCCGCTCGGAGCCGGCGCCAGCCGCCGGCTCCGGGCTGTCCGCGCTGGTCACAGCGGTGGGCGGCGAGCCGGTGATCGGCGCCGTGGCGGCACGCCGGGGTGTGGATGTCTGCGCGATGAACGCGCCGCCGAGCACCACGAGGCCACCGAGCACCTGCGGCGCCGCCAGCCGCTCCCCCAGCAGCACCCAGGCCAGCAGCGTCGCCACCACGGCTTCCAGGAACGCGACGACCCCCGCCACCGGCGGTGAGAGGTGTCGTACGGCCAGCACTCCGGTGAGGTAGGCGATGACGGTGGCCACGACCACGACCCAGACCAGGAGCAGCACGGCCGGGACGCGTGTGCCGTTCATGTCCGCCCGTCCGCCGAGGACCGACCAGGCCATGCCCCAGGGCCGGGCGATCACGGTGAGCGCGAGTGCCCCGACCAGCAGTCCGTAGGCGACCACGCCCAACGGCTCGACCGGTTCCGCCGCGTCGCCACCGTGGTCGGACAGCAGGAAGTAGCCGACCTGGCAGCACGCGGCGCCCAGGCCCAGAAGCAGCCCGAGGGCGTCGAAGCTGAGCCCGGCCCACAGCTCGACCACACAGGCCAGCCCGCCGACGGCCAGCACGACGCCCACGGCCGCGGCACGGCTGACCGGACGTCGCTGCACGAAGCGCACCCAGCCGAGCAGCAGAGCGGGCCCCAGGTACTCGATGAGCAGCGCCACTCCCACCGGGATGCGCGAGATCGCGGCGAAGTAGCACGCCTGCACGCCCGCGACGGCCAACAGGCCGAATCCGACGAGCAGTGCCGGCCGTCGCACCAGCAATGTCCGATGGTGCCAGGCGACGGGCAGCAGGAGCAGCGCGGCGCCGGCGGCCCGCAGCCAGGTCACGTGGAGCGGGTCGAGCCCCGCTTCGATGAGCGGCTTGGCGGCGACGCCGGAGCTGCCGAAGGTGAGCGCCGACACCAGCGCGAGTCCGAGCCCGGCGCCACGCCCCTGGGACAGGTGCATCGGCCCATCATGTCAGTCCCCGTCAGGACCGTCATGCTGATCACTCCTGGCAGCCTCGATCGCCAACCGGGCCGATTCGGCGGCCAACCGCAGCGCCAGCACCTCCAGGTCCACCCCGGCTCCGTGCAGCACTGCCACCGCACGACACTCGCGGTCGTCGGTGAGCGCGGCGAAGAGGTCGAACCCCTGGGCCAGCCTGGCACCACGCGCCGTGGCCCGGTCACCGGCCCGGGCCACGGCCGCCGCGACGGCCGGCGACCACGAGGCGCGGCCGGTACGCGCCACCGGCACGGCACCGGAGTCCTCCACGGTGCCGTGCCAGTTCAGGCCGTAGCCGATGGTCCGCTGCGCCAGATAGCTCAGCACGCGCGCCATCTGGGGCGGGCCTCCCTCGAAGGCAGCCGCCGCGCACGGAACGCTTTCCAGCACGGTGTGCAGCAGATGAGCGGTGTCGATGTGTCGATTGCCGTCGCGATACGCGCGCCGTCGGGCGGCGGCGATCACCGCCGTCAGCTCGTCACCCAGGACGACCGTCGAGCCGAGAGCGTCCACGCCGACGTCGGCACCGCCCGCACCGGCCGGGCCCGCGACACGGGCGGGCTCGCGGAGGCCGCCCGGAGCGACCGATTCCACCTGGCCGGAAAGGGGAGTACGACTTTGCACCCTCTCACCACATCAGCCCCGGTAGCCCGAAGCATCCACGCAGGGGAGCATTTGGCCCTCCCACGCTGGTTGGGCACGCAGGGCCACGACCTCCTCCTTGCGGAGGAGAACCGGCGCACTCCCGCAGCGGGCGAGCCACGCCCCACGGGCCCCACGGCGGGCGCCGCCCGGCGACTCGCCGTACGCCCGCGGCCACGACCGTCGTCCGCGTCCCCGTCAGCCACGCCCGAGCCGCCGATCCGCCGCGACCCGCCGGAGCGGCGACACCGCGCGGACCGGGCGCTGCCGGAGGTTCAGTCCTCGTCGGCGAGGATCAGATACAGCCTCTTACGCGCATCGCCGATCACGGCGAGCGCCTTGGCCTGCTGCTCCTTGGTACCGGTCTTCCAGACCTGGGCCAGCGCCTCCATGACGCCCACGCCGGCCTGCCTGATCTCCTGCGCCGTCTCCCAGTCCACGCCGCGCCCCGCTTCCTCCCACGGAGCCCGCGGCCCCGCCTCGGCTTCGGTGCGCCCCTCCTCGGTGAGCGTGAACAGCTTCTTGCCGCCCTCGCTGACGCTGCTGATCAGCCCCTCGTCCTCCAGCATCTGAAGCGTGGGGTAGACGGAGCCGGGGCTGGGACGCCAGGCGCCGCCGCTGCGCTCGCCGATCTCCTGGATCATCTCGTAGCCGTGCATCGGCCGATCACGCAGCAACGCCAGGATCGACGCCCTGACGTCCCCTCGCCGCGCCCTGCCACGCGGCCCTCCCCGCCCCCGACCGCCGAACGGCGGCCCCCCGAAAGGCGGGCCGAACGGGCCGAAGGCCGCACGCCGCCCCTCACCCTCTCCCCAGCCGTGCCCGACCCCACGTTCGCCGCGCCCACGTCCATGACCGTGACCGAATCCGTATCCCATGATCGTGATCCTTCTGCTCGTTTCCGACATCCCCTGACTCATCGCGATCAACGCCAACGTCTCATCGTCAACCGATCGCGATGCTTCAACGATATATCGCAACCGCTCGCTCGACAAGCACATTCGACAGGCGGACGCCAGCACGTGACCGCGATCTCGGATGGAGTGCCACGGCGGTTGGGGAGCCGGCGCGCGTCTCGGCGGAGGCGGGACCATTCGCGTGTGTGCCACCGGGTACGCGCCGATGGCTTGCCCAGCGGGCCGTGACCAGGGCTCGTGAAGTCCCTACCAGCGGCGCTAGGCTGCCGTGCCATGCAAGAGACGCGCCTCGACACCGCTCGGATCCGAGCGGCTCGCCGGGTGATCGACCCGATGTTTCTCGACACCCCGCTGTATCGCTGCGAGGCGCTGGAGCCTCAGCTCGGATGCGCGGTGAGCATCAAGCTCGAAACGGCGAACCCGGTCCGCAGCTTCAAGGCCCGCGGCACCGAGGTGGTCGCGAGCCAACTCGCCGACGCCGGTTCGCGAGCCGTGGTGTGCGCGAGCGCGGGCAACCTCGGCCAGGCTCTCGCCTGGTCCGGTCGCGGCCGGGAACTCGATGTCACCGTCGTGGCGTCACGCTTCGCGACGCGGGCCAAACTCGACCGCATCCGCGCGCTGGACGCCAGACTGGAACTGGTGGACGGCGACCACGAGATGGCACGCGAGCGGGCCGCGGCCATCGCGCTGCGCGACGGCGTTCGGTTGGTCGAGGACAGCCTGGACATCGAGACCTGCGAGGGCGCGGCGACCATCGGCCTGGAACTGGTGGAGACCGCGCCGGCCTTCGACGCCGTCCTGATCGCTCTCGGCGGCGGGGCGCTGGCCACCGGCGTGGGGCATGTGATCAAGGCGCTGGCCCCCGAGGTCGAGGTGATATGCGTCCAGCCGTTGGGCGCGCCGGCGCTCACCCGCTCGTGGCGCCAACAGCGCGTCGTCACCACCGACACCACCGACACCATCGCCGACGGCGTCGCCGCCCGGTATCCCATCCCGGCCGTGCTGGACGACCTTCTCCTGGTCGCCGACGACGCCGTCCTGGTCCGGGAGGCGTCGATCGTCACCGGTATGCGGATGCTCCTCGGCCAGGCCGGCCTCGTCGTCGAGCCGTCGGGCGCGCTCGGCCTGGCGGCGATCCTCGAAGACCGGGACCGTTTCGCCGGCCGACACGTGGCCACCATCGTCTGCGGCAGCAATGTCGACATGGACGCGTATCACCGCTGGATCGGCGCACCCGTCGACAGGCCGTGACGGATACCGACCGGGCCCCTCGATCGACCGTCGGTCGCGGGCTGGTCGAGGTAGGGGCCCGTCTTCCGTGGCTGGTCCGATGCCGACTGCGGCGCCGCGTCGGCGTAGGGAGAGCTCGGCTGCTGTCCGGCGGGCGTTGCTCGACACACCGGACCCGACGCCCTGACCGCGAACACGCGACAGGGTGGCCGATGGTCACCAGCTCCCCCGCCGCGCCCCGCTCGCGCCGGCGCCCTGGCCTTCGGCGCGCCCCGCGCCGCTACAGTGAGCCGATGGCATTGATCAGGCAGTTCCAGGTCGCCTTCGACTGCGCGGACCCCGAGCGCGTCGCCCGCTTCTGGTGCGAGGCACTGGGATACGTCATACCGCCGGAGGAGGCGTACGCCACCGAGGACGACGGCTCGCGGCCGTCCGAGCCGCAGGACCGGGCGGCCTGCGTCGACCCCTCGGGAGCGGGCCCCCGGCTCTACTTCCAGCGCGTACCGGAGGGCAAGATCGCCAAGAACCGCGTACATCTCGACGTACGGGTTGGTACGGGGCTCGTGGGAGAGGAGCGCCTCGCCACCCTGGAGGCCGAGTGCGCGCGGCTGGTCGCGCTCGGAGCGGTGCGCGCCTACCTCCTGCCCGCCGACAGCGAGAACGAGTCGTGCATCGGGATGCGGGACATCGAGGACAACGAGTTCTGCCTCTGCTGACGCGGTTCTCGCCCGATCTGGCAGCGAATACACACGCGTATCCGCATATCCGGAGTCGGCACAGGAACCGCCCCCACGGGCCGGGGTGGAAAAGGCACCGCCCCGTCAGCGCGCGTCGCGCAATCCGCGAATGTAGCCGGCGGTCAGCGCGACGGCACGGTCCTGGTCGTGGGACAGACCCGCCAACGCGCGGGAGGCCACGGCTCCCGGAATGTCCGCGAGTGCCTGCGTCAGGCGGCGGCGCACGGATGATTCACCGGCACCGTGCGCCAGGCGTTCCACGAGCCTGGTAGCGATCTGATCCGCCCGTACGGGGTCGCTCGCCAGCACACTCAACGCGTCGGCCGCCTCCACGTCGTGCACCGCCGCGGCGATCATGTCGACAAGTACCGGGGCCGCGTCGGCCATTCCGCGCGTTCCGAGTGCCAGTGCCGCGTACCGACGGATCACGACGTCGACATGCCCGAGGGCATTCCGGAGCAACGCGGTCGCCTTTTCACCCGGCATTTCCACAAGGACCCGCACAGCACGTTCTCGCACCTCGCCCGTCGGAGCGTGAAGGGCCTCCGCGAGGGGCGCCATCGCGGAATCACCGGACTGCGCCAGAGCCCAGCGCAAGGCCCCGGCGACGTTCGGGTCCGCCTCCCCCAACACCGCCTCGACCAGGGCCTCCGTCGATCCGGGAGCCTCCTCGACCGAGGCCAGGGCCGCGCGCTGACGCGTCCCGGCGCGGGTGGACCCCAGCGCCTGGAGAAGGGCGACCGCCTGGAGGACGTCCTGCCAGCCGGCGGGTTCCGCGGCGTCGATCCGGCGCAGCCGTGTCAGTAGGTCCGTCTCCCGCGCGAGGCGTTCGCGCGTCTGGTGAATGAGGTCGGCGACGAGTTCCGAGGGCCTGAATTCGGGGTCGTCCAACGCACGCCCGACATCACGCAGCGACATCCCCAACGACCGCAGACTCTCGACGTGGAAGATCCGCCGAATGTCCGCGCCGGAGTACTCGCGATATCCGGCATGGGTACGCCCCGTCGGCCGGACCAGGCCCAGCGACTCGTAGTGTCTGAGCATGCGGGCACTGACCCCGGCCCGTCGCGCCACCTCACCGATCAACACCGCTCGTCAGCCCTCCGGCATTTCCGTCCTCGGACGTGTCGCTCCCAAAGCCACCACACGCTTCGCCTCCTCCACCGCCCACGCGTATCCGGCATCCGGATTCCGCCAGAGCCGCTCCGTGGCGACAGCGTGCTGACGAGCGGGGGAATCGGCCCCTGCCATCGCGACACGCAAGAGGGGCGCGGCCACCTCACCGAGCGCGATTATCGCCCGACTCAGACTCAACCGCGTCTCCCTCTCGCCGCGCCCGAGTTGTGTCGCCAATACGGCGGCCAGCGCGGTCCTCTCGCGCTCAGGCGCGAGCACGACCGCGGTGCGCCAGGCGGTCCGCGCCACCTCGTCGTCGGTGTCGGTCAGCAGGTCCCGCGTGATCGCCGGCCATGCTCGCCGATCGCCGATCTTGGACAGGGTGTGCAACGCCTGAGCGCGCGCCCGCGCCCGCTCCGAGCGCACTTCGGCAACCAGCCGTGGGACCGTCAGCGACGGCGCGTGACGGGTAAGTGCCCAGGTGAGCATGTCGCGTACGGAGAACTCGGGCTCGATCGCGCACCGTTCGACGAGCGGGTCGACGCATCGCGGGTCCGGGCTCGTGCCGATCGCGAGCGCGGCTCGTAGCCGGACCGACGGGCTGGCGCTCGCCAACCCCTGAAGGGCTCGCGCCGTAGGCGTGTCCTGTCGTGGCATCGTGGTCATCGGGGCCACCTCCTTGCCCGCAGTCAAGGGCTTGTCATCGTGTCAAGGTCAAGCCGAAGGTCGAATGGGGCGCCGATGTGCTCCGCGAGCCGGGCCCACTCCCGTGCGCGCGGCGTGGGGGACGTACGCGTCGTGTGGGGCGCACGGGGCGCCGTCCCGCACCGCGCACCGCCGTCAGCCTTCAGTCCGGGACAGGGGCCTTTGGACCCTTCTCGTCTCTTCCCCCACAGGGTTGGATCATGGTGAGGTTCCGTCCTGGGCCTCGCCCCTCGACGGTTGGCCCCTGGTTCAAGGATGTGTATGCGCGCGTCGCGCCGAAGCCTCTCCCGGCCCCTGGCCACGGGCCGTGTCCCCGTACCAGTGGCTGCCGCGCCGCCGCGCACGGCGCCCCCCACCCGGTCCGCTCTCGTCGTGCCCGGCTCACCCCGCCGACGCCCGCCGACAGGGGCACACCTGGTGCGGGTCGGCGGTCGCCCCCGGGGTGACGTGTTCGTCGCGGCTGCGGGCCACCTGGCCAGGGGGACCTCATGACCCGACCGCCCGCACGGGACCCGCGCAGGCTGCTCGGGTTCGCTGGAGACCCCCGACCCGGTGGCCGCGCAGCCGCCGTGACCGACATCGCCGCGGCCGTGGTCTCGGTGCTTCTGGTGACCGTGGTGGTCACGCTGCTGTCCCTGCCGGGCTGGCTCGGCCCCTTGTTCGGCGGGTGCGTGGCGGTACTGACACTGCAGAACCGCTGGGGCAGCCGGCTGTACGCCGCCCGGCGGCGCGACCCGAACCCGTAGGCGGACGGCGGCCAGACAGGCGGGGCGCGCGGTCCGTGCTCCACGCCCTGTCGCTGGGTCGCAGCGCCGTCGTCTACGGCCTCGACGCGCGCCACTCGTCGCCCGAGCCTCGCCGTCCGGCCCCGCCACACACCTCTCACCCAGCGATCGAGCCGGCGGCGAACGCGTCGCCGAACCGGCCCCGGACCGACCCGCCGGCCGATTGTCAGTGGTCTCCCCTACAGTCGCTCACGTGACCGAAGCTTCCTATCTCGCTGCCGTGCGGGACTCGTACGACACCGTCGCCGTCGCCTACGCGGAACTCGTCAGACACCCGCGCGAGTTGGACCCGCTGTCCCGCGCGATGCTGTCCGCGTTCGCCGAGGTCATACGGTCCGCCGAGCGCGGGCCGGTAGCGGATCTGGGATGTGGCCCCGGCAAGGTCACGGCACACCTGGCGGGCCTCGGGCTGTCCGCGTACGGCGTCGACCTCTCCCCGCAGATGGTCACGTTGGCCCGCCGGGCGCATCCGCGTCTGCGCTTCGCGGTCGGATCGATGACGGCACTGCCGATCGGCACCGCCACGCTCGGCGGTGCCCTGGCCTACTACGCCACCCATCACACGCCGCCGGACCTGCTGCCGGTCGTCTTCGCCGAGTTCCAGCGCACGTTGGCACCCGGGGGCCAGCTGATGCTGGCCGGTTACGTGGGAGCGGACGAGTGCATACGCCCTACGCGGGCCTACGGTGGCCATCCGGTGTCCTACGCGTCCCACCTGGTGCCGGCCGAGCGCGTCGCCGGGCTGTTGGAGCGGGCCGGCCTCACCGTCACCGCCCGTCTGGTGCAGGAGCCCGCCCCGGGTTCGACCAGAGCGGTCGCCACCTTCTTCGCGACCAAGCCCGAACGCCCGTAGACGGGCACCGCCACACCTCTTCTCCGCCCACGCTCAGCGCCGGGCGCACCACGCCCCCAGGCCGCGCCTCCACCCGGGCTCGCCCTCACGTAAGGCTCTCCTCCCACCACCTCCTCTCCCGTCGCGCCCAGGCCACTCGCGCCGCATTGGCCTTGGTCGGCGTCGGGGCTGGCCACCTAGGGTCGATCCATGCGTATGCGTATCGTCGACGCCTTCACGGACCGCCCCTTCGCCGGCAACCCGGCCGCGGTCGTCCTGCTCCCCTCGGGCCCGTTCCCGGATGACCGCTGGCTCGGTCAGGTGGCCGCCGAGATCAACCTGTCGGAGACCGCCTTCGCTCATCCGCTCCCCGAGGCACCGGACGCCGACTGGGCGTTGCGCTGGTTCACCCCGACCACCGAGGTCGCCATGTGCGGACACGCGACGCTGGCCACCGCCCATGTCCTGCACACGACCGGGGCCATCACCGGACCGGTCCGCTTCGCCACCCACAGCGGGATACTCACCGCGACCCCGGATGCGGCCACCGACGGCCCGTCACCCGCCGCCATCACACTCGACTTTCCCACCGCGCCCCTCACCCCGGTGGCGGTCCCTGCCGAGGTCGGCGCCGCGCTCGGCGCGACGGTCCTGGCCTGCCACGACACGGGGCCACAGGTCGGTGACCTGCTGGTGGAACTCGCGGACGAGGCCACCGTGCGCGCGCTGAGCCCGGACCTGGCGGCGGTGGCCCGGCTCCCCCACCGAGGCGTGATCGTGACCGCGCCCGCCCGGGTTCCGGGCGATCACGACTTCGTGTCGCGCTTCTTCGGGCCCTCGGCCGGTATCGACGAGGACCCGGTGACCGGAAGCGCCCACACGGCCCTGGCACCGCTGTGGGCGCCCCGCCTCGGCCGCACCGAACTGACCGGGCTTCAGGTCTCGGCCCGCGGCGGTCGCGTGCGGGTCCGGCTGCGCGGCGCCCGTACGCTCCTGACCGGCGAGGCCGTCACCGTCCTCGACGGGGAGCTGCTCACTGCTCCGGCAGCCAGCTGACCTTGCCCTCAAGGAGTCCGTAGCCACCGAAGGCCACGATGTCGATGAGCGCGTGAGCGGCGACGAGCGGACCCACCCGCCCCCACTTCCGATACAGCAGCACGAAGATCACGCCCATCACCAGGTTGCCGAAGAACCCGCCGATGCCCTGGTACAGGTGGTACGAGCCGCGCAGCACCGCGCTCGCGGCGAGTGCCGCCATCGGCCCCCACTCCAACTGCCTCAGTCGCGACAGCAGGTACCCGACCACGATCACTTCCTCGAGCACCGCGTTCTGCACGGCGGAGGCGACGAGCACCGGGTACTTCCACCACACGTCCGGCAGCGACTCGGGCACCACGGTCAGGTTCGCCCCCGCGGCGCGCGCTCCGATGTAGAGCAGCAACCCCGAGCCACCGATGCACGCCGCGACCACGGCCCCCCACCCCAGGTCGAAGCGGGGCGCCCGCAGGTCGAAGCCGATCGCGCGCAACCCCGAGCCCTCCCGCAGCAGCAGGTGGGCCACGAGCGCGACGGGCACCAGCGCGGTCGTGATCCCGAAGAGCTGCCAGGCCAGATCGAGCCAGGGGCGTCCGGGCGCGGCGGAGGTGTTGAGGTTGGCGGTCTGGTCGCTGAGCCCCCCGGGTTCGGTGGCCGAACCGATGAAGTCGATCAGCGCGGACAGCCCACTGGCCCCCAGGGACACGGCCAACACCAGCAGCACCTCGGTGCCCAGGACGCGCCGCGAGAGCCCGTCCGGTGCGGGGCCGGTCACCTCACGCGCCTGCGACCGCACCACTGCCCTGCCTCCAAGGTTCGACCAGCCAAAACAGCGCGATGCTCCCACGCCCGCGACGCGGGGCATCCCACCCGGAGGTCTTAGCTTGCCTGACGCCCACACCCGGCACGACACAGGGGCCCACGCCTTCGGACCTGGCCGATCACTCGCGATCGGCGCACCCGACACCCCGAGGTCGTACGCCGGCGCCGGCCGTCACCGGGCACACCCCACCAGCGGCCGGCCCGCGCCCCGCGGCGAACCCCGGGGCCACCGGCACGCCGCCCCGCCCCAGGCCGCCGACCCCGGCGCACCCGTCGGACGCTCACCCGTCAGTGGCTCGGCCGTCAGTGGCTCGGCCGCACCCGGGTTGCGAGGCCGGGCGCGGCCGAGGAGCGCGGTCAGCCCCTGAGGGAGGCGGCCCCCGTCAGTCGCCGACCCCCACGGGCCAGGTGTGCACCGGGTGCCCCGTACGCATCAGCGCGCAGTAGCGGCGGGTCATGGCGGCCAGCGCGTCCTCCCTGGCCAGGCCGGCGTCCAGGGCGCGATGGTAGGTGGCCGTCTGCCAGGAGGCGCCGTTGGCCCGCCGGCGACAGCGTTCGGCGATCACCCCGAGGTAGCGATCCCGGTCGGCGGGTTCCACGCCCCAGGCGTCGAGGCCGGCCGCCGCCAGCGGCAGCAGTTCCTCCTGGACCAGCCGTGCGGCCGGTACGCGCGCCACCGAGCCGGAGCGCCCCGGGCGGGGCCAGTGCAGGTCCGCCTCGATGCCGTCGCGGCAGGCGGCGTCGAAGTTGTCCGCGGCCAGCGCGAACGGTAGCCGCCGCCACACCGGCCGCGACTGGTCGGCCAGGGCCCTGACGAGGCCGTAGTAGAAGGCCGTATTGGCCATGACGTCGGTGACGGTCGGCCCCGCCGGCAGCACCCGGTTCTCCACCCGCAGGTGCGGTACGCCCTCGGTCACGGCGTACACCGGCCGGTTCCAGCGGTAGATGGTGCCGTTGTGCAGCGTCAGTTCGGCCAGTTCGGGGACGCCGCCGCCGTCGAGCACCTTCAGCGGGTCCTCGTCTCCGCTGATCGGCAGCAGGGGCGGGAAGTAGCGGAGGTTCTCCTCGAAGAGGTCCTGTGCAGAATCGATCCAGCGCTCTCCGAACCAGGTGCGGGGGCGTACGCCCTGCGCGGTGAACTCCGGCGGTCTGGTGTCGGTGGACTGCACGAACAGCGGCGGCCTCGACTCGTGCCACAGCTCCCGGCCGAAGAGGAACGGCGAGTTGGCCCCCAGCGCTATCTGCACCGCCGCCACGGCCTGCGCCGCGTTCCACACGTCGGCGAACCTGCTCGGCGTCACCTGAAGGTGTAACTGCACCGAGGTGCAGGCGGCCTCCGGCGCTATCGAGGCCGACGTGCAGGTCAGCCGCTCCACTCCGGCGATGTCGATGGTGAAGTCCTCGCCCCGGGCGGCGAGCATCTCGTCGTTGAGCAGCCGGTACCGGTCGGCCCGCGAGAGACTCGCCGGCACCAGGTCGTGCGCGGTCAGGGTGGGCAGGATGCCGATCATGACGACGCCGGCGGCGACCTCACCGGCTTTTCTGTCGGCATAGGCGAGGACGGTACGCAATTCCTCCGACAACTGGTCAAAAACCCGCCCGTGCACGCGGTGCGGGACGATGTTCACCTCAAGGTTGCACTGGCCGAGCTCCGTCTGGAAATCCCCGCTCGCGATACGTTCCAATACCTCGTCGTTCAACATCCTCGGCATGCCGTCGGAACCTGCGAGATTCAGCTCGATCTCCAGGCCCATGAGGTTCTTGGGGCGCGCGAATCGCTTCTCTTTCAGCAGTCGGGCGAAAGCTTCAAGGCATTGCCCGAGCTTTTCGCGGTGTCGCTGTCGATCGGAGAGGTCGAACCGGCCTGCCACGACCTTCTCACCCATAGAAGCGTCCCTCCTAGACGGGGTCACGGCCGCGCCAGCCGCCCGGGGCCCGGCTCGGGTGCGAAGGCCGCGATGAGTCACGGTCGATGATGCCCAGGCAGTGTGATCGATAACGCCCCGTCCAGGCTGTGGGACGACTAAGCTCCCGATATCGAACTCACCGGCACATCGGGACGCCCCACGTCGGCCTAGCACCTCGGCTCCCATTTCGAAGCAGAAAAGACAGGCGAGTTTCGGCCTTTTACCTCCGGCATAAAAGCCACGGTCAGCCTCACGGCGGACGACACAGAAACGGATCAACCATCCCAACACAAGGTCCGAATAGGGCCTTGTCGAGTTGACCGCGAGAGTTCCGGTAAAGGCAAAGGGAACACTTGTCGTATAAACTCGCCCATCGAGGCGGAGAGTGGCGACCCGGCAATCGGTTCCGGCCCACCTCCGACCCCACGCACAGACAGTGCCGTCCGCATCCCCCGTAGCACCTGTCTCGAAGTGAGAGGCGACTATGCCGCTGCATGTCTCCCCAGCCCCGGCACCCGCGTTACGCGGCGTCCTCGCGGCCCTTGGCTCCCCCACCGCCGTTCACGAGGCCCGCACCCCGGCCCTGCGTTCCGAACCGGGACCGCTCGCCGCCGAGCACCCGCTCCCGCTCCACGTCCTGGACCGCGTGTCACCGCGCGACGGACGGGCGGCGACGCCCACCACTCGGCTCGTCGGCTGGCGCTTTCTGATCGCGGGCTCGGGTCACGCCGTCGCCGCCGCCGAGGCGATGCTCACGCCTGACGGCTGGGCCTTCTCGCATTTCTGCGAGGGGCCCTACGTCGCCTCGACCGAACGGTCCCTGCGGCACGCGGAAGCCCTGCCCGCCGCGTACCAGCCCAGGCTGCTGTCCGTGCCCGAGCTGTACATGCTCACCCTGTGGCTGCACCGCGACACGACGGCCCAGCCGGATGCCGGTCACCCGGCGCCGACCGACCTGCTGGTGCCGCTCGCTCCCGCGCCGCCCGGCATCGCGCCGAACCGGCCGCACCAGGTCAACGACCTGCTGCCGCTCCTGACCCTCCGGCTGGCCCCGAGCCCCCTTCTGGGGTCGCCCGCCTGACCTTCGGGAACCGCCCGTGACGCCCCGCGACACCTCGTCGCGGGGCGCACTGCTGCCGGCGTCCGGCGCGTTCCCCCGAAGGGACTAGTGCATGCCGGCTACCACAAACCACCCGTCGGGGTGGTTCATGCCATGACAACCATCCCGATGGGTGAGGCGTCTTCCACCAGAGACAAGCGCTGCCGCTAAATGCCTGCGAAAACACGCTCGCAGGGCAAGACTGAGACCAATCAACAGTTACGGGGGGCGGCAATGGACACCGCACCGAGCCGCAGGACAGCTACCACACCACAGCGAAAGTTCCCTTCCATGTGCCAGCACCAACCACCGTGCCCGACAGCCGAATCCGCTGACCGGGAGGCGGCCCATCTCGTGGCCCACCACCCCGAGCAGGGCTGGAGTCTGCTGTGCAACGGGGTCCTGCTCTTCGAGGACACCGGAGAGCTGTTGCCCAACGGGCAGGTCATCGACCCGCACCGACCCCTCAGCTCCGAGCACGTCGCCACCGCCGCCTGACCCGCGCCGTCGACGCGGGCACCGGCCGACAGGCACATCGTCGCCGTACGACACGAGCCGTGAACACGCGGCGGGCCGTACGGCGACCCGCCGCGGCACCATCCGCGTAGGGCACCAACGCACCACGCGCGCGGCACGACACAGCAGGGGCCGGCCCGGCGTCTCCGCCGAACCGGCCCCCTCGCATGTCACCGACGTGGACGCACCACGCCGGGCCCGCTAGCTCTCGTAGCTCTCCGGCGGCGGGCAGGAGCAGACCAGGTTGCGGTCGCCGAAGGCGCCGTCGATCCGGCGCACCGGCGGCCAGTACTTGTCCGCGGCCGACACACCGGCCGGGAAGACCGCCTCGTCCCTGCCGTACGCGTGATCCCACGCGCCGCCGATCGTGGCCGCCGTGTGCGGCGCGTTACGCAGCGGGTTGTCCTCCGCCGACCACTCGCCCGAACCGACCTTGGCGATCTCCCCGCGAATGGCGATCATCGCCGCGCAGAACCGGTCGATCTCGGCCAGGTCCTCGCTCTCCGTGGGCTCGATCATGAGCGTTCCGGCGACGGGGAAGGACATCGTCGGCGCGTGGAACCCGTAGTCGATCAGGCGCTTGGCGACGTCGTCGACGCTGACACCCGTCTCCTTGGTCAGCTCCCGCAGGTCGATGATGCACTCGTGGGCCACGAGCCCGGCCGGGCCCGTGTACAGCACCGGGTAGTGCGGTTCGAGCCGCTTGGCGATGTAGTTGGCGTTGAGCACCGCGACCTGGGTGGCACGACGCAGCCCCTCGGCGCCCATCAGGCGCACGTACGCCCAGGAGATGGGCAGGATGCCGGCCGAGCCCCAGGGAGCCGCGGAGACCGGGCCCACACCCGTCTTCGGGCCGGCCTCGGGCTGGAGCGGGTGGTTGGGCAGGTGCGGCGCCAGGTGCGCGCGGACACCGATCGGGCCCACGCCGGGGCCGCCGCCGCCGTGCGGGATGCAGAAGGTCTTGTGCAGGTTCAGGTGCGAGACATCGCCACCGAAGTGCCCCGGCTTCGCCAGGCCCACCAGCGCGTTGAGGTTGGCGCCGTCGACGTACACCTGACCGCCCGCGTCGTGCACGGCGGCGCAGATGTCGCTGATGTGCTCCTCGAACACACCGTGCGTGGACGGGTAGGTGACCATGAGCACGGCCAGTTCGTCGCTGTGCTTGTCGATCTTGGCGCGCAGGTCCTCCGTGTCCACCTCACCGTTCTCGCTCGTCTTGACCACGACGACCTTCATCCCGGCCATCACGGCGCTCGCGGCGTTGGTGCCGTGCGCCGAGGAGGGGATCAGGCACACGGTGCGCTGCTCGTCGCCGTTGGCGCGGTGGTAGGCGCGTACGGCCAGCAGACCCGCCAGCTCGCCCTGCGAACCGGCGTTGGGCTGGAGGGAGACCTTGTCGTAGCCGGTGACCTCGGCGAGCCGGTCCTCCAGCTCCCTGATCAGGGTCAGGTAACCCTGCGCCTGCTCGATGGGCGCGAACGGGTGCAGACCGCCGAACTCCGGCCAGGTCACCGGCTCCATCTCGGTGGTCGCGTTCAGCTTCATGGTGCACGAGCCGAGCGGGATCATGCCGCGGTCCAGCGCGTAGTCCCGATCGGCGAGCTTGCGCAGGTAGCGCAGCATCGCGGTCTCGGAACGGTGCTGGTGGAAGACCGGGTGGGTGAGGTAGTTGCTGGTACGCACCAGCGACTCGGGCAGCGCGTCGACGACGGTGGCGTCCAGCGCGTCCACGTCGGCGTCGATGCCGAACGCGCCCCACACGGCGGTGAGCTGCGCCCGGCCCGTGGTCTCGTCACACGCGATGCCGACCTGGTCGGCGTCGACGAGCCGCAGGTTGATGCCGGCCTCGCGAGCGGCGGCCACCACCTCGGCGGCCCGGCCCGGCACCCGCGCGGTCAGCGTGTCGAAGTACGCCTCGTGCACCAGCTCGACCCCGCCGGTCCGCAGCCCCGCGGCGAGCACCGTGGCGTAGCGGTGGGTACGTCGGGCGATGGCGGCCAGGCCGTCGGGGCCGTGGTAGACGGCGTACATCCCGGCCATCACGGCGAGCAGGACCTGAGCGGTGCAGATGTTGCTGGTGGCCTTCTCGCGGCGGATGTGCTGCTCGCGGGTCTGGAGTGCCAGCCGGTACGCCTTGTCGCCGTCCGCGTCCACGGAGACGCCGACCAAGCGACCCGGCAGGTTGCGGACGAACTTGTCGTTGACGGCCATGAACCCGGCGTGCGGGCCGCCGAAGCCCAGCGGCACGCCGAAGCGCTGGGTGCTGCCGACGGCGATGTCGGCGCCGAGCTCGCTGGGCGAGGTCAGCACGGTCAGGGCGAGCAGGTCGGCGGCCACGGTGACGACCGCCCCGAGCTCGCGGGCCCGCTCGATGACGGCACGCGGGTCGTGCAGCGCGCCGGAGGCCCCCGGGTACTGGAGCAACAGGCCGAAGACGCCGCGCTCGGCGATCTCGTCCGGAATGCCGTCGGACAGGTCCGCGACGACGACCTCCACGCCCGTGGGCTCGGCGCGGGTCTGGATGACGGCGATGGTCTGCGGCAGGCAGTCGGCGTCGACGAGGAAGACGCCCTGCTTGACCTTGCCGACCCGCCGCGAGAGCGCCATGGCCTCCGCGGCGGCGGTGCCCTCGTCCAGGAGGGAGGAGCTGGCGGTGGGCAGCCCGGTCAGGTCCGAGACGACGGTCTGGAAGTTGATCAGCGCCTCGAGACGCCCCTGGGAGATCTCGGGCTGGTAGGGCGTGTACGCCGTGTACCAGGCCGGGTTCTCCATCACGTTGCGCAGGATCACCGGCGGTGTGAACGTGCCGTGGTAGCCGAGGCCGATCATGGGCGTGACGACCTCGTTGCGGTCGGCGAGCCCACGCAGCTCGGCGAGCACCTCGGCCTCGGTCCTGGCGTCGGGCAGACGCAGCGCCTCGGCGCTCTTGATCACGTCGGGCACGGCCGCGGCGGTGAGATCGTCCAGCGAGCCGAAACCGATCTGGGCGAGCATCTTGGCCTGCGCCTCACGGTCAGGCCCGATGTGACGCTCGTCGAAGGGCGTGCCGCGCTCCAACTCGGTCAGGGAGATGCGGTGTGCGGTCATCTGCGGAGGCCTCCTGGTCATGCGACCTTCGGGGGCACCAAGGCGCTGGTACCCATACGGCCTCCCCCTCTGTCATCTCAACCTGAGAGCTTCACCGGTCCGCGTAGCGATCCGGCTTGCACCGTCGGTGAGGAGGGGTTACGGCATGACGCCGGCCGTGACCCGCCCTGCTTTCCAGAGTGACCTCGTCCGTACGGTACGTGTGCCTGAGAGTTTCCGGGGAGGATTTGCTCCTTCGGCGCCCCCGCCAGCTTGCGACGGAGAGCTCTCCCGCACGGGGTCGACAGCCGTTCACCAGCCTACCAGCGGGGCTCTGAGCTGAACCCTCAAGTGGCCGGTCGGCTTGATCTGGCCTTACGTAGGTGTCTAGGGGGCAGGAATCACGTTTACGGAGGTGATGGACGGTGCGGATCGACACCGACCCTCGGCACTTGATAGGCCGCAAGGCGCTCGACCGCCACGGCACGAAGATCGGCACGGTGGACGAGGTCTACCTCGACGACGCGACGGGCGAACCCGAGTGGGCGGCCGTGCGCACCGGCCTCTTCGGCCGGGACGTGTTCGTCCCGCTGGAGCCGAGCGAGGTGGTCGACGAGGTACTTCGCATCCCCTTCGATCGCGCTCTGATCAGGGGAGCCCCCGACCTCGGTGTCGGCCGGCACCTCTCGCCCGAGCAGGAGGTCCAGCTCTACCGGCACTACGGGCTCGACACCTCGCGACGCGGTGACCACAGCGTTCCGCCGGACACCGGATTCGGACACATCGCCGGCTCCGGCGAGGGACAGGGACCCGACGCCTCAGCCCCCGAAAGCTGACGCCCGGGTGCCGGCCACCGGGTGGCCGCGGGTGTCGACGTGTACGACCGGGACTCCCGGCGACGGCACGGCGGTGGGTATCTCCGGGCGGATCAGCGGCAGCGGCTCGGCGGGCACCAGCGCCGGGTCGTCCACGGCGAACGTGCGCACCCGACCCGGCCGCGACCACGGCTGCTCGAACCGCACGGTCACCCGACCGACCCCGCTGCCCTGAATCCAGCCGGCGCCGTACTCCGTGTGCACCACATCGAGCCCCGGCATCCAACGTCGGGGCGGCTCGGGAGCTGACGGCTCCGGTACGGGGTCCTGTGGGGCGCTCTCCGGCCTGTCCGCGGCCTCCGGGCTCTCAGGACCCGCCGCCTCCCGCTGGGCCTGTCGCGCCCCGTCCAGCGCCTCACGCTCCGTGGCCGCCTGCGCGAACAGGTCCTCCTGCGTGTAGTCGGCCAGGCCCGTGACGCCGACGCCCAGGAGCCGCACGCCCTCGCTGGTCTCCACGCCGTCGATCAACCGCCGAGCCGCCTCCCGCACCACCGCGGGGTCGTCCGTGGGCCCGCGCAGGGTCTCGGATCGGGTGAGCGTCGAGAAGTCGTACCGCCGCACCTTCACCACGACCGTACGCCCCGACCTGCCGGCCCCGCGCAGCCGCTCGACGCACCGCTCCGCGAGCCGGGCCACCTCGTACTGCACCCGCGCGCGATCCGTCAGGTCCTCGTCGAAGGTGTCCTCCACCGACACCGACTTGGTCTCCTGATCGGCGACGACCGGGCGGTCGTCCCGACCGCTGGCCAGGGCGAACAGTGAGGCGCCGTGCGCCTTGCCGAGCAGCCTGACCAGCTCCGCCTCGCCCGCCTCGGTCGACTCGGCCACGGTGTGGATGCCCGCGCGCCGCAGCGCCTCGGCCGTCGCGGGACCCACGCCGGGAATGGCCCGCACCGACATCGGCCCGAGCAGCGTCAGCTCCGTGCCCGGCTCGATGACCACCATCCCGTCGGGCTTGGCCTGCTCCGAGGCGATCTTGGCCAGCATCTTGGACCCGGCCAGGCCCACCGACCCGGACAACCCCGTGGTCGCCACGATGTCGGCGCGCAACCGCTCCCCGACCCGCCGGGCGGCCTCCAGGGTCGGCTCCACACCACCGGCCTCCAGATCGACGAACGCCTCGTCCAAGCTGAGCGGCTCCACCAGCGGCGAGAGCTCCGTCAGCAGGCTCATCACCGCCTCACTGACCTGTCGGTACAGCGAGAAACGCGGGGTGAGGTAAGCGGCGTTCGGACACAGCCGGCGCGCCTGCGCCATCGCCATGGCCGAGTGCACCCCGAAGACACGTGCCTCGTACGAAGCCGTGGAGACGACGCCTCGCGGCCCAAGTCCCCCGACGATCACCGGTTTCCCGCGCAAACTGGGCTTGGACGCCTGCTCCGCCGACGCGTAGAAGGCATCCATGTCCAGATGCAGGATTGTTGGCGCACCCCTCACACCTCGATAGTGCCGTACGCCACTGACATTCGGGCTCAGACCGCGCGGTTGCGCCGCCTCGCCAACTCGTCGGCCGGATGGTGCCGGGGCAGCGTCTCGCCGGTGTCCACGCGCTCCCCGTGCAGGTGCGCGAGGGCCGACTCCACGTCCCGCCACACCACGCCCACCGCGATGCCGAACACGCCCTGGCCCCCCTGGAGCAGGTCCACGACCTCGTCGGGCGACGTGCACTCGTACACCGTCGCCCCATCGCTCATCAGCGTCATCTGCGCCAGGTCGGCGACGTCGCGCTGGCGCAGGTGCCGCACCGCGGTGCGGATGTTCTGCAGCGACACGCCGGTGTCGAGCAGCCGCTTGACGATCTTGAGCACGACGACGTCGCGAAAGCTGTAGAGCCGCTGGTTGCCGGAGCCGTAGCCCGGTCGCACGCTGGGCTCGACGAGCTCGGTACGGGCCCAGTAGTCGAGTTGTCGGTAGGTGATGCCCGCCGCCGCGCACGCCGTGGGTCCGCGGTAGCCGACGTCGTCGGACGCGGGCTCCCCGGGCGTCACGGCCCGTGCCGCGATCGGGTGCCCGGATGCCGATCCGGTCCCGCCTCCGTGAAGCGGATACGGACCGCCCGCCGCCGTGCCGTCGCCGGTGCTTCTCACGCCGACCTCCGTCCTTGACCTGCCTTCTCGACGGTAGGCAGTCACCTGGGGTGCGTCAACGATCGCCACACTCGGCACGCCGAGTGATAATCACCCTGGGAGTGGTTTCCCGTGACACTCTGCCGGGAAGAGCTGCCCGAATGCCCCGTCGCACCCGCCGTCAGCGACTCACTGACTGTTGGTGTCGAAGTCTTCCGGAGAGATCTGGTCGAGGAACTCACGGAACTTCTCGACCTCGTCCTCCTGCTCGTCCGGGATGGCGATGCCCGCGTCGTCCAACACACCGTCGCTGCCGTAGATCGGCGTTCCGGTGCGCAGGGCCAGCGCTATGGCGTCCGACGGCCGGGCGCTGACCTCCACCCCGCTGGCGAACACCAGCTCCGCGTAGAAGACACCCTCACGCAGGTCAGTGATGCGGACCTCGGTGAGTTCCTGTCCCACCGCCTCCAGGACGTCCTTGAAAAGGTCATGGGTCAGTGGTCGCGCGGGGGCCATGCCCTGCTGCGCGAAGGCGATGGCGGTCGCCTCTCCTGGCCCAATCCAGATGGGCAGGTACCGGTCGCCTCCTACTTCACGGAGAAGCACGATCGGCTGGTTGGAAGGCATTTCCACCCGGACACCCACGACGTCGAGCTCATTCACACAGCAACCCTAGGACCTGGCCGGCCGGTTTGGGTAGTCGGGCACCCACGGCACTCAGTGCAACCTGACCCGCAGCGCCGTTTCCACGAGCGCGGCGTGCAGGCGTACGGACAGTCCCGCCAGCTCCCGCGCGGTAGCCTCCGCATGGGCCCTGGTCTGCGGGTTTCGGTGTCGCCGCAGGGGTGCGACGAGCTGCTCGACCAGGCCGGCCTCTCGATCGGCAGCCGCTTTGATGGCCCGAAGATGGCGCGGTTCGAGGCCGGCCCTGCCAAGATCGGCGATGAGCTTGGCCACGGCGACCGCGCCCACGTCGTATCCGCCGTCCGAGGCGGCGGACAGCAGCCCGTACGACTCCCACTCGGTCAGCTCGGCCTCCCCCACCTCGGCGGCGGCCAGCAGCTCCGCCCGGCCGATACGGGCCGCCGTCGGCTCGTCCGCCGCCGGCGCCTCGCCGTCGAGCAGGTCGCGCGGCTGGGCAGGGGCGGGCAGCGGCACCTGCTCGCCGCGCTCCAGGGCGTCGAGATGCTCCCGGATGACCTTGAGCGGCAGGTAGTGGTCCCGCTGCGTACGCAGTACGTATCCGAGCCGCTCCACATCCGCCCGGGAGAACTTCCGGTACCCCGAGGGGGTGCGCTGCGGCTCGACCAGCCCCTCGGCCTCAAGGAAGCGGATCTTCGAGATCGTGACCTCGGGAAACTCGTCCCGAAGCAGGTTCAACACGGCGCCGATGCTCATCAGGCGACCGTCCGTGGGGGCGGTGCCGTGCCCGGCACCGCCCGACGGTGAGTGACGCATGAACCTTCCTCGGCTCCCGTGGTCGCTCAGATGCCGAATCCCCGCTGGCTGGCGTAGAAGACCAGCCGGTACTTACCGATCTGCACCTCGTCGCCGTTGTTGAGCAGCACCGCGTCGATGCGCTCACGATTGACGTAGGTGCCGTTGAGGCTGCCGACGTCAGCGACGGAGAAACCGCCGTCGGAACCGCGACGGAACTCCACGTGCCGACGCGAGACCGTCACGTCGTCCAGGAAGATGTCGCTGTTCGGGTGACGCCCGGCCGTCGTCAGCTCGCTGTCCAGGAGGAAGCGGCTGCCCGAGTTCGGGCCGCGCCGCACCACCAGGAGGGCCGAGCCCGCCGGCAGCGCGTCCACCGCGGCCTGGGCCTCCGGTGTCAGCGAGGGCAGCGGGGTCTGGCCCGTGGTCTCGGAGTCGTACGCTTCCAGGCCCGAGATCGAGATCGTGGACGTGGTCTCCGAGGCTCGCTCGGGGGTCGCTCCCGCCCGCAGCGGCGTGCCGCAGTTGGAGCAGAACTTACTGGTCGCGCTGGCCTGATGCCCGCACCTAGGGCAAACCGGCACCCCGGACCCTCCACCCGCACTCGAGGCTGATCGTTCTCCGAAACCTATGGGCCCTGCTCCGGCGGGGTCAACAGACGACGCGCCGTGGCCACCGGGCTGGTCACCGACCTGATCCCGGAACAGCGGGCGCTCCTCCTGAGCCCCGCCACCTTCGGCAGCGCGACCTCGATGGCGGGCGGACCCGCCCTCCGGGCGCGCGCTCTTGCCGAACAACTTCGCAAACAACTTCACGGGCGATTCCCCTTGACTGAAACAGACCCGCCCGTGGGGCAGGACAAACCCTCAATACACACGCCGGCCGACCCGGACACCCTCACAACGTCCGTGACCACCAGACAGTTTCCCTCACGCACCCCGTATCTGGTGCGTCGACCCCCCGCTGAGGCACGCCCGCGGCACGGGTCCCCCATATACCCCTCGCTCCTCACGATGACGACCGAGCGTAGTCAGGCCGCTTCGCCGATCGCAAGGCGTCCACGACGATCTTCTCGTGTCGCTTGATTGACACGTTCGCGCGCTCCTTCTCCAGAGTCTGCACTACCCCACCAGGGATGTTGAGCGCGGGCTCAAGGTCCTCGGGCTTGCCGATGACCGTGAACTCGTAGGGCTGGTTCACCCGGTGGCCATCGATCTCGACGCCCTTGTCCGTGTCGGCGAAGTACGTGTTGGCCACCACGCGCACCTCGTTGATCTGGATGGCCTCGGCTCCCGCCGCCCGCAGCTCCTGGATCGCGTCGAGCAGCATGTCGGCCTCCACCGCGCCACGCGTGTCGTCTATGCGCAACGTGATACCGGGGCCCTGCGCCGCAACCGTACCCGCGAGCACGCCCAGTTGCTGTTCCTTGGCCCGGGTCTGCCGGCGGGCCTCCTCGGCCTGGTCCGAGCTGTTCTCCAGCTCGGTGCGCTGACCGACGAGACGCTGCTTCTCGTCTTCGAGGCGCTGGGTGCGATCGTCCAGCTCGTCCAGGATGCGCACCAGGTCCTCTTGGCGCGCCCCGCGCAGCACGCTGCTCTCGTTGGTCGAGCGCACCTGGATGGCCAGGCCGAGCCCGAGAACGCACAGCAGCAGCGCGACGGTGAGCTGGGGTCGGGTCACCCGAGGCGGCCACACGCTCGCCAGCAGCCGCTGACGTCCCGTCACGGACCCGTCCGGTACGGGAGGTTCGGGAAGCGGCTGGCGGTGCGTGGAGGAGCGGGGCGCGGGACGCTCGGCCGGCAGCTCGCGTCGCAGCCCGGCGAAGCGACGACCGGGCTCCTTACCGGCCCCCGTGTCCGTGTCCCTCGCGGGCGACCGCTCCGGACCCGTCTCCCCGCCCGTACCCTTCGGCTGCCCGGACTCCGCGCGCCGCTCGGGCCCGGTTCGCTTCTCGGGCCGCTCGGTCTCCTCGCGCCGTTCCTGGCGCGACGCCTCGGAGCCCTCGGGAATCTCGTCGTCGGACATCGCCCTCACGCCCTGAAGATGTGCCGCCGGATCGCGGCCGCGTTGGAGAAGATGCGAATGCCCAGCACCACCACGACACCGGTGGAGAGCTGCGCGCCGACGCCCAGTTTGTCGCCCAGGAACACGATCAGGGCGGCCACCACGACGTTGGAGAGGAACGATACGACGAAGACCTTGTCGTCGAAGATCCCGTCGAGCATCGCGCGAAAGCCACCGAAGACCGCGTCCAACGCGGCCACGACGGCGATCGGCAGGTAGGGCTCGACGGCGTTTGGTACCACGGGGCGGACCACGAGCCCGACCACGACTCCCACGACGAGGCCCAGTACGGCGATCAAGATGTGCCCTTTCCTGTGTCGGTGTCGTTCGATTTCGCGGCACCGGCATATGGCTCCGCGCTGCGCACGATGAGGCTTGGGGCGACCGGTAGGCGCACCTCGTCCTCGACGGAGGTCCGTACGCGAACGTCGTAGTTTTCCTTCAGTACCTTGAGGTACCGGCCGTCCGCGCTCTTCTCGAAGGTCGAGCGCAGCCGTTCCCCGTCGCCCACGGCGAGCACCGTATACGGCGGCACCAGTGGCCTGTTGTCGACCAGTATGGCGTCCCCCGCGGCCCTGATCGCCGAAAGGGCCGTCAGCCGCTGACCGTTGACCGCTATGGCCTCGGCTCCCGACTGCCACAGACCGTTGATGACGCGTTGCATGTCGCGGTCGCGTACCCGGCCGGTGTCGGAGAAGCCGTTACTCTCGCGCGGCCCGCCGCCCCCGCCGTCGGCTCCCTCGGCATCGTCGATGACCAGCTTGACTCCGGGGCCCTGGACCTCGGTTGCCCCGGCGAGCAGGGCCACCAGCTCGCCCTTGTCACCGCCGTGCTTCTCCAGGGCCGCGCGCTGCCGCTCGCCGACCTCGTCGCGCAGCGCGTCGACGTCGTCCTCCAGCGTGTCGGCCGTCGAGGTCTCCGACTCGATCCGGTCGATGAGTTCCTGGCGCTCCTTGGCGACGGTGGGCGCCGCTATCCGCGTCTCGGCCGCGCCGATGGTCACCACGATCGTGGTGAGGACCAGTCCGGCGGCCAGCCACAGCTTGGCGCTCACCGAACGCGGCAGCCCCTGCTTGCCCTCGGCCTCGCGCCGCGCCGCCGCCTCGGCGTACCCGTCGTCCAGGCTGTGATCCATCACGTTGGTCAACAGCGACATGGACGCATCGGGGCGCGGACGCTGTGACGCGGTGCTCCGAATGGGGGGCGGCTGCGGCATGCCGCACATCGTCGCACGTCGGGAGCGTCGTGACCCAATGGCCCCACCGGCGCGCCGGGCGGGGCCCGTGGGCGGTGGCGCACCGCGAGGACGGAGCCGGCTCCGGTCCGGCGCGGGCCCGGTGCGGGGCGCCCTCTCCCGCGCCCCGCACCGGGCCCACTACGCCACGGAATCAGCGGCCGGCGGTGTCCACGACGTGCGCCCACTCGTCGAGCAACGCCCCGGCGGACGCGTCGTCCGGGCCCTCCGCCCACAGGTGGGTGACGGCCTCGGCCGGGTCGGGCAGCACCATGACCCAGCGGCCGTCGGACTCCACGACGCGCACCCCGTCCGTGGTGTCCACCGACCGGTCCCCGGCTGCCTCCACCACCGTGCGCATCACCAGGCCCTTGACCGCCCACGGGGTGGCCAGGTCGCGACGCAGGACGTGGGCGCGCGGGATGCGTTCGTCGATCTGGCTCAGGGTCAGCTGCGTACGCGCCACCAGGCCGATCAGCCGGACGAAGGCGGCCGTGCCGTCGAAGACACTGCTGAACTCGGGAATGATGTACCCGCCACGCCCGTCGCCGCCGAAGATGGTGGTCTCCGCCCGTCCCACACGGGTCAGATCGTCCGGCGACGTGGTCGTCCAGTCCACCTGCGTGCCGTGGTACGCGGCGACCTGCTCCGCGATCCGGGTCGTGGTCACGGGCATCGCGACTCGTCCGCTGCGCCGCTCGGCCGCCACCAGGTCGAGCATGACCAGGAGCGCGCGGTCGTCCTCGACGATGCGTCCTCGTTCGTCCACGAGCGAAAGTCGCTCGCCGACGGGGTCGAACCGGACGCCGAAGGCCGCACGCGCGGAGGCCACGATCTCGCCGAGGCGCACCAGCCCGGACCGACGGGCATCGGCTGTCTCGGTGGGACGCGACTCGTCCAGGCCGGGGTTGATGGTGAGCGCGTCCACACCCAACCTGCCCAGGAGGCTGGGAAGGACGAGCCCCGCGCTGCCGTTGGAAGCGTCGACGACGATCTTCAGGCCGGCCTCTGCCACGCCGGTGGTGTCCACCGCGCGCAGCAGCGAGCCGGTGTACGAGTCGAAGACGCTGGCCGGGAAGCGCAGGTCGCCGATCTCGCCGGGAAAGGCCCGCCGGTACTCCTGACGTGCGTAGACCCGGTCCAGCTTGCGCTGCGCGGCCTGTGAGAGGTCCGCGCCCCGCTCGTCGATGAACATGATGTCCAGCGAGTCGGGCACGCCGGGGGTCGTACGGATCATGATCCCACCGGCGCTTCCCCGGGCCGTCTGCTGGCGAGCCACGGGCAACGGCACGTTCTCCAGGTCGCGCACGTCGATGGCGCTGGCCTGGAGCGCGGAGATGACCGCCCGCTTGAGGGCCCGCGCGCCACGCGAGTGGTCACGCGCCGTGGTGACGGTCGACCCCTTCTTCAGCGTCGTCGCGTAGGCCCCCGCCAGTCGTACGGCCAACTCGGGGGTGATCTCCACGTTGAGGATGCCGGAGACGCCACGCGCTCCGAACAGATGCGCCTGCCCGCGGGATTCCCAGATGACGGAGGTGTTGACGAATGCGCCGGCTTCGATCGTCTTGAACGGGTAGACGCGCACGTTTCCCTGGACGATGGATTCCTCACCGATGAGGCACTCGTCGCCGATCACCGCCCCGTCCTCGATACGGGCGGCTCGCATGATGTCGGTGTTCTTCCCGATGACACAGCCCCGCAGATTGCACTGCTGTCCCACGTAGACGTTGTCATGTACGACGGTCTTGTGCAGGAAGGCACCGCTCTTGACGACGACGTTGGAGCCGACGACGGTGTGTTCCCTGATCTCCGTGCCAGCTTCGACCTTGGCGTAGTCGCCGATGTACAGGGGGCCCCGGAGAACGGCGTCGGGGTGCACGTCGGCGCCTTCGGCGACCCATACGCCGGGCGAGATCTCGAAGCCGTCGATCTCGACGTCGACCTTGCCCTCCAGGACGTCGGCCTGCGCCTTCACGTAGCTTTCGTGCGTGCCCACGTCTTCCCAGTAGCCCTCGGCGACGTAGCCGTAGATGGGCTTGCCTTCCTTCATCAACTGCGGGAAGACGTCTCCGGACCAGTCCACGGAGGTGTCGGCCTCGACATAGTCGAAGACCTCGGGTTCCATGACGTAGATACCGGTGTTCACCGTGTCGGAAAAGACCTGACCCCAGGTGGGTTTCTCCAGGAACCGTTCCACCCGGCCGCTCTCGTCGACGATGGTGATGCCGAACTCCAACGGGTTGGGAACCCGAGTGAGGCAGACCGTGACGAGCGCGCCCTTTTCCTTGTGGAAGTTGATGAGCTCGGTCAGGTCAAAATCGGTGAGCGCATCGCCCGAGATCACGAGAAACGCGTCATCCTTCAGCGCTTCTTCCGCGTTCTTGACGCTTCCCGCAGTACCGAGCGGCTTTTCCTCGTTGGCATAGGTGAGCTCCATGCCGAGTTCTTCGCCATCACCGAAGTAGTTCCGTACCAGTGAGGCAAGAAACTGGACGGTCACCACGGTCTCGTTCAGACCGTGGCGCTTGAGCAGACGCAGCACGTGCTCCATGATGGGCCGATTGGCCACCGGCAGCAACGGCTTGGGCATGCTTGAAGTCATCGGCCGCAGGCGAGTTCCCTCGCCACCGGCCATCACGACGGCCTTCATGTCGGAAGCGTCCTCCTTGAAGAGACGACGGTCATGCCGACTTCGCCCGCCCAGATAGCCCACTGGATTTCACGTCAGGGCAATCCGGCCCTTACAGGGCTGGCGCATCAGCGAGCTCAGCCGGCTGCGGTGTCCGCCGTGACGAGTCGGCGAACCTGAACCACATACAGGATTCCTGCCCACCAGTAGAGGGTCGTACCCCAACCTGCGAACGCCCATCCGAAAACAGCAGCGAGCGTCGGCAGCCAGCCGCTTCCGTCGCTCAGAAGGAGGAGGGGGAATGCGTACATGAGGTTGAACGTCGCCGCTTTGCCGAGGAAGTTCACCTGCGGCGGCGGATAGCCGTGCCGACGCAGGATGCCGACCATCACCAGAAGGAGCAGTTCACGGGCGACCAGTATCGCGGTCAACCACAACGGCAGGATTTCCCGCCAGGTGAGACCGACGAGGGTCGAGAGGATATACAGCCGGTCGGCAGCGGGGTCGAGAAGTCGGCCGAGGTTGCTGATCTGGTTCCAGCGCCGCGCGAGTTTGCCGTCGAGATAGTCACTGACGCCGCTGAACGCGAGGACGAGCAACGCCCACCCATCGGCCTTGGGGCCTCCGAACTCGGGCAACAGGATGAGCCACAGGAACAGTGGAACGCCAACGAGGCGTGCCATGCTGAGGATGTTCGGGATGGTGAGCACGCGGTCGGTTTGGACGCGTGTCTCCTGGACCTCCACCCGGGGGCCTCCTGTGGAACGTGCCAATGATGCCCCCCGACTTTACCCGTACGCGGGGACATCTCGCGCACCAGGGGTGCGTGCGCACGCTTCAGTACGGCGGAGGCGTCGAAAGCGGGCTTCAGCACACTCTCGGCAAACGCGAAAAGGGCCTTGCCCAGGAGATCGGAATCTCCGGGCAAAGGCCTCTTCTCAAAGATTGTCCGGCGGCGTCCTACTCTCCCACAGGGTCCCCCCTGCAGTACCATCGGCGCTGAAAGGCTTAGCTTCCGGGTTCGGAATGAGACCGGGCGTTTCCC